>JAHRHE010000083.1 GCA_020027965.1 Nitrospirota bacterium | reverse complement strand
CAGATTTTGAGTCTGGCGCGTCTGCCAGTTCCGCCATCCGGGCAGCCGAGTCTTTCTAGCATGATCCCCTCAGACGGTCAATCGGCCAGAATGGTCGCGGCCAATGTTCAGGGGGTCGTCACTTCAGTCTGTACCGCCTGAACCGCGACCTTGACCTTAGCCTGACCCTGCCCTGCTCGCGCCTGTTGCCTCCTTTATTTCGAGGAAGGCCAGTGCTACAATGTTTGCGTTTCTTAAGGGCCCGTTTCTACCGAGGCAAGATCGGGACCGAGCCTCATCACCGGGAGGGCAAGATCCATGGCCCAAGTGCAATGTGTGAAATGCGGGAAAGCCGGCGAAGCGATCACCGACACCCTCTTCCTCGGGCGGATGGAGGGAGAGATCAAAGCGAATGTCTGCAAGAGTTGCTGGCGCGAGTGGGAAGGCATGCGGGTGATGGTGATCAACGAATATCAGGTCAACCTGGGCGAGGAGAGCGGCCGCGAATTGGTCAAGAAGCAGATGCGGGCGTTCCTCAAGCTCGGGGAAGCCGTGGATACGGCCAAACTCCAGCAGAATTACCGGCCTCCGCAGTAGGCCGGCCCCGCGCTATCCTCTGAGCGTCGACGCCTTGGCTCAACGGTCCAACCCCGACGCATCCCGACTCCCGAAGAGGGAGCTTCCCCTAGCCCCCATTCCGGGCGGCCGAGTCCAGGTCTCCCGACCCGGTCAACTGGCCAACAAGGTCGCGATCATCACCGGTGCCAGCCGCGGCATCGGCCGGGCGACCGCCGAGCTGTTTGCTCGCGAGGGAGCCAAAGTCGTCTTGTGCGCCAGGACCCGGCGCGAACTCCTGGCAGCCCGTGACGCCATCCGGGCGGCCGGCGGGCTCGCCGAGGCGCGGGTCACGGACATCAGCTCGGCGCGGCAGGCCCGATCGCTCATTCGGTTTGCAGTGGATCGCTACGGGCGGCTGGATCTCCTGATCAATAATGCCGGGATCCTGGGCCCGCGACGTCCGCTCATCGACTATCCGGAGCAGAAGTGGAACCAGGTCCTGCGGATCAATCTGACCGGCACATTCTACGTGACCCAAGCCGCTTCCCGGATCATGGCTTCCCAGCGAGGAGGATGCATCATCACCATCTCTTCGTCGGTTGGACGGGCCGGACGCGCCGAGTGGGGAGCCTATGCGGTGTCAAAATTTGGCGTAGAGGGCCTGATACAGGTGCTGGCCGATGAATTACGATCTGTCCACGTCATCGCCCTGACCTTCAATCCCGGCGCGACACGTACCGCCATGCGCGCGGAAGCCTACCCGCAGGAAGATCCGACTGGGCTTCGCACCCCGTCAGTCCCGGCGGAGGCCCTGCTGAGATTGGCCACCCACGCGTCTGCGGAGATTTCCGGTCAGGCATTTGACCTCGATCATCTGCCGTAGCGGCTCCCCTGCACATCACGTGTTCCCCAGCGACCAGCCCGGTTTCGTTGACAAATCGCAAACATCAATGGTAGAGTCACGCCGAATGCACGGCCGGCAGCCGGCCGCGAGCCCAGTCCCTCGCTCGGGACGAGGCGCGTGCTCTCATGCTGACACAGATGAAAGTTCGGGGTCTGATGTTCGACCCCTATAACAACGCCTACATCGTGCTTCTCCGGGAGGAGGACCAGGGAGAGATGTTGCCGATCTGGGTCGGCAAGTCTGAAGCCAGCGCGATCAGCTTCGCCCTGGAGGGAATTGCCGCCCCGAGGCCCATGACCCACGATCTGATGAAGTCGCTCCTGGACAGCGTCGAGGCGAAGGTCATCAGCGTCGTGGTCACCGACCTGGTTGAAAACACGTATTACGCGAAGATCCATCTGATGCACGAGGATTCCGAATTCTCGATTGATTCAAGGCCGAGCGACGCGATCGCGCTCGCCTTGCGAACCAGCACTCCCATTTTCGCTCAGGAGGAAGTCCTCCGCAAACAGGCGTCTGAGGAACTGGACCACTGGTTGGAGAACCTGAAGCCCGAGGACTTCGGCAAGTACGAATCGTAGCCAGGCGAGAACGCCACCGGCCGAATTCAGCTCGTGCGGGAAGCTGAGTTGAACAGGATGCGGGTCTAGGACCAGCAGACCGACGAGCCCTCCCGTACTGAACAACCACACAACCGTCATGGAACATACGGAACTCGCTGATCTGGTCAAACTGAAGGTGCATGGAGTCCTGCCCGACCCCAACACCGAGACCCAGATCGTCATCCTCAAAGACGAGCAGCATGCCGACATTCTGCCGATCTGGGTCGGAACGGCAGAAGGCACCGCCATCAAGATGGCCATGGAGGGAATTCCCACACCCAGACCCATGAGTCATGACCTGATCCGCAGCTTTGCGGATCATCTGAACATCAAGATCTTGCGCGTGGTCGTGACGGATGTGAAGAACAACACCTACTACGCCGCCGTGCATCTCGTCGCTCGCGGCGAGGAGCGGACGGTGGATTCGAGGCCGAGCGACGCGATTGCCCTGGCCTTGAGGACCAACAGCCCCATTTATGTCACTCAGGATGTGCTCAAGCGCCGGGGTGGGGGAAACCTTGATGCCTTGTTGGAGAAGTTAGGGACCAAGAACCTGGGGAAGTACGAGGTCTAGACGCGCGAGTGAGGGGGGAACCGGAACGGGCATGGGAACCTATCTCGCAAAACCGGCGGACGTGGTCAGGAAGTGGTACCTCGTTGACGCCGAGGGGAAAACCTTGGGCCGGCTGGCTGCCCGTGTGGCCATTCTGTTGCGAGGTAAACACAAGCCGACGTTTACGCCGAACGTGGACACGGGAGATCACGTCGTCATCGTCAACGCGGGCAAGGTCCGCCTCACCGCGGGCAAACTCAAGACGAAGGTCTATATTCACCACACCGGCTACCCCGGGGGCCTCAAGTCCGTGACGGCTGAGCATCTGCTGGCGAAAAAACCAACCGCGCTGTTGGAGCGAGCCATCAAGGGCATGCTGCCCAAGAACTCCCTCGGAAAACAGATGGCCCGCAAACTGAAGGTCTATGCCGGCACGGAGCACCCCCATCAAGCCCAGCGTCCGGAGCCGCTTGCGCTCTAAGGGGCGAGACGGGCTGGCCGAACGGACAGGCAATCAGGAGGCACGAGAGCATGGCAGCAGCAGTACAGTATGCGACCGGCAAACGGAAGAACGCCATTGCCAGGGCTTGGCTCTCTGCCGGCGGCGGGCAACTGGTCGTGAATACCAAACCGTTGGAACAGTATTTTCCCCGAGCCTCACTCAGGAGCCTGATCCAGTATCCCTTCGAAGTCAGCGGGACGGCCGGGAAGTATGACGTGCGGGCCACGGTCTGCGGGGGCGGCACGACCGGCCAGGCCGGCGCGCTCCGGCATGCGATTGCCAAGGCGCTGGTCACGATGACCCCCTCGCTCAGGGAGCCTCTCAAGAAGGAAGGTCTCCTCACGAGAGATTCTCGAGTGAAGGAGCGCAAGAAGTACGGGCAGAAGGGAGCCAGGAAGCGGTTCCAATTCTCCAAGCGCTAAAGGCGCGGGCTTCGACCAGAACAAGGGAAGGCCCTGCGGCCTTCCCTTTTTTATGGGTGGCGCCAGCCGGCGGGTGACCGCGCGTCAAACTAGTCGAGCCGGTTCAGGATGGCATCGTGGACCCTCAAGCAAAAGCCAAGATCGCGGTAATGGGTGCCAGCGGGTATACGGGCGCCGAACTCTTGCGGTTACTCGTCGGGCATCCGCGCGCAGAGATCGTCGCGGTGACGTCGGAGCAATCCGCCGGGCGGCCGGTCTCTGCCGTCTTTCCTCACCTCGCCTCGACCCTCTCGCTGTCGTTCGAAACGCTGCAGCCGGAGACGATCGCCGGCCGGGCGGATCTGTTGTTCATGGCTCTCCCCCACACGCATTCGCTCGCGCCTGTGGCTGCCTGTCTCAAAGCCGGCAAGCGGGTCGTGGATCTCAGCGCCGACTACCGACTGAAAGAGGCCGCGGCCTACGAGACCTGGTATCAGACCTCCCATCCCTACCCCGATCTTCTGAAAGAGGCCGTCTACGGCCTCCCGGAGCTCCACCGGACAGCTATCCGCACGGCTCGTTTGGTAGCCTCCCCCGGCTGTTATCCGACTGCGGCGATCCTCCAACTGGCTCCGCTCGTGGGTCGTGGGCTCATCCATCTCGACACCATCGTCGTGGACGCGAAGTCCGGCATCTCCGGAGCGGGCCGCAGTCCCGCGCTGCCCTACCATTTTCCGGAAGCGCACGACTCCGTGGAGGCTTACAAGATTGGGCAGCATCGCCACATTCCGGAAATCGAGCAGGAGCTCTGCGCGCTCGTCGCACACGGCGGCGCTGGGTCACCCGCGACCGGGCGCACCGGCGAGGCCGCGACCCTGCGGGTCGCGTTTACGCCTCACCTCGTCCCCATGAATCGCGGCATCCTCAGCACGGCCTATGCCCGGCTCAAGCGGGCCTCCACCGGTGCGGACGAACTGCGCGCGCTGTACCGGGACTACTACAAAGGAGAACGCTTCGTACGTTTGCAGCAAGGCGACACCTCGGCCAACCCTCGCCACGTGCGCGGGTCCAATTACCTCGACCTCTCGGTCTTTGCGGATACCAGAACTGGCTGGGTGGTCACCGTCGCCGCTCTGGATAATCTCGTCAAGGGAGCGGCGGGTCAGGCCATTCAGGCCATGAATATCATGCTGGGACTCCCTGAAGAAATGGGCCTCGTCGCGCCCGGAGTGTATCCGTGACCTCACAGCACTGCTTTCGACTCCCTTCCGACCATACCAGAGCCACGCGCACATGAAGACACTCGCTGGAGGCATCACGGCCCCGCTGGGGTTCCTGGCGGCGGGGATCGCCACCGGAATCAAGAAGCGGGGGATCCGCGACCTTGCGCTCCTTGTGTCGGAACGGGCAGGACCGATCGCAGGCCTCTTCACTCGAAACCGGCTCCCGGCCGCCCCGGTGGTTCTGGACCGGCTGCACCTTCGACACCGGACGGGCCGCGCGATCATCATCAACAGCGGCAACGCCAATGCGTGCACCGGTCCGCGCGGGCTCGCCGATGCGGAGGAGATGGCGCGGCTCGTCGCTCGGCGCCTGGACGCGCGTCCTCGCACCGTGTTCGTCGGATCCACCGGGGTCATCGGACAGCCCCTGCCGATGTCCTGTATCCGGCGCAGTCTGCCGGTCCTACTGCAGCGGTTGCGCCGGAGCGGCGGTCGCGAGGCCGCGCGCGCGATCATGACCACGGATCAACGGATCAAAGAGGTCGCGGTCCAGGACCGGATTGCCGGGCGCCTGGTGACGGTGGGCGGGATGGCGAAGGGTGCCGGCATGATTCATCCGGACATGGCCACCATGCTCGCTTATCTGAGTACCGACGCGGCCATCGCACAGTCTGCCCTGCAACAGAGCCTCCGCCACGCGGTCAACCGGTCCTTCAACTGCATTTCGGTGGACGGCGATACCAGCACGAACGATACGGTGCTCTGCCTGGCTAACGGCATGGCCGGCAATCCGACCCTCCGAGCCGGCTCCCCGGGTTTCGCCGCATTCCGGCGCCTCTTGGATCACGCCTGCCATTCGCTTGCGATGCAGGTGTGCCGAGATGGCGAAGGCGTGACCAAGGTCGTCCAGATACTCGTCGTCGGAGCGCGGTCTCCGGCCGACGCTCGTCGCGTCGCTCAGGTTGTAGCGACCTCATGCTTGGTAAAGACCGCCCTGTTCGGGGAAGATGCCAATTGGGGTCGCATCATGGCCGCCATCGGACGGGCCGGCGTCGGCGTCAATCCGAGGAAGATCCGACTGTCGTTCGACGGAGTCGCCATCGTCAAGGGAGGTGCGGGTCTCGGCCCGGCCGCGGAACGACGCCTCACAAAAATCGTTCGTCGGCAGGAGTTCACCATCACCGTGGACCTTGGTCAAGGAAGGGCTCAATCTCGGCTCTGGACCACCGACCTCTCCTACAACTATGTCAGGATCAACGCCTCCTATCGTTCATAAGCAGATGATGCCGGAGTCATCCGGCCTGCGCTTGCAAAGCCCGTCGAACTGTGTTAGTTTTCCAAGGCTTTACAGATTCATCTGGATCCTCCGGGACTCCTGATCCATCAACGGTCGGCCGCCGGCCGGCATGCTCATCAAATTCGTATTGGCGTGACTGCACGCCACGCAGCTTGGGAAGAAGGGGAGAGAGACTTCTCGCCCGCATGACACGGGTGCTCCGCAAGCGAGGAAAGGAGGTGAGACAGTGATCACGATCAAAGAATTGCTGGAAGCCGGGGTTCATTTCGGACATCAGACCAACCGCTGGAACCCGAAGATGAAGCGGTACATCTTCGGTGAGCGCAACGGCATCTACATCGTCGACCTTCAGCAAACCGTCCATCGCTTCGAGATTGCGTACGCGTTCGTCCGGGACACCGTAGCCGCGGGCGAATCCGTGCTGTTCGTGGGCACCAAGCGTCAAGCCGTGGACATTCTGGAGGAAGAGGCGAAGCGATCCCGGATGTTCTATGTCAACCAACGCTGGCTCGGCGGCATGCTGACCAATTTTCAAACCATTCGCCGGAGCATTGACAAGCTCAAGAAGTTTGAAGCGGCGCTGACCGACGGTACGCATGAACGCTTGACCAAGAAGGAAGTCAGCCAGATGGAGAAGGAGCGGCTCAAGCTCGAGAAGAGCTTGAGCGGCATCAAGAATATGAACGGCCTTCCCGGGTGCGTCTTTGTGCTGGATACCCGCATCGAGCGCATCGCCGTCCAGGAGGCCAACCGCCTGAGCATTCCGGTGGTGGCGATCGTGGATACGAACTGCGACCCCGACAGCATCAACTATCCGATCCCCGGCAATGACGACGCCATCCGGTCCATTAAGCTCATTACCTCGCGCATCGCCGATGCCTGCATTGAAGGGGCACACCTGAAAGCCCAGCGCGAGGAGGCCGAGAAGCCAGACGCGATCCCCGTTGCCACTATGCCCGGAGATTTGCGGTCCGCTCGCCCCGTTCCCCTCGGCCTGGAGAGCGTGCCCACCGCCTGAGGCGATTCAGCGAGACGCACCACAGAGACCCATCCATTCTCGCAAAGAGAGAGGACCACGCATGGCAGGCAACACCACGTTAGTGAAGGAACTCCGCGAGAAGACCGGAGCCGGCATTCTGGATTGTCAGAAGGCCCTGGTCGAATCCGGCAACGACATCGAAAAGGCCATCGAGCACCTCCGCCAGAAGGGCCTCGCGGCGGCGCAGAAGAAGGCCGGGCGCGAAACCAACGAAGGCCTGATCGCCGCGTACGTGCATCCGGGGAATCGCATCGGGGTACTGGTCGAGCTGAATTGCGAAACGGACTTCGTTGCGCGGAACGAGGAGTTCCAGTCCTTCGTCAAGGACATTGCCCTCCAGATCGCCGCCTCCAGTCCGTCCTTCGTGAAGCGCGAGGACATCCCCGCTCGTCTCCTGGAGAAAGAACAGTCGATCTACCAGGCGCAAGCTAAGGAAATGGGAAAGCCGGCGGCGGCCTGGCCCAAGATCATCGAGGGCAAGCTCGAAAAGTTTTACCAGGAAAGTTGCCTGCTGGAACAAGTCTTCATCAAGGACCCCACGGTCACGATCAAGGATCTGCTGGCACAGAAGATCGCTAAAATCGGCGAGAACATCACGATCCGGCGATTCACACGCTATCAATTGGGCCAAGAATGACTGCCTCAAAATATCGGCGGGTCCTCCTCAAAATCAGCGGGGAGCTTCTCGCCGGTGCCCAAGGCTACGGCATTGAACCAGCCGTCCTGGAAAGTCTGGCGGATGAGATCGGCTCGGTGTCGAAGCTGGGCGTGGAGATCGCCATCGTCATCGGCGGCGGTAACATCTTCCGCGGGATCGCGGCGAGCGCCACCGGCATGGAACGGGCGTCAGCCGACTACATGGGCATGTTGGCCACCATGCTCAATGCCCTGGCCCTTCAGAACTCCCTTGAAGGCAAGGGCATCATGACGCGGGTGCAATCCGCGATTGAGATGCGCCAGCTCGCGGAGGGCTACATCCGCCGGCGCGCCATCCGACACCTCGAAAAGAAACGCGTGGTCATCTTCGCGGGCGGGACCGGCAATCCCTACTTTTCCACCGACACGGCCGCGGCGCTCCGGGCCATGGAGATCGGCGCCGAGGTCATCATGAAAGGCACCAAGGTGGATGGGATCTACGAGGCCGATCCCGTCACGCACCCCACGGCCAAGATGTTCGCCGAACTGCCGTTCCTGTCAATCCTCAACAAGCACTTGAAGGTCATGGACTCGACGGCCATCACCCTCTGCATGGACAACAACCTCCCGCTGATCGTCTTCAACTTGAAAGAACCCGGCAACTTGAAACGAATCGTGCAGGGCGATAAGATCGGCACGCTGGTGACAGCCGCCAGTTGATGAGAACCGAGAGGAGCCCTGGCCATGCCGAGCGCAACCAGACAGAAAGCCACCGGACGCATGGACGCCGCCATCGAGCATCTCAAACGCGAACTGGGCGGCCTTCGCACCGGCCGGGCCTCGTTGACTCTCCTGGACGGGATCAAAGTGGATTATTACGGGACGGCCACACCGCTCAAACAGGTCGCCAACCTGGCCGTTCCCGAGCCCCGCTTGATCACCGTCCAGCCTTGGGAGCCGCCCCTTATCCGGGAAATTGAAAAGGCCCTGCTGGCCTCCGGGCTCGGCCTGACGCCCTCCAATGACGGGAAGGTGATCCGCATCCCTATCCCTCCCCTGAGCGAAGAGCGGCGCAAAGACCTGGCCAAACTCTGCAAGAAGCACGGGGAGGAAGCGGCAAGATGTCCGAGGATGACCTGCGGAAGGCCGAAGCCGAGATTCAGAAGCTGACCGATCAATATGTCGAAAAAGTGGACCAGATCCTGAAGAAGAAGGAGGAGGAGATCTTCGAAATTTGATGTCTGATCAGGCTCCGACCGGACCCCGCTCCTCCACCACCGGCCCTCCCTCGACCATCGCCCAGATAGATCTCCTCGCCCTGGCGCACAATCTCGCGCTGACCCGCCAGTGTCTGCCCGCACCCTGCCAGATTCTCGCCGTCGTCAAAGCCGACGCCTACGGGCACGGTGCAGTGATGGTCTCACACACCCTCACGGAGGCGGGGATCACCCGCTTGGGAGTGGCTACCGTCGAGGAGGGTGTCACGCTGCGAGAAGCCGGCATTCGCGCCCCGATTGTGGTGATGGGCGCGCTCTTCCCCGGACAGCTTCCCGACCTCATCGCCTACGGTCTGACGCCGGTGGTGTACGACCCCGCCACCGTCGGCGAATTGGCCCGGGTGGCGAGGTCGCAACCCGAGCCCTACGCCGTTCACATCAAGGTGGACACGGGGATGGGCCGTCTCGGCCTGGCGCCTGAGAACGTTCTCACCGTCATCCAATCGCCCCCATTCAAAGGCCCGCTCCGCCTCGAGGGCCTGATGACCCATCTGGCCGACGCGGACAGCGATGATGAGGCCTACACCACGGAGCAACTCACGCGATTCCGGTCAGTGCTGCGCCAGCTCGAAACCGCCGGGATCTCGATTCCGCTGGTTCATGCCGCCAACAGCGCCGCGATCCTCTGCTATCCCGCGGCACATTTCTCGATGGTCCGTCCCGGCATCATGCTCTACGGCTACCATACCGCCCGGCGCTGCGGGACCGCTCCACTCCTCAAACCGGTGCTGAGCCTCCATACCAAATTGGTCCAGATCCGCAACGTGGCGCCCGGCCAGAGCGTCAGCTACAATCGTTCGTACATCGCATCGCGCCCCTCGCGGATCGCAGTCCTGCCGATCGGGTACGCCGACGGCTACAGCCGATCGCTCTCCAACAAGAGCGCCGTGCTGATCCGCGGTCGTCGTGCCAATCTGGTGGGACGCGTGTGCATGGATATGACCATGGCGGACGTCACGGAGATCCCCGATGCCCGGCCGGGCGATGAGGCGACCCTGATCGGGCAGCAGGGTGCCGAACGCATCTCCGCAACCGACCTGGCGATCTGGTCAGGCACCATCCCCTACGAGGTACTCTGCGCCATCGGGCCGCGCGTCACGCGGGTGTATCGTCATACCCCGCCGGACCCACCATGATGTCCACTTGTCCTGTTGCCAGGCCTGCATACCAGGTATAATACGACTGACGCTTATTTCTGACGCGACGCTCGATGACCACGCACGAGGTCCATCTCAAAGCCAGGCTGATCGGCGGGGTGCTCGTCGTACAAGAGTTTGCCTTCTTGTGCGCCAGAGCCGTCGCCGGCCTGGCGTACATTCCCCGGCATATCCGGGAGACGATCCTGCAGATCGACCGGATCGGAGTCGGCTCGCTGTTCATCGTCGTCCTGACCGGGATGTTCACCGGCATGGTGCTGGCACTGCAGGGGGCGGTCCAGTTGGAACCTTACGGTGCGACCATCTACGTCTCACGGCTGATCAGCACCTCCGTGGTGCGGGAACTCGGCCCGGTACTCGCCGCGCTCATGATCGCCGGCCGGGTTGGATCCGGCATCGCGTCCGAGTTGGCCTCGATGCAGGTCACCGAGCAAATCGATGCGCTTCGCGCCGAAGGGACCGACCCCATTCAGAAACTGGTCACAACTCGGCTCGTGGCCTGTGTTTTGATGATTCCGGTGTTGACGATCATCACAAACGGGGTCGCCATCTTCGGGGGATGGCTGATCGCGCGCCTGTACCTCGGCATCGATTCCTATTTTTACTGGACCTGGGCGTTTGAAGCGCTGGCGCCGCGCGATATGTTCGTGGGTCTGGTCAAACCCGCCGTCTTCGGCTTTCTGATCGCCATGGTGGGTTGCTATGCGGGGTTGAATACCAAAGGTGGAACCGTCGGCGTGGGAATATCCACCACCCAGTCGATGGTGTCCTCTTCGATCCTGATCCTGTCGTGCGACTTCTTCTTGACCAAGTTGTTCATGGCATTTCCGTGATGGTCACCAGGGTGCGAGCATGATTACTCTCACAGACGTCTGGTTGACGCTCGGCGAGCGGCAGGTCTTGAAGGAGATCTCGCTCAGCGTCCCTGCCGGAGAGACCAAGGTGATTCTGGGCGGGAGCGGCTCCGGCAAGACGACGATCCTCCGCGTCATCCTAGGCCTGTACCGGCCTGACCGGGGAAGTCTTCTCATAGACGGGCAGGACATCACGGCCACGCGCGAGCGCAACCTCACTGAGGTCAGGCAGCGCATGGCCATGGTCTTTCAGGGTGCAGCTCTGTTCGACTCCCTGACCGTGCGGGAGAACGTGGGATATCGGCTGTGGGAGCAAGGTCGCCTGTCGGACGCGATGATCGAGAAATCCGTTCGTGATAGCCTCCAGTTCGTCGGCCTCGAGTACGCCATCGACAAGATGCCGGCCGAGCTGAGCGGGGGTATGAAGAAACGGGTCGGGATCGCCCGGGCGCTCGCCAGTGGGGCGAGGATCATTCTGTACGACGAGCCGACCGCAGGCCTGGACCCGATCAACACCTGCATGATCAGCCGCCTGATCCAACTCTTGAAGAGCAAAGGGGTCACCCAGGTGGTGGTCACCCACGACCTGGCCACCGCGTACCGGGTAGCCGATCGCATCGTGATGATCCACAAGGGACGCATGATCTTCGAGGGGAATCCGAAGGAACTGCAGAGTTCTGCTGATCCGGACATCCGGTCTTTCCTGGAACCAGACGGTCAATGTTTCGACTCCGAGGCCTTCGCGGCCTCCGAGATCGGCGAACCGTGATGGGACTGCGGAACACGGCCTAAGGACGGGAGCACGCCATGACTCGCCAGACCCAACTGAGATGGAGCCAGGTCAAGGTGGGCCTGCTCATTGTGACAGCCCTGACCACCCTGGCGGTGATGATCATGAATCTCGAGGAAGGGATGGGTCTCTTCCGGAACCTCACGCGGTTTCGGGCCACCGTGCCCCATACGCAAGGCCTCAAGGTGGGCGGCCCGGTCCGAATGAATGGCGTCGATGTCGGGAATGTGCGCCAGATCGCCATCGCCCAGGATCAGCCGATGGTGGAGATCATCTTCACGGTGCAGAAAAGCGTGGCCATGCACATTCGGGAGGATGCTTCGGTCAGAATCCGTCCCATGGGGCTCCTGGGCGATAAGTTTCTGGAAATCCTCCCGGGCACGCCCTCGAAGCCGCCGTTGGCGCCCGGCTCGCTGCTGGTGGGCGTGGCCGACACCGACCTGACCGGGATTGCATCCGGGGCCACCGCCACAATCGACCGTCTTGATCTTGCCCTTCAGGATCTCCAGCACATTCTGGTCGCGCTCAGCGCGGGCAAGGGCACGGTCAGTAAGCTGTTGTCGGATCCGTCCCTGTATAACCAGTCCCAGCGGGTCCTGCAGAATCTGGAGGTGGCCTCAGACAAGAGTATTGCGGTGCTGAACAAGATCGAGCGCGGGGAAGGCACTGTCGGTCGCCTGGTCTCTGACACCGAGCTCTACAACCGAGCCAACCAGGCCGTGCGAGAGCTGACCGAACTGGCCGCCAAACTGAACAATCAGGACGGCACGCTGGTCAAACTGTCCGATCCGGCCCTCTACAAACGGCTTGAGACGCTGACCAAACGCAGTGAGCAACTGCTCAGCAAAGTGGAGAACGGCGAGGGGACCGTCGGCAAGTTGATCACCAGAGATGAGCTCTATGTCCGGGCCGACAAACTGCTCACCCAGATGGAAGAGTTTCTAGCAGATGTGAAGAAAAACCCAACGAAATACTTTAAGTTCTCGGTCTTTTGATCAGGGGTGTAGTCCGGTCACCCTCTCCTACACTTAAGCTTTAAGTTTCCGCTTCAAATGTTTCTCGACGCTGGCGACTTTGCTGGATAATCTCCCGCGGTGGCCCTTGCGATAATCCACCTTGATCGTGCAAGAGATCCGATTGCAATCCTTCCGCATACGCTCGAAACAGCGCCGCACCACCTCGAATGCGTCACTCCACTCCCCTTCCAAGACGGTGCCCATCGGATTCAGGCGATAATCGAGCCCGCTTTTGTCGATGATATCGAGCGACCGCGACACGTATCGCCCGACGCTCTCCCCCTTGCCGAGCGGCGACATACTGAATTCGAGCAGGACCATGGTTCCTCCACAACAGAATTGATTCATTGAGTCATGGAGTGATTGACTTACTGATCCGGTCAATGATCCAATCATTCAATCGTCAATGAGTCAATTCCTTTTCACCCCTTACGGTTTCTCCCGCTCCTCCAGCCAGGCCTTCGGATACTCGATGCGCCCCGTGAGGCGGAACCCTTCGACGGCCTCGCGCAACCGCGCGCGCCGCCGTTCCGCGTCCGGTTCGGCTTGCTGGGTTTCATCCCGAATCGCAGCCAACCACTCCAGGAACCTCCGAAACTCATCATTAAAGAGATCGCCGAGCTGCTCGCGCAGGTGGCTGGCGAGGGCCGGGGCAACCCCGCTGGTACTGATCGCAAGCCGGAGGTATCCGCGGCTCACCAGGGCCGGCATCATGACCGTCGAAACTTCAGGTTGATCGGTCGAGCAAAGTAGAAACCGCTCCTTCTTGGCCAGGTCGTACAGGGAGCGTGAAAAGTCAGGATCGCCCCGAAGCGTATTCACCACCAACAGGACCCCTTCCGTGTCTGTGGCCCTGAACAGTCGTCCTCGGTGAAGCACCTTGGCTGAAGACGCCAGCGTTCGCAGCGCCTCATTCAAGGTCGGACTGATCACGATGACGCGCGCACCCGCATCCAGTAGCCGTTGTGCCTTCTCCGCCGCCTCGTCCTCCCCTCCGAGGACCAGGCACGTGCGACCCTTCACATCGAAGCTCAGTTGAAAACCGGGGTTGGCAGCCATCGTTGCTTCTCCAGCGGCGCCCAATCATACCTCAGCCTGACCCTCGCGTAAACGCCATCCTTCCCATGAGTCGTCACATCGCTATAATGCCCTCACCGGTCTGCCGCCGGTCAGCGCGCCAGGCAGACGCCGGCCAGCAGAGAGGCACAAGATGGCGAAGGACACGACCAGAGTCATTGGGATGGCAGCAGGAGTGATCGTGTTGGCAGGCCTCGCGGCCTAGATGGGACTGGCCCACGGCTGCGAGAAGCCCGGCCAGAACGGGGTGATTGCCGGGCACGTTGCGATTGCTCCGGCTTTGGCGGAGAAAATCAGTGCGACGGATGTCCTGTCCATCATTGTCCGCCGCCCCCAAGGACCGCCGCGTCCTGTGGCCGTCAAGCGCATCAAGAGTCCCCGCTTCCCCGTCACGTTCGAGATCAGCAATCAGGACGTCATGGTGGAAGGAGCTGAACTACGGGGGATGGTGGACATCGTGGCCCGGCTCGATAAAGACGGACAAGCGGGTCCGCCGCAGGCGGGCGATCTGGAAGGACACTACGAACGGAACCCGACGCTGGTCGGGGCCCGTGACGTCGAGATCGTGATCGATAAGGCGTATTAACTCGAAGGACAGGTTCAGGTTAAGGCTAAGGTAAGCTTCCCGATCTGACCCTCAACCTCAACCTAAGCCTCAACCTTGGTTCCAGCTAGTGGTCCGGGAAATCCTCATCCAGTTCCATATTCCAGTACAGGTAGTCTCGCCAGCTCTCCGGAGCGTTTCGAATGCCGATGGTGATCGTAATCACGGGGTTCCACCGTGGCTTCACCGGCTTCCGAATCAGGCGCATCCCGGCCTCCTCCGGAGCCCGCCCGCTCTTCCGGTTGTTGCAGCGCCAGCACGCCGTGACGATGTTCTCCCACGTCTTATTCCCACCCTTGGCGATCGGCACCACGTGATCAAACGTCAGATCCTCCGTCCGGAACTTCTGATTACAGTACTGGCAGGTGTACCCGTCACGGGTGAAGATGTTGATGCGCGAAAACTTGACCGCTCGATGGCTATCCTTGAGCCTTACCAATTTCAGCAGTCGCATGACGGCCGGCAGCTTGATCGAAATGGAGACACCCTGGATGTCTCGATCGTAGACCTCCAGGACTTCCACCTTCCCTTGCCACAAGAGTGTAATGGCCTTCCGCCAGTGAACGACGCGGAGCGGCTCATAGGTAGAGTTGAGGAGCAGGGTCAATTCCATATCATCCTCTGAGGTGACGTCTCTGTCTCAATCCTTTGCACTACTGTATGCCATATTCATCCCCTGAAATCAAGCCGAACACGCCTCCGAACCCCGTCCCGCGCACTTGCAGCCGGGCCTTCGTCCGCGTAGACTGATGCGATTTCAACTTCACCGGCGTCTGACGCCAGAGTCGCCTCCCGCCGCACGTCTGCACCCTGTCACGGCGTGCCATGACCTGGCGATGGCAGGAGCGGGGCGAGTCTTCGCGTATGGTTCGCAAAGAGGGTCAGATGAAGAAGCTTCTTCCCATCGCCAATTTGTCGGATCTGGCCCCTGGGTCTTGCTTATCTGTGGAAGCCGACGGGATCGGCGTCGCGCTCTTCAACGTGGACGGTACGATCTACGCCCTGGACAATACCTGTCCCCACGCGGGAGGTCCCTTAGGAGAAGGCACACTGTCCAATGAGATCGTGGAGTGTCCCTGGCACCGCTGGCGGTACAACGTCCGAACAGGTGAAAGGCCGGAGAACCCCGAGTTCAAGGTGGCCTGCTACCAAGTTCACGTCAGGGACAATGTCATCCTTGTTGCCATTCCCGCCAAGTAGGCATCGCATGCCACGATGAGCGGTCAGGAGAGCGGGTGGACGGCACCCCTTCCACCTCGACGGGCATCAAATCGGTGGCGGACATCGTGAGGGGCTCCACCAACCGTTGGGCGACATCCACACGCCAGATGTACTCCTGCTCAAACCACTGTCTCGTCCCTTGTTCCCGTACCCAGATCCTGACAAGGTAAATGTTCCCCTGCTGGTGTTCCACCCTCCACTCCCCGAGTCGAACGCCCTGCCCACGTGCAGCCATGGCCTGGACCCGGTCTGTGATCGCCTGCCGCAGCGTCGGCGCCCGCTGAGCGCGGTGCGTCTGGACCAACGCCATGGCTTCTGCGGCCATGGGATCAGCCATCGGGTTGACCGAAGGCGGCTTGAGATACCAATAGCAGAGCCCCCCCAGAAGCAACAAGCCGGCGCCGGCATAGTGCATCATTCGGGAAAGGGATGCAGTCGATCGGGATTGGTGAAGAGGAACCGGATCGGCCGGGGAATCGGGCTTACCGTCCTGAACCACTGCGACCACTCCCTGTCTGGGAGGAACCGCTGGGGGGAGCCGAGGATTGTGGAGCTGACGGAAACTGAGAGGCCGTACGCGAGGTGAGAGCCTGCCGCTCCCGCATGACCTGATCATAGACCGTATTGCGGGTCGACTGAGAGGCGATTCGCTCGTTCAACGCCTGCCGCTCCCGCATGACCTGATCATAGACGGTGTTGCCGGAACGAGGGATCTGAGTGGAAGCCGGTGGCGGCCCTGGTGGGGTGCCGGCGAGGGGCCACGACATAACCCCAATCGGCTGGCCGCTTGCCGTTCGTTGTAGCTGGGTTCTAAGAAACTGCGTGAAAGCGTCTACGGGCGACTTCACCTTTCGGTGGCACCAGAAGCCGGACACGGAGCCTGACTGCAGATAAATTGGCGCCGTCAGGGGAACCCAGACGTACTGCGACTGGACCCCATCGGCCGGCGGCTCAAGCAACACCGTCGGCAGATCCAGATCGTTCGGGTCTACCGGAGCGGCCCGAGACGGCTCTCGGCCGGCAGCCGAAGGAACGGTGGGTGTCTCCACCGAGGGGTCCCCGGCTTCCACCGAAGTCGGGGCGCGAGTCACACTTGCCTTCGACCCTGAGGGCTGGCTCTTCATGAACTTATGGACCTGGACTTCGCTTCTCTGGGTAGGTGGTGGGATCTTGCTGGGATCGTCCGTCATGACCATCGTGCCGGAAGGATCGATCCAGCTATAGAATTCGCCGCTGCTCGCAGCGCGCGCCAGGCCCCCTGCTGCTAGGGAAGCCGCCACGAAGAAGCCCAGCGCATATGCCCAACGATGGACTCCCATACTTAATAGCATACCCTGCCGGGTAAGACGTCGTCAACCGGGCCGGGAAGAGGCGGGTCTTGGCAGCTGGCCCAGGCGTTCCCCAGCGGCGTGAGACGGCCCTTGAAAGGCAGAAAGACGCTGTGGTACAAGGGACGGTCGCCTGCGGACGCCATCGCTCTCTGCAGCACATCAGTCGCACATGAAATTGTTTCTCTACGCCGACAACCTGAACCCCACCCAGTTGAAGCGGCGGGCGCCCGAGCACCAGTTCGTGTGCAAGGCGTACCTCCCGGACCACACCCTCCACTTCTGCCGGTGGTCATCGCAGTGGCGCTGCGGACTGGCCAGCGTGACGCCGACACCGGGCGAACGGGTCTGGGGTATCGTCTGTGAGATCACGGACGAGGATCTCAAACTCCTGGACGAATGTGAAGGCGAGGTGCCCCAGGGGGCGTATCGCCACCTTCAGGTGACGGTGGTCACGGAGCAGGGAGAGAAAATCCTTGTGACGACCCATGCGGCAACCCCCATTGGCAAATTCAGGCCTAAGGAACACTATCTCGAATGGGTCATGAAGGGCCTCAAACAGTGGCAGCTTCCCGCCGAATGCATTGAGCAATGGCAGTCGTTCACGCCACGCTAGTCCAAGGAGCATCTGGCAGATAGCGTATTGCTAATGGTCGGATTTCCCATCAGAACCATACGCCATTCGCCATAAGCCATAAGCTCCTCAACGCCAAAGGAGAAAGCATGCCGAAGCCGAAATATCATATCGTGGTCTGCACGAATTCCCGTCCTCCAGGACATCCCAAACCATCCTGCGGCGCCGCCGGGTCGCCAGGCATTCTGATGGCGCTCAACATGGGATTGATCGAGCGCAATATCCAACCCGGCCAGGTCCTGATCACGAGTTCGAGCTGCTTGGGCCCGTGCGAACAAGGGCCCACTATAGTGGTGTATCCCACCGGTACCTGGTACACACAGGTGAAAGAAGCGGATGTGCCGGCGATTTTGGACGAACACATCGGCAAGGGCAAGCCGGTCGACCGGCTCAAGCCCGATGCAATCTGGGGATGAGCTCCCCCTCTCCCTTTCTTCTCCCCACGGGGGGAGAGGAAAAGGCGACAGGGAATTAGTGAATTCGTGACCTCCAAGGCCCACCTCGAACATAAAGTACAGGCCCCGCGCCAGGTCGGCTGCGTGGTCATCACCTGCAGCGACACACGCACGCGGGAAACCGACACCAGCGGCTATCTCATCATGCGCCTGCTCAAAGACCACGGCCACGCCGTCGTGGCCTATCATCTCGTCAAAGACGAGCCGGCCAAAATCAAAGGCAAGATCAGGGCAGCCGCCAGCAACAAGGCCGTGCAGGCCATCATCATCAACGGCGGAACGGGGATTTCGCGGCGCGATTCCACCTTCGAAGCGGTGGAGGCCATGCTCGAGAAGCGATTGGATGGGTTCGGAGAGATCTTCCGCTATCTCAGCTACAAGGAAATCGGCTCACCCGCCATCCTGAGCCGAGCCACGGCCGGCCTCTTTCGAGGTCGGGCCCTGTTCTCGACTCCTGGATCCGAAGCGGCCGTCCGGCTGGCGATGGAGAAGCTCATCCTGCCAGAACTCCCCCACATGATCCGGGAAATCACCAAATAGGTGCAAACCGTGACGCCTGACGGCTGAGGAACCCTGAGCCGGCCACCCCGCGATGGAGGACTCGTTTCTCAAACGTTCCCTTGTGGGTTCCAGCTTTCAACCCATGCCATGTCGGCTCGCGTCTTACTCATCACGCGTCACCCATCACGGGTCACTATTTTTGTAGGTTCCACACCCGCACCTGAAGTCCGCGGGCCCGGAGAATCGGAGCGGCCATCCGTTGAAGCCGCACCACTACTCGCACTTTGTCGGGAAACGGCAGCGTGGCCAGTTTTCTCCGGCGCGCTTCCTTGGCCGCGGCCAAGCGGGCCATTTCTACATTTAATGTATCCATTGCTTCCATCGAGCATCCAGTCCATGCCGCGCGATGATGTCGGCAAGGTAGGCCCGGTCAAGTGGGGCTTGATCGAACATGAGGCGTACTCGTTCCCGGTCCTTGTCACGCCCGGTTTGAAGCGCGATAGCCACCAGATGCTCGGCGCGCAGCACTCGTGTCGGTGTAGTCTCGTAACTCATCTCCTTCGCTTCAGCCAGCGCTTCTTCCACCAGAGCATTGTAGGCCGGCAGGAACTGCACCGGCACGTCTTCGATCATCACGCATTCGCCCTCTTCGGTGTACCCACGGTCTCGCAAGGCGGCATACAGCGGGGCTAGGGTCACCAGCCCGCCCGGAGTCTTCGGCAGCAGCACGAAGACATCGAGATCGAATGTGAGCACCGGTTCCACGTAAAAGGTAGCCGCCATGGCTCCGCCAATGGCATACCGTCGTATCGCGCCATCGCGCTCCAGGGCATTGAGAACTTGCAGCGTTCGTTCCATCCTCTGAGCCGGCCTTGCCTCTCCTCCCGCCACTCCGCAGAAACATCTTACTGCCCGTCACTACTGTCTCTCTTGACCCCTCGCCTCACGCCTTACGCCTGACGCCCCACTGCCGCCAAGGCTCTGGTGGGGCAGTCCCCTGAAGCCCTCGGCCTTCGCCAACCGACCCGTCGGCCAGAGCCTCTGGGCGGCGTGCGGAAGTCGGCTACGGCCAACGCAGGTCGGCGGCAGTAGACGCCTTGCGGTTATTGATCAATCCTGCGTGATCCTCGGTTCTGAAACACGTTTGAAGTAGACGAGGAGATCGCGCACCGACACCAGCCCGATCAACTTCCCCTGCTCCGTCACGCCTAGGTGGCGGATGCCGAGATCTCCCATCATGTCGTGAGCATCCTGGATCGTCCGCATGGACTCAATCGTCGCGATTGGAGTCGTCATGATGGTCTTGGTCTTCACCGCCTCCAGATCCGATCCATCTGCAACGGCCCGCCGCACGATATCGGTTTCGGTCAGGATGCCGACCAGCGTGCCGCCACGTTCGACGAATAACGACCCAACCCGTTCATCACGCATGCGTCGGGCGGCTTCTCTGACGGACGCATCCTGGGAAATTTTCTTCAGTTCTTTTCGCATGACCTGAACCAGACTGGACATCAGCGCTCTCCTCTCTCCATGAGATGACACTTGCCGAACACAGCCGCCACCCTCCCTTGATGCGATCCGCAGCCTTCATCGCAGAAGCACTAACCTCGTCGGTCAGCCGACCGCGAGCACCAGCTTGCCGAAGATTCTCCGGCTCAGCATCAGCTCCTGCGCGGCGCGCGCCTCCTGGAGAGGGAGCACCCGATCAATAACCGGATGCAGCTGCCCCTGTCCTATCAGCACTGCCGCCCGCACCAACTCGGACCGGGTCCCCATATAAGATCCCTTCAGCGTCAACTGGCGCGAAAACAAAAACCGCAGGTCCAGCTTCGCCTCGCCACCAGTCGTCGCCCCGCAGGTCACTAACCGTCCCCCCTTCGACAGCGAGATGAGACACTGATCCCACACACTCGGGCCAATATGCTCGATCACGACGTCGACTCCACGCCCGCCGGTCAAGGCTTTGACGCGTGCAGCTACGTCTTCTCGGGCATGGATGACGACTGCATCCGCGCCCAACGATTTCGCTTTGTCCACCTTGTCTTCCGAGCCGACCGTCGTGATGACCCGAGCGCCGGAGAGCTTGGCCATTTGGATGGCGATGCTGCCCACCCCGCTGCCGGCGCCCATGACCAAGACCTCCTCGCCCGGCCGGACCCCGGCGAGGGTGAACAGCATGTGCCAGGCTGTGACGGACACTAGGGGGAAAGCGGCTGCCTGCTCGAAGGTGAGTGCCCCGGGGATTGGGATGGCGTTCACACCAGGCACCGCCACCAGTTCCGCGTATCCTCCATTCACCTGAGCCCCCAGGATCTTATAAGAAGGGCAGAGATTATCACGACCCGACAGACACTGGTTGCACCGCCAGCAGCTCAGGCCTGGCGAGACAAAGACCCGATCGCCGACCTTGAGGTCGGCAACCTCGCCGCCGACCTCCTCCAGGACCCCGGCTACATCGCATCCGGAGATGTGGGGCAGCGGAATGCGATAGGCGGGAATGCCCTGCCGCACCCAGACATCCAGGTGATTCAGCGCACACGCCTTGACCCGCACCAGGACCTCGCGCGGGCCGATCCGCGGCGGCTCGACCTCTTCATAGCGAAGCCGATCGGTCCCGCCATGCTCATGGAAAACCACTGCTTTCACGTGGGCTCCCTAGCTTGCGGCCCTCAGCTCTCAGCTCTCAGCTATCAGCCATCTCATGTCGTCTTCGCTAAAACGTGAGCGTCCCTTCCGCCACCATGACCGTTTGTCCTCCGACCTTGACTTCCTGGATCGCGTCGTCGTCAGACTCGACCTGGATCAGGATACGAGACGGCCGGTCCATCTCATACCCCTGCTCGGCCACGATTTCGGTCATGGGACCGACCTCGACGACGCCGTTCTGGACCAGGTAGGCGCCGAGGGCCCCGCTGGCGCTGCCGGTGGCAGGGTCCTCGAGGATCCCGATGGACGGCGCGAACATGCGCGTATGGACGCTGGACAGTTCTTCGACCGTCATCGTGGTGAAGACCATGATCCCTTGAGCCCCGTACCGTGCACAGAGCTGGTTGATCGCCGTATAGTCGGGGGCGATCGATCGGACCGCAGTCAGGGTCCGCACAGGCACGATCATGACCGGGAGGCCGGTTGAGACCACCTCGACAGGAAACTTCGTGTCGGTGATCTGCCCCTTGGCCAAGCCGAGTGCGTTGGCCACCTCGTACAGGTCCTTGACCGGTTCCACGGCGCCCAGAAACTGAGGCTTCGGTTGAGACATGACGACGCGCGCGATCTCTCCCTTGAGCACATGCACCTCGACCGAAAACACGCCGATGTTGCATTCGTAGAGGGCGGACGTCACCGGCTCCCTCAGGACGAGGCGGCCCAGTTTCCCGAGTACGAAGAAGGTGCCCAGCACGGGGTGGCCGGCGAAAGGGATCTCCTGAGTCGGCGTGAAGATACGGATCTTGGCAACGGTGGACGGATCTATCGGAGGGAACACGAACACGGTTTCAGAGAGATTCATCTCACTCGCGATCTGCTGCAGTTCCCGGTCGCTGAGGATCTGAGCGTCTGGCACCACTGCGACAGGGTTTCCCCCGAACGGGGCGTCGGTAAACACGTCCGCCTGGTAGAACCTGATGGTGCGCCGCTCGGCGTTCATGAGACGTAGCCGTACTCTAGGTGAGCGGAGGACCTTTGTCAACGCGGCCGCAGGCCCCTGCGCGCGAAGCTGAAGCGCGTCCAACGACCACATTCACCACCTCCTTAAGAGCCCGGTGGTGTGGCTGACCCCAATTGCGCGCGTCATTTTCACCCGCCCGCCCCGGGCGCGCCGAGACGCGCCCTTGCCCGTACGAGCACACCTCTACTACTGCATTTTCTTAGGGCAGGTGCCCTAGCAACCTCAGACTGCGCGCGTCATCACCCATTGCAACAAGAGGAGCAATGGGTACCCGGCAC
>JAHRHE010000082.1 GCA_020027965.1 Nitrospirota bacterium | reverse complement strand
TTTCACGGATGCGTGGTTTATCGGGTTTACCCCCAACTTGGCCGTGGGCGTGTGGGTGGGGTTTGACGATCTGCGACCGCTGGGAGAGACGGAGTCCGGCGCGCATGCCGCCCTGCCCATCTGGATCGACTTCATGCGCGAGGCCCTGCCGAAATTGCCCCTGGTGCCCTTCGAAATCCCCGATGACATCCTGTTTGTGCGGGTGGATCCCGGTACCGGTCTTCTGGCCCCGGACCAGGGGGATCAGGGGACCGTCGAGATCTTCGCGAAAGGGACCGAGCCGACTCAACCGGCTCCGCAGCGCACCATCCCGACGGATTTCTACCGAGTGGATCAGATCCAGGAGCCGATGAGCGTGGCACCGGCCTTACAACCGTAGCTCCTCCTCCTCAGGGCGGGTGCCTGTCCCCAGGACCTATGACCGAGCGGCTCAAGACTCCGTTTGGGCGGGAGGGGTGGGGCCTTGCGAGGGGGAACGAGCTACTGCTTTGCGTCCTGGTACTCCTGATGCCAGGCCATCTGGATCGACTCCAGAATCTTCTCATTGGACTTCTTGGGATCGTCCCTGAACTCCGGCAACTCCGTGATCCAACGATGCAGGTCGGTGAACCGGACGGTCAAGGGATCAGTCTCAGGGTGTTCCTCCAGCAGCCGGAGAGCAATTTCCTCGGTATCCTTCCAGGTCAGATCCACCACGTCCTCCCGGGTTGGCTTATGGCGAATGGCTGATAGCTAATAGTTCCGGCCATAAGCGATTAGCCATTGGCCATTAGCTCTTCACTCTCTACGGTAATTCAGACACTTTCTTGTTCTCGAGCGCTTCCTTCAACGTCGAATCCATGAGGACCTCGGCGAGGTGGTGCGTCGTCTTCTCCACCTCGGCAATGGCGGCTCGGATGGCGCGATGGTCTTCCGTGGCCCGGGCAGCCTCAAGGGCGGCCAGTGACGCGCTGATGGCAGCGATCTCCTCGGGGCGGATCAGGCGGCCGCCGTGTCCCAGCGCCTTGTGGGTGGCCTTGAGAATCGCCTCGGCCTCGGTTCGCGCCTCGATGAGTTGCCGCGCCTTGAGATCCTCCGCGGCGAACTTGAACGATTCGCCGATCATCCGCTCCACCTCCTCGTCGGAGAGGCCGTAGGACGGCTTCACCTCGATCGATTGGGTCTGGCCGGTTCGCACGTCCTTCGCGGTCACGTGCAGGATGCCATTCGCATCGATCAGGAAAGTGACTTCCACGCGCGGAACCCCTGCCGGAAGCGGGGGGACCTTGAGCTGGAACCGGGCGAGGCTGCGATTGTCCTTTGCCAATTCGCGTTCGCCCTGCAGGATGTGGAGATCCACCGAAGTCTGGCCGTCGACATAGGTAGTGAACATCTCCTTGGCGCTCGCCGGAATCGTCGTGTTCCGTCGGATGAGCGAACTCATCACGCCGCCCATCGTTTCGATTCCGAGGGACAACGGCGTGACGTCCAGCAGCAGCATGTCCTGGGTGCCCCCGCTGAGAATGTCGGCCTGCACGGCCGCGCCGAGGGCCACTACCTCATCCGGGTTCAAATCGCTGTGCGGAGCCTTGCCGAACAGCTCCTGGACGCGCCGGCGCACCAGCGGCATCCGCGTGGATCCGCCCACCAACACGACCTCGTCGATAGCGGCGGGGGCTACCCCGGCGTCTTTCAGCGCGATCCGGCAGGGGCCCAGCGTGTGCTCCACCAGGTCCATCGTCAGGGTCTCGAGCTGGTCGCGTGTCAGCTCGTAGCGGAACCTCCCTTTTCCAGGCGGCAGCTCAATCGCGGCGATGGTCTTCTGATCCTCCGAGAGGCGAATTTTTGCTTGTTCAGCCTCGAGTCGGACTACCTGCATCGTGTCCGCATGCGGTTCGACGTCGAAGCCATGCTGCGCCCGGATCTCCTTGAGGAACAGGTCGGCGATTCGGCGGTCGAAGTCGTCGCCTCCGAGGTGAGTGTTGCCGTTTGTCGCCAGGACCTCGAAGATCCCGTTCTTGAGCTTGAGGATCGAGATGTCGAACGTGCCGCCGCCCAAATCGTACACGGCAATCAGGCCCTGGGTTTTCTTCTGGAGGCCGTAGGCGAGGGAGGCGGCCGTGGGCTCATTGATGATGCGAAGGACTTCCAGCCCTGCGATCATGCCCGCGTCCTTGGTCGCCTGTCGCTGGCTGTCGTTGAAGTAGGCGGGGACCGTGATCACGGATTTTCGGATCTCCTCCCCCAGATGGGCTTCGGCCCTGAGCTTCAGCTCTTTGAGGATCATGGCGGAGATCTGAGGCGGGGAGTAGGTCTTGTCGCCGATCTGAATGCGAATGACGCCGCCCTGCTCGTGCAGGCGGTACGGGAAGTACCTGAGCTCCTCCTTCACATCCGCCAGGCTTTTCCCCATGAATCGTTTGACGGAGTAAATCGTGCGCTCTGGACTGCGCACGAGATACTCTTTGGCCGGATCCCCGACGATCAGGCCGTTGTCGGTCAGCGCCACGACCGAGGGCACCAGCGTCCGTCCGTTCCGCCCCGCGATGACCCGAGGCGAACCGCTGTCCATGTAGGCGATCAGGGAATTGGTGGTGCCGAGGTCGATGCCGACGATGCGCGCCATGGGTCCGCAGCCTTTTCAGCCCAGGGTGGCCACCAGGTCATTCACGATGTTGCGCAGATAAGTCCGGTTCGACAGGATGTCGCGTATCTCCTTGAGCACGGTGTCCTTCTTGGCGCGCACGCCGGCATCCTGGCCCTCGCGGGCCTGCAGGGTGTCCCACGCCTCAAAGAGCTCGAAGAGGCGCGCCTCCATCTCATGTTGACGCTGCTGGAGGCTCTCGTAGTCGGCCTTGAGCCTCGCCCGCAGTGTGTCGACTTCTCCGGGATCCCGCCCGGGCGTGAGCGCGCGGAATTCTTCGAGATCTTCCTGCAGCGCGAGGATTTCTTCGAACAGGTCGGCCGGCGGGGTGGTCCGGATATCCTTGGCGGCGCCAGCTTCCAGGCCCAGGAGGTATTCGGCTCGCTGGATCGGGTCCTTGAGGGTACGGTAGGCCGTGTTCAGGAGGGCCGAGTTTCCCAGACTGATGCTCTGCTCGGCCTCCGTCTTGTTCTGGAAGAAGTCCGGATGAAAGGCACGGCTCAGCTTATAGAACCGCGCCTCGAGCTCCTCCGTGTCGATGTTCAGCAGGCGGGGCAGTCCGAGGCAGGTGAAGTAATCCAGTTCCTTTGAGACCGGCTGAACCTTGACGCAGCGTTCGCAGAAGTACTCCCCGGTCACCTCGGATTGGCAGTGCCAACACATGCTCCGGGCCATCTGGAGCTCAGTGCGTCTGGCCGGAATGTTGTGCGTCTGGTCCATCCGCTCGTCTCGCTCTCCATAAAACAACGGGCATGGCCCCCGCCCGCCATGCCCGTTGCGATCTTATGCGGAATGAGATCGTGCCGACGGCCCGCGATCAGGCCGAGAACGACTCTCCGCACCCGCAGGATTTCTCCGCGTTCGGGTTTACAAACTTGAACGAGCCGCCCATCAGGTCCTTCTGAAAGTCGAGCTGGGTACCTTGCAGGTAAATGGCGCTCTTGGCGTCCACGATGACCTTGATTCCGTCGATTTCATGCACCGTGTCATACTGCCCGATCTTGTCGTCGAAGTTGACCGTGTAGCTCAGGCCCGAACATCCGCCGCCCTTGACACCCACGCGGAGGCCGCCCTCCGTGATGCCCTGCACATTGAGCAGGCGCTTGACCTCCTTGAGTGCCGCGTCGCTCAGCGTGATCACCGGGGTCTTCGTCGTCTCGGTCGATTCCATAGGTGCTCCCTTTTCGCTCCTTGCCAGGACTCCTGGCCGGCTTGGCCAGAGGTCCGTCTTACTCGGACTTGCCGTGCTTCTTTTTGTAGTCGTTC
The DNA here is from genome assembly GCA_020027965.1 of Nitrospirota bacterium. GTDB lineage: Bacteria > Nitrospirota > Nitrospiria > Nitrospirales > Nitrospiraceae > JAHRHE01. The sequence continues at coordinate 9,915 of JAHRHE010000082.1, read as the reverse complement.
AGGGCCGCCTTGATCGCATCCTCGGCTAGCACCGAACAGTGGATCTTCACCGGCGGCAGGTTCAGCTCCTGCACAATCTCCGTGTTCTTGATCTTGCCGGCTTCCTCGATTGTCCTGCCCTTCATCCATTCGGTGGCCAGGCTCGAGCTGGCGATCGCCGAGCCGCATCCGAAGGTCTTGAACTTGGCGTCCACGATCTTGTCGTCCTGCACTTTGATCTGAAGCTTCATGACGTCGCCGCACTCCGGCGCGCCGACGATGCCCGTGCCGACGCCCTCCTCGTCTTTCTTGAAGCTCCCCATATTGCGCGGGTTATTGAAGTGATCCACTACCTTTTCGCTGTACGCCATCACATCCTCCTTCGTAACTCGTCGTTCGTGAAACGTCCTCGTCTTATTCGCGTCACGCGTCACGCGTCACGTTTGATGCTCCACGTGCTTAATGGGCCGCCCACTGGACGGTCTTGAGATCGATCCCCTCTTTGGCCATTTCGTACAAGGGAGACATCTCCCTCAACTTGTTCACGATCTGGATGATCCGCGTGATTGTGTAATCGATTTCCTCTTCCGAGTTGAAGCGCCCCAGCCCGAACCGGATCGAAGAATGAGCCAGATCGGAGCCCACGCCGAGGGCGCGAAGGACATAGGACGGCTCCAGGGTGGCCGAGGTGCAGGCCGAACCGGAGGACAGCGCGATCTCCTTCACACCCATGAGCAGCGATTCACCTTCGACATAGGCGAACGACAGGTTCAGATTGTGCGGAAGCCGCTGGGTGGGATGCCCATTGAGGTACACCTCATCGAGCGACTTCAAAATGCCAGCCTGGAGCCGATCCCGAAGCGCCGCCAGGCGGACGGATTCGGTCGGCATTTCCTGCTCGCAGAGCTCACACGCCTTGCCGAACCCTACGATCAACGGCACCGGCAGGGTGCCTGACCGCATCCCACGCTCGTGTCCGCCGCCATCGATGAGCGGGGCGATGCGCACGCGCGGCGCCTTCTTCCGCACGTAGAGCGCGCCGACTCCCTTCGGGCCGTAAATCTTGTGCGCGGTGAAGGCCATGAGGTCGATCCCCATCTCCTGCACATCGACCGGAATCTTCCCCACTCCCTGCGTGGCGTCACAGTGGAACAGAATCCCCTTCTCCTTGGCGATCTTGCCGATCTCCTTGACCGGATTGATCGTGCCGATCTCGTTGTTGGCCATCATGATCGAGATGAGGATGGTCTTCTCCGTGATGGCGTTCCGGACGTCGTCGGGGTTCACCCTGCCGGTCTTATCAACCGGCAGGTAGGTGACCTTGATGCCCTTCTTGGCTTCGAGGGCTTTGGCGGTATCCAGGACGGCGCGATGCTCGGTCAAGCAGGTGATGATGTGATCGCCCTTCTCCCGGTACATCTCCATCACGCCCTTGATCGCCAGATTGTCGGATTCGGTGGCCCCGCTGGTGAACACGATCTCCTTGGAATCGGCATGGATCAGCCGGGCGATCTGCTTCCGCGCCTGTTCAACCGCCTCCTCGGCCTCCCACCCGAAGGCATGGTTCCGGCTGGCGGCGTTCCCGAACTTCTCCACAAAATAGGGGAGCATGGTCTCCAGGACCCGGGGATCCATTGGCGTCGTGGAGTGGTTGTCCAGATACAGCGGAAATTTCATTGTTCGACTCCTTGCGCGGTCGTGATCGACTTCACCGTAATGAGCGGTGTCCCGCCCAGCATATCTTCAATGGTCATGCGGTTGAGCAACTGATAAATGCTGTCCTGTATTTTGAGCAGCGGAGTCCGGATGTTGCAGTGCTCGTGCTGCAGACAGGACGACGCGTCTTGGTCGTGGTAGCATTCCGTGATGCCGAGCGGACCCTCGATCGCCTCCAGGATCTGGGCGATGGTGATGGCTCCGGCCTCGCGCGCCAGCAGGTAGCCGCCCTTGGGGCCGTTCTGGCTCTCCACGATCCCCTGTTTCGCCAGTGTTTGCATCACCTTCGCGAGAAGCTCCAGCGGGATGTGGTGCTCTTCAGCGATCTCCTTCGTATTGACGATTCTGGCGCGTGTGACGTCGCCGAATTGCACCGAGGCGATGTACTGCACCGCCATGAGCCCGTAATCCGCTTTTTTGGAAAAACGCAGCATAGTTGTGGTAGAATCCGACTGTTCAAGTCGGAGATTGATTTGATCTCCGATTCCTTTAGTCGGACTTAGTCTAACACCCTGATTGTTTCACTGTCAACAAAAAATATGTGCTTGTCTTCCATAGACTTAGAGGTGCTCAGGCCTCTTGCATTCGATCCTGGGTTTTTGGCCTGAAGACGATCGGTTTGGAGATTATGGCCCTCCTACAGCGTCTCAGGCTGCCTCAGTCAAGACCCCGAGCGAGGCGACCAGCGACGCAGCCATGTCCGGACGGGCGAGGAGAACGGTCGACTGGAGGGGCAGGATCAGGGGTTCAGCTGTGCGCAACGCATATATAGTGAAGGCCGAACACCTCATGGTCATCGGCGCGCGTGACCGGGACAGCCGAGACGAGTCGGTGCGGCAACAATCAGCGTGGCATGGGCGGATATGATAGATTGGCGATACGAGTCCGATTGAGGACCTGGAGGTTTTCATGGGCGGGACCAATCCCTATATCGAGAAGGCGGAGGTCGAGCTCCCGACCAAACCCTATACCGTGACCTTCGTGACCCCGGATCAGAAGCGGGTTCCGGTTCAGGTGGATCCGGGCAAAATCCCCTATGGCCCCACGGGCCTCCCCGGGAGTCTACTGGATATCGCCTTGGGTGCGGGCATCGACCTCGAGCATGCCTGCGGCGGCGTCTGCGCGTGCTCCACTTGCCACCTGATCGTGAAGGAGGGGCTCCAGTCCTGCAACGAAGCCACGGATGATGAGAACGATCAGCTCGATGAGGCACCGGCCATTACCCTGCAATCTCGCCTAGGGTGCCAGTGCGTGCCGAACGGCACCATGGACCTGGTCGTGGAGGTCCCCGCCCTGAACAAGAACCTCGTCAAGGAAGGCCACTGACACCCAGTGACGCGTGACGAGTGACCAGTGACGCGTAGGAACGGGTCGCTCATGGGACTCAGGTTCTCTGCTTTACCTGTCACGCGTCACCCGTCACGGTAGTTCAATCGTACGTCTCCACCCGCACGTCTCGCCGATCGAACCCCAGTTCCATGAGGTAGGCCCGCAGCGGGCGGACAAAGGCCTTGAGCCCGCAGATCATCGGGAAGAAGTCCTTGCGGCCTGCCGAGACCGCCCTCACGATCGCATCCTCCGTCCGGTGCTCACCCTCACGGTGACTAGCCCGATCTTCCGTTGCCCCCCAGGTCGTCGGCAGGTAGCGAAACGAGGCCTGCGCCGCGCTCAGCGCGACGAACTCGTCGTGATAGATGAGTTCCGTCCGGCTGGGCGCACCATAGACCAGCGTCACGCGGTGAGTCGGGGTGGTCCTGAAGAGGTGCCTCAGGATGCAGCGGATCGGGACGATGCCGGTATAGCGCGCGATCAACAGCAAGTCCTTCTGTAGGGGGTCCGGGGGCATGAAGTTGCCGTAGGGGCCGGCCAGCAGGACCTCGTCCCCTTCCTTGAGGGTAAAGAGATAGCCTGATCCGAGTCCCTGCGGCACCCGGTCCAACGCCAGCACGAGGTGGCCGGTCGGCGCCTCCGGTTCGGCCATGGAGTAGGCTCGAACGAGCGGCGGGCGCTCACCGACGGGGAGCTTCAGCGAGATCCACTGCCCGGGCTGGAAGGGAATGGGTCGCTCTACCGGCGAGAGGACGAGTTCTCGCACGGCCGGTGACAGTTCACGAATGCGCAGGGTTGTGGCTCGTTGCGTCGGGTCGGCCATGACCAGGGGCTCTCCAACCACCTCCTATAGCAGAATCGGGGCACGGGCGAAAGGTGCGAGATGGGCGACGGGGGAATTAGGCGTGCCTTTACAACCTCGGGGGGGCATGGTATAGGTACGCATCCTCCCGTCAGATCATCCTGAATCGTAACCCCGATCCCCCTGACTATCGAACGAGCAGGTGTGATGAGCGACGTCAGAGTGCGATTTGCACCTAGCCCGACCGGGTACCTGCACGTCGGCGGGGTTCGGACCGCCCTGTTCAATTGGCTGTTGGCCCGCCAGCAGAAGGGCACCTTCATCCTCCGAATTGAGGACACGGATCAGAGCCGGTCCACGGAAGAGGCGATCGACGCGATCCTTGAAGGCATGCGGTGGGTGGGGCTGGACTGGGACGAGGGGCCCTTTCGTCAGACCGAGCGCATGGATCTGTACCGCCAGCACGCCATGACACTGCTGGATCACAAGCAGGCCTACTGGTGCGTCTGCACGGCGGAGGAGCTGGAAGCACGCCGGAAGGAGGCGCAGGCGAAGGGGCTGTCCCCAACCTACGACGGTCGCTGCCGCGCACGAGGGATCATGAACCCCACTGGGGACGCGGCGCTCCGATTCAAGGCCCCGCAGGAGGGCCAGACCGTCATAGAGGATCTGATCAAGGGAGAGGTGACCTTCGACAACAGCGTGCTGGATGACTTGATCATCCTGCGCTCCAACGGCTATCCCACCTACAATTTTTCGGTGGTGGTGGATGACGCGCTCATGGGTATCACCCACGTGATCCGCGGCGACGATCATCTGACGAATACGCCTCGGCAGATCCCCATGTTCCGGGCGCTGGGATATCCGGTGCCCCGCTTCGGCCACCTCCCGATGATCATGGGAGCGGACAAAGCCCGGCTGTCCAAACGGCACGGGGCCACCTCGATCCTGGCCTACCGGGACATGGGCTACCTGCCGGAGGCGATGCTGAACTATCTCGCCCGCCTGGGCTGGTCACACGGGGACGAGGAAATCTTCACGGTGCCGGACCTCATCAAGAAGTTCTCGCTGGACCAGGTGCAGAAGTCCTCGGCGGTCTTCAACCCGGACAAGCTCCTGTGGGTGAATGCGCAGCACATCCAGCATGGCGATCCCAAACGGGTGAGCCGGCTCCTCCGACCGTTCCTGGATCAGGCGGGAGTCGGCACCACGGCGAAGGCCCTGTCGGACGACTGGATGGTCAAGCTCGTGCTGGCCCTGCGGGAGCGGGCCAAAACCCTAGCGGACATGGCGGCGGCTGCGGCGCCCTACCTAGCCGAGGAGGTGACCTTCGAGCCTGGAGCAGCCGAGAAATTCCTCACGCCCGCCATCGTAACGGCCCTGACCAAACTGGCGGACCGTTTTGCGGCGCTATCGGAGTTCTCACACGCCTCGCTGGAACAGGCCTTCAAGCACGTGTTGGACGAGGAAGGTCTCAAGATGGGGCAGCTCGCCCAGCCAGTCCGGGTGGCCTTAACCGGCCGGACCGCCACTCCGGGCCTCTTCGAGGTGATGGAGCTGTTGGGGCGGGAGCGCACCCTCGCGCGCCTGCGCCAGGGAATTGAGCGGGCCAAGGCTGCGGGATAGGCGGGCTAGCTGCTTCCGCTCAAGGCCAGAGCCATTTTGGTCCGCCGTAAGCCTCGCCTTCGCTTGGCTGCGGAACTCGTCCCGTCCCGAGCACGGCTCGAACGGGACTTCAAACGACCCCGGCCGCCTCACCGGCTCGGCGGCGCGCGCAAACGTGATGCTCGTTATTCCTCGCATCGCGCGCCCTCGTCCCCCCGCTTCCCGCGGGCCGCTCCGGCTCGACAACGGCCGGAGCACAAAATGGCTCTGATGCCCGCTCCAGCAGCCGAGCCCGCCCCCCGGCCCCACCCTTGACTGAAAGGAAGGGGTATATTAGGCTGCATCCTGGTTGGGGGATCGTCTAGTGGTAGGACGTCAGACTCTGGATCTGACTACCTAGGTTCGAATCCTAGTCCCCCAGCCACTTGCTTTGTGCATAGTCTCAAGCACGTGCGAGCCTGCTCCTGACCGGGCGGGCTCGTGGTGTTTTGAAGCGGTCATTCCTCCAGCCGTATTCTTTGAAATCCTCCTCCGAATCCCGGTGACCCCGAACATCAAAGCAGCAGAAGCCCCACTTGCGCTCGCCGCACGATGGCACCCGCGGTGTCGCCAAAATTGCTAGTGCTTGCGAATGGTTAAGAATCTGCTATATTGGTACGAAGTGATTGGCGCCGATGAGTGGAAGATGAGGATGACCTCTCCCCGAATGAATCCCTTCGCAACTCCACCTTCTCCGTGGTGAAGCTCCCCCCTTTTTTGCCCTCCCAAATCGGTGAGGTCGTCACGAAGGGAGCCGGGTCCAGAGTTGAACCTGAGAGAGGAGACAGAATGTCGAACCATGTTCAGCACCCGTTTGAATTAAGAACACACACTCTTTCAGAGAGACTTCGGTTCTATTTCAACCCGTTCGATAGACGCTACGAAGATCTGAAAAGAGGGAATCTATGGCTCAACGTGTCTCGTGACCTGATGGCGGGGCTGATCGTGGCGATGGTTGCCATTCCGCTCGCGATGGGGTTTGCGATGGCGTCAGGTCTCCGGCCCGAGCAAGGAATCGTCGGTGGGGCCATTGCCGGTCTGATTGGAGCGCTCCTTGGCGGCTCCAAGTATCAAGTGTACGGGCCCACGGCGGCGTTCATCCCCGTCATTGCCTTGATGGTTCACGACTTCGGCACCTCCTTTATGATTCTGGCCAGTGTCTGCGCCGGCGTAATCCTGATCGTCATGGGCCTGTCACGGATGGGCAGGTTTGTCAGTCTGGTTCCCGACTCGATCGTGGTGGGCTTCACCATCGGGATTGCCTGCGTGATCGTGACGTCGCAGTTGGGCAACGTGCTGGACATCAAGACCGAGATGATCGGCCACAGCTTCCTCGAAAAGCTGGGGATTGTCTGGGACCATTCGGCCGAGATCAACGCGTATGCGATCACCCTCGCGGTAGCCACGTTTGCGATCAGCAAAGCCTGCTTCAAGATGTCCGTCTTTATCCCCGGCCCGCTCATTGCCCTCGGCATCGGCACCGTGCTGACCTGGACCGTCTGGGCGGAGAAGGGGATTGTCTCAATCAAAGAGGAGTACGGGAGCCTCCCGACCGACTTCTGGGTCTTCACGCCCCCGGCAGCGTTTCAACTGAATGCCCTCTTTTTCTACGACCTGGTGTACGCAGTCGCCGCGATTACGTTCGTCGGCGCCGTCGAAAGCCTGCTCTCATCGCGGATGGCGGATCGCCTCGCCGACAACAAGGGCACGCCGTTTAATCCGAACAAGGAACTGTGGGGGCAGGGTTGGGTGAATGTCATCATCCCCCTGCTGAACGGGTTTCCCCACACCGGCGCACTGGCTCGGACCGCCACCAACATCAAGGTCGGAGCGCTCTCACCCCTGGCCGGCATCTCCAAGTGCGTCTTCAAACTCCTCCTTGTGGCCTACCTCGCCACTTTCCTGGAGCATGTCCCGATGGCCTGCATCGGCGGGATCATGATGTACGTGGCGTACAACATGGTGAAACCAGCGGAGGTCTCGCAGGTCCTGGCGTGTGGTCGAATGGAGACATTCATCATGGCGTACACGGCCATCATGGTGCTCGTGACGGACTTCGTGACAGGTGTGGGCACGGCCATCGTGCTGTATGCAATCGTCTCCCGGTATCCTCAGTTGATCCTTTCGAAAGCCATGGAGTGACTGGCTTGACCCCTGCCGGGCTGGGCGGGACACGGCTGCCCGGAAGGTGCGACGCCATCGCCCCACTCGAGAGACAGGGCACTCCGCTTACTATTGACCGTTGTATAGGCCATGCTTTCATCCTCAGCGTGGCGGGACCGAAGTTGCTGAGTGTCTCTGGATTGGCGGGTCCGTTCAGTTTGGAGCAGTGCAACTCTCACGTCACAGAGTCCACCAAGGACTTGAAGACCCCTTTTTCGTCGTCGAAGGTCCAGATATCGCCGGTGGGAATGGAGTAGACCCAGCCATGGATATCCAGCGTGCCGCGTCTCAACCGCGCAGCGACCCCCGGATGGGTCCTAAGGTGGTCGAGCTGAACGCGGACGTTTTCCTGAATGGTGGTGACCAGCAACTCGTCCCCTTTGAGATCGAAATAGTTCTCCCGAACTATGCGCCTCGTCGTTTCTGCCTGGGCCACCCAGCTCTTCACAGCCGACAGGCCCTCCACCGTATCAGGGTGCAGGATCGCCTTCATGACCCCGCAATCGGTATGGCCGCAGACGATCACGTGCTTCACGCCCAGCACGGAGACGGCATATTCGATCGTGGCAGTGCTGCCTCCCATCATCCCTCCGTAAGAGGGGACAATATTCCCCGCATTCCGCAGAATGAAGAGCTCACCGGGCTCGGTTTGTGTCAACAGGGTCGGATCGATCCGTGAGTCTGAGCAGGTGATAAACAGCGCGCGCGGTTCTTGTGTCCGTGACAATCTCGTGAACAAGTCGCGCTTCGATCCGAAGACTTCGGCCTGAAACTTCTTGAATCCCTCAACGAGCTTCTCCATGGCCACCCTCCGTCTTCATGTCCTCGATCGCTGGCAAAAGGCAAGCTAACAACGTGCTCTCCTAATCTGACCGCGGATCCCGAGTCCACTGCGCTATTGGAAGGCAGATTCGAGATCCTGATCCAGGGTGAACACAATGATGCGTTCCCCGATCTGAGTGTCAATATCGGTGAACAATCCCGTGACCTTGACGCCCGTGATGTTGCTTATGTCGCCGCAGAGATTGTCTCGGCCTTGCGCAATGAGATTTTGACGCATGCGCTTGACCATTTCAATTCCATCCGCGTTCTTGGCTAACTGGCGTTCGGCTTGTGTTAAGACGCCTTTGAGCCGCACCAAGATAGTGTCTCTGACAATGAACGCTCTGACATCGGTCGGCCCACGCCCCATGAAGTCCTGCTCAAACTTGATCACGGCCTGCCGGATTGCAGCCTCGACCTCTCCTCTCGTTCGATGATTGATCCCCATCGGGCGGCGCTCCTGCTTCCTTCACCGGAGGTAATGCGGATTGATTATAGAGACAACTGTACGACGAGGCAATCGCAGAACGGGTTCAGGACGTTCGCATGGCGAGGAAGAAATTGCGCGAGAATACAAAGCCTTCTCGCGACATCACCAGCCTAACAAGCTGCCGTTCCATGGATGGGCCAAAGGACCCATGGTGCCTGCCCCAAATCCCCGTCCAGCTAGATCGAAAAAGTCATTGCGTTTCCCCTGAAGATCCTGATAAACAACACGCACGGAAGACGGTGCCAGTCGACCGTATCATCAGGGCGGTCCGATGGAGCCGTTTGCTGGCAACTAAAGTTCAGACTCAGCCAGCGCATCTGTTCCAACAGAACGGCAGGTAGGGTGGTCGGCTTTCGGTCGAGTCGGCCGACGACAGTACAAGCCAGTGTGGCACACTCCTCGGCGAGGCGCGCCCGCTGGCTTTTTTATTGGACTGACTCCATTATGTCTATGGAGACTCAACAGGCGGCCGCAGGTTCTGTCATCACCGACGCCCAGCAACGCAGCCTCCGATCACGGGTGGGGCATGCCGCCGAGCTCCTGCACGCTCAGGAGCCGATCAGCCCGTCCATTTGCACGAACCCTCGATCGCTCGCGTCGCCTTCTTAGTTGAGAAGAATGTGAGGCACAGCATGTCCTACGTGATCCTCGTCCCGCTACTTCCTCTGCTAGCCGCAATCGTGATCGGAATTGCTGGCAGCGTGCTGCGTGAACGGCGTGTAAGGAGCGCCGCGCCAGCCGTTATCGCGGCCTTCGCAGGTGCCGTCGCGACGCTAGTTCTGGTCACGTTGAACGGTCCGATCAGCGTCCGTTTCTACGAACCGAGCACGGCGGGCCTTTCCGTTCTCTCGTTGGGCTTCTACGTTGATCGTCTGAGTGCTGTCATGATGGTACTGATCACGGGTGTGAGCACCATCATCTATCTCTATTCCATGCGCTACATGCAGCAGGAACGCGGCTACGCCAGGTT
>JAHRHE010000081.1 GCA_020027965.1 Nitrospirota bacterium | reverse complement strand
GAGCGCCTGCAGCGACCCGGCGAGTTCATCGCCAATGACGCCCTGTTGGATCTGGAGCAGAACCGGCTCCTGATCATTACCGGGCCGAATATGGCCGGGAAGAGCACGTATCTCAGGCAGGTCTCGCTCATCGTCCTGATGGCGCAGATGGGTAGTTTTGTGCCGGCGCAATCGGCCGCTATCGGCCTCGTCGACCGCATTTTTACGCGCGTCGGCGCCTCCGACAACCTGGCCGGCGGCCAGAGCACCTTCATGGTGGAGATGACCGAAACGGCGCAGATCCTGAACTGTGCCACCTCACGCAGTCTGATCCTGCTGGATGAGATCGGACGCGGGACCAGCACCTATGATGGGTTGAGCATCGCCTGGGCGGTAGCCGAGTTTATCCAGGATCGCAGTCATCTCGGGGCGCGCACGCTGTTCGCGACCCATTACCATGAGATGACCGAACTAGCCGGGCTTCGGGAAGGGATCAAGAACTACACGGTCTCGGTCCGAGAACGAGATGACGAGGTGCTCTTCCTGAGAAAAATCGTGGCAGGCGCCACGGACCGCAGCTACGGGATTCACGTGGCTCGGCTCGCCGGGCTGCCGGCTCCGGTGCTGAGCCGCGCCCAAGAGGTGCTCGCGCAGTTGGAGCACTCCAGCGCGACTGCCTCTGATGAGCAGGCATCCCCGGCGGCGCGCCCCGATCCCACGCTGCCCTTGCCGCACCCGATCGTCGAGGAAGTCCGGCAGATGGACCTATTTACGATGACGCCGCTGGAAGCGCTGAATCGCCTCGCCGACCTCCAGCGCAAGCTTGACCAAGAGCCGCGGTAGGTACGCTTCGCGCCAATAAAAAGGGCGGCGCCCTATCGAGGAGGCGCCGCCCTTCAGGCAGTCGGATTGCCTGACGCTTATTTCCCTTCGTTGTACTCAGCCGTCCAGGGGATCAGGCCTGACACAGCCTTCCCGCCAGGGAGAAGCACATCATACTGCATCATGACATTGTCTTTTCCCTTGGGGGAGGTATTCAGATCCTGCTTCGCCTTGTAGCAAGCCTTGTCGAAATCGTCCTTGCCGGCGCAAGCGGGTTGCTGGATCGCGCGGATGCTTCGCGGCTTGGAGGGGTCGCCCGCGATTTCCGGGAGCTTCTTCACCGACGTGATCACCCGATGGTTCTGCTCTGTTTCCTGAGCCGTAAACTCAATCAGGGTGGTCGCCGAAGCGGGCGGGACTTCTTTCGCTGCCGCTGGCCCTGCGTGCGGGCGGGCCATCGACTTCAGCTGCTCCCAGACTTCCTTATTGGCCGCGTAGAATTTCAGGTTCTTCCCCGGGTGGATCTTCTGCCAGAAATAGCCGCTCTCCGCGTTGCCGCCGAAGACCGCCAGATTGATCCAGACTGCTTCGTCATAGGGATCCAGGATGATAACCCGGCCCGTGAGCGTGGTCGGCTTGCTCATGTCACCCCACTCGAACCGTTCCTGGAAGGCCTCGATGGCCAGCGCGGTCGAGGTGACACCCACGACCAGAGCGATGGCCGCGAGAAACGCCCACCCTCTCCTCTGAAGTTTCATGATCGCATCCCTCCTTCACACAATCCGGTGAATAAGTCAGATTGATCAGCCGCAAAAGAAGACGACGAGCACGTGCTCCGATCCCGCTAATCCTGCTTCAGTAGCTTGAATCCGGTGATGGTCCGACCATCCAACGTAACCTCCATGGCGACCAGGTCCTGAGATGCCTTGATGAGCTGGTCCATGAGGGCCTTGTCCTTCACCGAGAGACGCACCGTGGTCTGCGCATGGTACCAGCCGGAGTAGGGGTTATTCTTCTCGGTCCCCCCGGTGAAGCCCCACGAACAACAGGTAAAGAGCGGATCAGGCGGCCGCACATCGAGGTCCGAGGACTCACGCCCGATCGGCTTGCCAGAGGCCGGCGCCCCGGTGTTCCAGTACTGAATTCCGAACAGCAGTTCCTTCTCGGGATTGTCTGCCCACTGGGCCCACACGCGGCCCTTGAGGGTTTTCACCGGCGTACCCTTTAGCACGTCGCCTTTCCCGATTATGGCGGGGGCTGCTGCCCCGGGCGCTGCTGCCGGTGCGTCCGCTGCGGCCACGAATCCGGCCGTGAGCAGGCCGGCGATGGAGAAGACTGAGACTGCAAGTATGACGATGCCCCTGTTCATCCCTCGCACCTCCTTCATGAGAATCAAGACCGCGATATGAAACCGCAATCGGGATCGAAAAAGAAAGTTCACACGGCCAGAGGAAGTAGGGGCCAATCCTAACCGCTCTCCTGGTTGGTTGTCAAGTGGATATTTGGCCACCGGCCGGGCCGACGAATGGGGAGATTCTCTTCCTTTGACAACCGGTTGGGCTACCCGACCAGGACGGGCGGGGTCAATTCAGGACCGACTCAAAGGCCCGCCGCGAAACAGGCCCGAGGACCGTGACCGAGAGCCGGTCAGGGTCGAACAGCTCGCGGCTCAGCCGCAGGACCTGATCGCACGAGACACTGTCGATGGCCGCGATCATGTCCGCGAGGGAGCTGTGCCGACCCAGGTACAGCTCATCCTTCGCGAGCTTGTTCATCCGACTCTGTGAGCTCTCCAGGCTGAGCATCACACTTCCCTTCATCTGATTCTTCGCCCGATCCAGCTCTTTCCGGTCCACGCCCAGCGTGCGGAGCCGGTGAAGCTCCCGACGCGCGAGGTCGATGACCCGCGGCGCCTCACGCGGACGCGTGGCCGCATACACGGAGATCGTCCCGCTGTCCGAGAAACAGGACAGGTACGAGTAGATCGAGTAGGCCAGCCCACGCTTCTCTCGAATCTCCTGAAAGAGCCGGGAACTGACGCTTCCGCCCAGCACCGAGTTCAGGGCATGGGCCACGTAGCGGTCCTTATGCCCGAGCGGGATCCCGTTCAGACCCAGGCAGAGGTGTGCCTGCTCGAGCGGCTTGCGCCGGACTTGAAGCCCTCCGCTCACCTCCGGCGGCCACCGGTGCAGGTGAGGCCCGCCCTTGCGTTGAAACGAACCGAAGGATCCCTCCAGCAGCGTCTGTAGCCCCCGTACGTTGACATTGCCCGCCACGGCCACGACGGTCTGCAAGGGGTGGTAATGTTCCCTGATGTAGGCGATCAGGCGTTTGCGTTGCACTCCGCGGATCCCGTCGCTCTGCCCCAGGATGGATCGGCCCAGCGGATGGTCCGGGAGGGTCTGCTCGGTGTTCAACTCCTGGACCAGGTCTTCGGGATCGTCCTGGACCATCCGGATTTCCTCGAGGACGACTTCCTTTTCCTTTTCCACCTCCCTCGCGTCGAAGCGGGAGTGGTGAAACAGGTCCGACAATAACGCCAGCGCCGGCTCCAACTGCTGATCGAGCACCTTGACATAGAAGGTGGTGGTCTCGCGGGAGGTGAAGGCGTTCATCTCACCGCCCAGCGCGTCAATCTCCCGCGAGATCTGGATAGCGGTTCGCCGTCGGGTGCCCTTGAAGAACATATGCTCAATGAAGTGGGAGACCCCTTCTTCGCCGCGCGATTCATCGCGGGACCCCACATTAACCCAGATCCCGATGGTGACCGACTTGAGCGTCGGGATCCGTTCGGCGACGACCCGAAGACCATTCTCAAGGACAAACTTCCGATACATGCTGGCTCACCCGGCGGCCGGTTCCTTCGTGGCTGACGCGGACGGTGCCGCCATCGCCTCCTTGCGGCTGAGGCGGATCTTCCCCTGCTTGTCGATCTCCAGCACCTTCACCAGAACCTGATCGCCCTCCGCAACTTCATCCGAGACCGCTTTCACGCGATGGTGCGCGAGTTGGGAGATATGGACCAGTCCGTCCGTGCCGGGCAGGATCTCCACAAAAGCGCCGAAGTCCATGAGCTTCCGGACAGTTCCGAGATAGATCTTGCCGACCTCGACCTCTTCGGTCAGGCGGTTGATCTTTTCGATCGCCTTCTTGGCTGAAGCCTCATCCACGGCCGCAATCGAGATGACCCCGGTGTCCTCCACGTTGATCTTCACCCCGCACTCGGCAATGATGCTGCGGATCATCTTGCCGCCCGGCCCGATGACGTCGCGGATCTTGTCCTGCTTGATCTTCAGGGTAAAGATGCGCGGGGCAAATGGGGAGAGCGAGGGCCGCGGCACTTTCAGCGCCTCCGCCATCCGCTCCAGGATGTAGAGACGCCCCTTTAGGGCCTGATCCAGGGCCTGTCGCATGAGGGCCGGCGTGATGCCGGCGATCTTGATGTCCATCTGCAAGGCTGTGACGCCGTGCCGGGTTCCGGTCACCTTGAAATCCATGTCCCCGAGATGGTCCTCCAGACCCAGGATATCCGACAGCACCATCACGCGCTCCTGCTCCTTGATCAGTCCCATCGCAATCCCCGCGACAGGCTCCTTGATCGGGACGCCGGCATCCATCAGCGCCAACGTCCCGCCACAGACCGTGGCCATCGACGACGACCCGTTGGACTCCAGGATGTCCGAGACCAGCCGCAACGTGTACGGAAACGCCTCTTTGGACGGAATGACCGGCTTGAGCGCACGCTCCGCCAGCGCCCCGTGTCCCACCTCCCGTCGTCCGGGGGAACGGAGCGGGCGCGCTTCACCGACACTGAAGGGGGGAAAATTGTAGTGGAGCATGAAGGTACGGTAGTACTCCCCTTCCAAGGCATCGATCCGCTGCTCATCCTCCGTGGTGCCCAGCGTCACGACCGCCAGGCTCTGCGTCTCACCTCTGGTGAAGAGGGCGGACCCATGGGTCCGCGGGAGCACGCCGACTTCGCAGGTGACCGGCCGGATATCCGCCGGGCCGCGGCCGTCCGCCCGCATCCCACGTTCGAGAATCATGCTCCGGACTTCAGAGTACTCCAGTGAGTGAAAGACCAGCTTCACATGCCGGCTGCGATCCGGATCCTCCGTCTTCAGCTTCTCGACTGTGTTCGCCAGGATCTGATCCAACCGCTCCTGCCGCGCGGTCTTGTTGGGGATGAGAATCGCCTCTCGGATCGGTTTGGCCACCAGCGCACGGACCTCCTGGGCCAAATCCTGGGGGATCTGCTCCGCCTTCACCGTGCGCTTGGACCGGCCGGCCAGCTTCTGCAGTTCCAGTACCTTGGCGACGACCTTCTTGATCTCGGCGTGGGCCACCTCGATGGCATCGATCATGACGGACTCCGGCAGCTCGTTGGCGCCCCCCTCGACCATCATGACGGCGTTTGCCGTGCCGGCCACCACCAGATTCACATCGCTTTTCTCAAGCGTCTCGAAGTCCGGATTGATCACGAATTGCCCATTCACACGCCCGACCTTAACGCCGGCCACCGGCCCTCCGAACGGAATATCGGACAGCGTCAACGCCGCTGAGGCAGCCGTGATACCGACCACATCCGAGGAGCCGGTCTGGTCGGCCGAGAGAACCGACGCGATCACCTGAGTCTCAAAGTAATAGGCGTCCGGGAACAGGGGCCGCAAGGGACGATCGATCAGCCGGCTGGTCAGCACCTCCTTTTCCGACGGCCGCCCCTCACGTTTGAAGTAGCCGCCGGGGATTTTCCCGGCTGCATACGCCTTCTCCTGATAATCCACGGTCAAGGGCAGGAAGTCCACCCCCGGTCTCTCGGTCTGAGAGGCCACAGCGGTCGCGAGCACCACGGTGTCCCCGTACGACGCCAGCACCGCACCGTCCGCCTGCTTGGCCACTCGGCCGGTCTCTAACCGCAGCCGGCGGCCCGCTACCTCGACCTCAACCACATGCATCATGCTCCGATCTCCTCTTGTTTCTGCCCCACAGATGCCCACTGAGACGAACTCAGGAACTTGCACTACTCTTTTGAGTTCATGTCGGTGTTCACCTGTGGCGGCAGCCCCGACGCGAGCCACGCGTGCGCATCCTGAGGCTCTGAGGGGTGGTGGTTTACTTCCGGATCCCTAAACGTTCCAACACCGCGCGATAGCGCTCATCGTCTTCCCGACGCAGGTAATCCAGCAGACGGCGGCGGCGGCCGACCAACTGCAATAATCCGCGCCTGGAATGATGATCCTTCTTATGCAGCTTGAAATGCTCTGTCAGGTAGGTGATGCGATTGGTCAGGATTGCGATCTGTACTTCAGGTGAACCGGTATCCTTCTCATGCGTGCGGTACTGCTGAATCAGCTCGGTCTTTGCTTCTTTCACCAACGCCATGTCTGTTCCTCCATCCCTCCTACAGAAAATGATCACTGTCTCATTGACCCATTGTCACATTGAACGAATCGGCCAATCTTCGATGACCGAGCCAATCATTGCTTCAATGACTTAATCGTCAATTCCTACCCGGCGGGTCTGCCAGTACTTTGAGGATCGGCACCGCACGGGACGCGCCACTCGCGGGCGCTTCCGCCCCCAGGTTTCCTTCCGGCACCTCGCCGATCGCCAGCAGTCGGCCGGTGGGATCCTTCAGCCGAACGGGCTGTCCGACCCTGAGGGATTCCGTCCCGGGCAGTGCACTCCAGTGCACCGCCTCGGAGGGAACCGGCACGCCGTGCAGCACCCGTACCGACGTGGCCTCATCGACCACCAGGACCGGAAGGGCCTGCAAGGCTTCGTCCAGAGACATCAAGTCCTCCGCCAGTCGCGCCTCCGACAGCCTGGCGGTGACCTCGTCAATGCTGAGCGCGCGGTCGAGAGTGAGCGGCCCGACCCGCCGCCGCTCCAGCGCGAGCAGATGTCCTCCGACGCCGAGCACCTCCCCGATGTCGGCGCACAGGGTCCGGATGTACGTGCCCTTCGAGCACACGATGCTGAGGGTCACATCGCGGCCGGTGATGGCCAGCACCTCGATTCGATGAATCGTGATGTCGCGCGGCCCCCGCTCGATGTGCCGCCCGGCCCGGGCCGCCTTGTACAGCGGCTCCCCCCCGACCTTCACAGCGGAGTACATGGGCGGGACCTGCCGGAGGCGCCCCTGGAATCGCGTGACTACGGATCGGATGGCCTCGGGCTCAACGTCGACCGGGACACACCGCGCCAACACCCTCCCGGTGGCATCCTGCGTATCCGTCGTCTCACCCAGCCTCAGAACGGCGCGGTACTCCTTGTCCCAATCCAACAGGTATTCCGCGATGCGCGTGGCCCTCCCCACCAGCACAGGCAGGACCCCGGTCGCGGCAGGATCCAGTGTCCCGGCGTGCCCAATGCGGGGTCCCCTCAAGAGGGTCCGCAATTTGGCCACGACATCGTGGGACGTCCATCCCGCGGCTTTGTTGACCGTAAGGATCCCGTCTCCCCGCACCTGTGGAGTGGGAGATCCCCCATCACCCGCGGCGCTCGAAGCTGTAACTGAGACCCGCGCCCCGCCCGTCTCCATCCCCGACCTGATCGTGAAACCCGGGCGCGTCATGCTGACCTCTCCAGACGAGACACCTTGGCCCATGGTTTGCCCTGGCTCACTTACCCACGCTTGAATCCTCAGTCTCACCCTTCAGTTGCTCCTGGGCCGCAGTCTTCGCCTGGCGCTCAACCTGATCGAGCAGGGTCAGGATGCGGTCCCCGCGTGGCCCACTCAGGTCTCTCTGAAAAATCAGCTCAGGCGTGTAGCGCAGACGAAGCCGTCGGCCCAGCTCCGCACGAATGAACCCGACTGCGTGAGCGAGTCCGGCCAGCGCGCCCGCCCCGTGAGGATCCTCGGGTAACGTTGCGACGTAGATCCTCGCGAGGCGCAGGTCATTGGTCAGCTCCACATCCGTCACCGTGACAAACCCCACTCGCGGATCCTTGGTCCGGCGCATTAGGATGTCGGCCACTTCGGCGCGGATCTGGTCGGCCACGCGAGTTGCTCGTTTGTAAGCTGCCTTGGTCATCGCACCCTCTGAACCTCAACCGTAGCCTTCCTCACAACATTTCGATACGGGATTGCACCAATTCGAGTGACGGCACGGCCCGGATCACATTGATGGCCTGATCGAGCACCTGGTTCACGAAGGCGGCCTCATTGGCGACGCAGGCGATCCCCAGGACGGCCTTTTGCCACAGGTCCTGATCTCCCACTTCGGCGACCGACACGTTGAACTTGTCGCGAAGGCGGTCCTTCAAGCTCAGGAGCACCTGTCGCTTGGCCTTCAGGGAGTGTCCGTCCGGGATATACAGCTCAACCGTGCAGAGCCCGACAATCATGTCAGCGGTAATAGGGGCAGGTCGAGGTTCAGGGAACTTGAGAAGGCTGAGGTTAAGGTTCAGGTTGAGCAAGAGTGTCTTCGCTTAGCCTCAGCCTTAACCTGCACCTTAGCCTCAACCTGCTTTAGAGCTTGGCTGCCACCTTATCGAAGGCGTAGACTTCGAGCACATCGCCAGCCTTCAGATCGTTGAAGTTTTCGACGCCGATCCCGCACTCGTACCCCTGCTGCACTTCCCGCACGTCATCCTTGAACCGCCTGAGTGAACCGATCCTGCCCTCATAGACCATCACATGATCTCGCACCACACGCACTCCTGCACTCGCTCGGGAGATGGTCCCGTCGAGGACATAGCAGCCGGCAATGGTCCCGACCTTCGGGATCGTGAAGATCTGGCGAACCTCCGCCCGGCCCAGGATGCGTTCCTTCAGCGTCGGCTCGAGCAAGCCCTCCATCGCAGCTTTGATGTCTGCGATCGCGTCATAGATGACAGTGTACAGTCGAATATCCACCCCTTCCCGCTCGGCGAGCGAGGCGGCTTTCGGCTCGGGCCGGATATTGAAGCCGATGATGATGGCCCCCGAGGCAGACGCCAAGAGGACGTCCGTCTCCGTGATCCCGCCAACTCCGCTGTGGATCACGCGAAGCTTGACGACACCGGTGGAGAGCTTTTCCAACGCTTCCGACAGCGCCTCAGCCGAGCCTTGGACATCCGACTTGATGACCAGAGGCAGTTCCTTGACCTCCCCTTCCTTGATCCGCGCATAGAGGTCATCCAGTGTGACACGGGCGCCCCCCGTCGCCAGTTCGACCGTGCGCTGCTTCTGCAGTCGGGCCTCGGCGATTTCCCGCGCGATGCGCTCGTCTTTCACGACCACGAAGGGATCGCCCGCTGCGGGGACGCCTGGCAGCCCGACCACCTCGACCGGCATCGAGGGGCCGGCTTCTGCGACCTTCTGCCCGGTGTCGGACATCAGCGCTCGAACCCGGCCGCTGAACGGTCCGACGACGTACACGTCACCCGTTCGCAGGGTACCGCTCTCCACCAGCACGGTCGCGACCGGTCCACGTCCCCGATCCAGCTTCGCTTCCACGACTGCGCCTTTTGCAGGTCGGTGGGGGTCAGCCTTCAGCTCCAACACTTCCGCTTGGAGGAGGACCATCTCGAGGAGGGAGTCGAGGTTCACCTTTTGTTTCGCCGAGACCTCCACGTAGATGGTCTGCCCACCCCACGCTTCCGGGATGAGGTTGTGCTCCGACAAGGTATGCTTGACCCGTTCCGGATTCGCTCCCGGCTTGTCGATCTTATTGATCGCCACAATGATGGGCACGTTTGCCGCTTTCGCATGGTCGATCGCTTCCACCGTTTGCGGCATGACCCCGTCGTCCGCCGCGACAACCAGCACGACGATATCGGTGACCTTTGCGCCCCTCGCTCTCATGGCGGTAAACGCTTCATGGCCGGGCGTGTCCAGAAAGGTGACCCGTTTGTCATGGACGCGGACGGTGTAGGCTCCGATGTGCTGGGTAATCCCTCCGGCTTCCTCCTCCGTGACTTTGGTCTGGCGAATGGCGTCCAAGAGGGACGTCTTGCCATGGTCCACGTGCCCCATGATGGTGACCACCGGTGGCCTCGGTTCCAGGTGTTCCTCCTCGGCCCACTCGGCAGCCTCCTCCATTAACTCTTCTCCCTCCTTTTCGACCGAGACCTCCGCCTTCAGCCCCAGCCCTTCTGCAATCGTCAAGGCCGCATCCAAATTGATCGACTGGTTGAGGGTCAGCAGCTGCCCGAGTTCCATGAGCTTCTTGATGATGTCGCCGGGTCGCTGCCCGACCATCTCCCCGAATTCCTTGACCGTGAGTCCGGGGGTCAGCCTGATCCCCTTCTTCCGAGGCTTCGTGACTTCGGCCACCGCGGAGGGATGCAGGTGACGGGAGCGGTCATCGCGCCGATGGACCGGAATGGCCCGAAGGTCCTGCCAACGGGCCGCATCCTCTCTGAATTTGACCTCCTCTTCGTCTCGGGTCCGCCCGGGCTTGCGAAGCTTCTTCAGCTTGTCACGCAACCCCGCCGCCTCGCCGGCCAGCGGCTCAGGCACTCCTCCCCGCTTCTTCTCCGCACGGCGCTCTTCGCCAACGCCGGAAGGGGGCGCGGCCAAGGCGGGTGCCGCCGAGATCCTGGCTTGTGGGGATACCGAAGGGGGAGGCATGGCCGGTCGTGCCTCCGTGTTGCGCGGCGCGACGAGGTGATCACGTCCCGGAAGAACAGGCGGGCCGCCGGCTGGGGGGGCTTCCGGCGGAGACAGGGTGCCGATGGCTTCCTGGGTCGCTGGGATCATCTGGGCCTGGCCGGCCTCCTGAATGTGAGCAGAAGGTGGAGGCAGGACCTCGGAGACAGAAGACGCGACCGGTGTGACACCCGCGGCGGGAACGTACGAAAGGTCCTCTTCCGTCTTCTTCTTCTTGATCAGGATCCGTTTCTTATCGCCTTTCGGCGGCTCTTCAACCACCACGGGTGCAGCCTTGTGGCCACTGCTGCTGCCAGGCTGGCGCCCGGCTTCCCTGGCCGACGCCTTGGCTTCGTGGGCAACCGCAGCCCCCCTGCGCCCCGCAGGCTCTTTCTTGACTGCCTCGACCTTGCCGTCCTCTGGCTTGCCCCTCGCCAGGGTTTCGCCCTTGGCCATCGGCATGAGCTTCTCCATCGCCATCGCAGCGGCAGCATCGTCGAGCGCACTGCTGTGGGACGCGACCTGAAGGCCGAGGCGCTTCAACTCGGGGATGAGTTCGCGGCTCTCCATCCCCAGCTTCTTGGCTAGCTCATGTACCCGCATCCCGTGACGTCCCTTCAGCTTCGATCAACCGGCTCTTCCCCCTAGACCCCTGCCGACGCCCCCGGCTGGGGCTCACCGAGGGACTCAACTGATCCACTCCCGTCATCCTGCTCCGCGCCCACCGGACCCTCGGACGGGGCCGACGCCGGCACGCTCTCCTCCGTCCCCTGGCTCTCGCTGGCTTCTCGCTGCGCCCGAACCGCCTCTTCCTGCTCGCGCTGAGCCTCTGCCTCCTCCGCCAGCGCAGCTTTAATCTCCTTGTCGCGCTCCACCTTCTCCTTCTCATATTCGGTCGCACTGATGATGTCGATCTTCCAGCCGGTCAGTTTGGCTGCCAGTCGAACGTTCTGGCCGTTTTTCCCGATGGCGAGCGAGAGCTGGGAGTCAGCGACCACCACGAGGGCGGACTTTTTCCCTTCGTCGATGCCGACCTTTTCAATCGTGGCCGGATTGAGGGCCTCCGCGATGAAGACCCGCGGATCCGGCGTCCACGCGATGATGTCGATTTTCTCGCCTCGAAGTTCCCGCACCACAGCCTGAACGCGCGAGCCCTTGATCCCCACGCAGGCTCCGACCGGATCCACCGCCTTATCGCGTGAGGACACCGCAATTTTCGTGCGGTCCCCCGGCTCCCGGACGATCCCTCTGATCTCGACGATCTTCTCGGCGACTTCAGGAACCTCGAGCTCAAACAGCTTGGCCACAAAGTGCGGGTGGGTCCGCGAGAGCACCACCTGGACGTCCTTGGGCGTGCGGCGCACCTCGAGCAGGTAGGCCTTGAGGCGATCTCCTCGCCGGTACGTTTCGCGGGGGATCTGCTCCTGAGCCGGCAGGATGGCTTCGGTCTTTCCGAGGTCCACGAGGTAATTGCGGCGCTCTTGACCGAGAATAATACCGTTGATCAGCTCGCCCTGGCGGGTGGCGTATTCCTTCTGCACGGCTTCCCACTCCGCCTCCCGCACTTTCTGACAAATCACCTGTTTCGCCGTCTGGGCTGCGATGCGTCCCAGTTCCTCCA
The DNA here is from genome assembly GCA_020027965.1 of Nitrospirota bacterium. GTDB lineage: Bacteria > Nitrospirota > Nitrospiria > Nitrospirales > Nitrospiraceae > JAHRHE01. The sequence goes on along the minus strand of JAHRHE010000081.1, from coordinate 1,859 downwards.
TCTCAATGACCGACCCGATCTCGTCGCCCACCTCGGCCTCGTGGTCCACCCGCCGGGCTTCCTGGAGCGAGATCTCCGCCTTGGGATTCGAGACCGTGTCCACGATCATCTTCAGCGAGACCACAGAGATCTCGCCCGTCTTGGGATCAATCTGAACCTGAATATTTTCACCCTGACCGAATCGCTTCTTCGCAGCCGTCTGAAGGGCGGCCTCCACGGCCCCGATCACCCTGGCTTTGTCGATGCCTTTTTCACGCCCGATCTGGTCAATGACTGCAATCAGTTCTCGACTCATAGGTCATGGTCTCCGCTTCGCACTAGGCCGTTTGATTCTCCCTGGTATCCGGGCTAAAACTCAACTTCAAGCCGTGCCTCTGCGATCCCCTCCCACTCGAGCTGCAGCGTCCGTTCTGGAACCACCCGCGTGAGGGACAGAGTCACCCCCCCCTCACTGACCTCGAGCACTCGCCCGATCAGACGCCACTGCCCCTGCCACGGGCGTCCGAGCTTGACAGACACTTGCTTGCCCAGCGCGCGTCGATAGTCCTCGATCCGCTTCAACGGCCGATCGAGCCCGGGCGAAGAGACCTCAAGGGTATACGCATGCGGGATCAGATTTTCCAGGTCCAGCGCATGGCCCAACGACTGGTGAACTTGCTCACACTCGCCAACGCTCACCCCGCCCGGCTTGTCGATGAACACACGCAGCATGGTCCGTGGGCCATGGCCGGCACATTCCACGTTGACCAACTCCAACTGAAGCGATCGCACGATCGGCGTCGCGATCGCCCGCACAGCGTCGGCGACCTGCTGGGATTCCCGCACGTGACGCGTCTGGGAGTCTCTCTGCCCCCAACCCAAACAAAAAAGTGGGCCCAGGCCCACTTACAGTGCGTACACGTTACCATTTTCCCGGTGACCGGTGCAAGAGGAAAGCCGGGGCTTCCGCGGGAGAACCGCCCGATGGCCACACGGCAGGGCAAGAGGCCCCAGGCTGGGACACTCAGAGCGAGAGTCGGCTACCCCACCGAATCCCGGAAGCGAGCACTCAGACACTCGGTCAGCGCCCCTGGCTTCCCAGAACCGACCGGGACGCCGTCCACTCGCACGACCGGCAGGACCTCTACCGTCGTCCCGGTCAAGAAGACTTCGTCCGCGCGGCGAAGTTCTTCATCGCCGATGTCCCGCTCCTCCACCGGCACGCCCTCCTTGCGGGCGAGGCTCAGGACAATGCCACGGGTCACCCCCGAGAGGATGTGCGGCCCGTCCGGCGCGGTGACCAGGGTCCCACCTCGGACCAGCATCACATTACTGACCGCCCCTTCGGTCACCTTCCCGGCACGCACGAACACCGCTTCAAAGGCACCGGCTTCTTTGGCTCGCTGGCGAGCCATCACGTTCGGCAGCAGGTTCACGCTCTTGATATCACAGCGCCCCCACCGGAGATCTTCGACCGTCATGACCCCGACTCCTTCGGCGCGCATGGCGGGATCCAGCGGGCGCATCTCCCGGATGGTCATGACCGCCGTCGGCCGGACCACGTCGGGAAAGAGGTGGTCGCGAGGAGCCACCCCTCGCGTGAGCTGGATGTAGGCTTTGCTCTCGATGTAGCCGGCGAGCCGAATCCCCTGGGCGATGTATTCGGTCCACTCCCGCGCCTGGAAGGTGAGCGGCAGGTGAATGGCCTTCGCACTCCGCTCGAGCCGCGCCAGATGCGCCTCCAGATGAAAGGGCACGCCGCGGTAGGTCCGGATGACCTCGTAGACGCCGTCACCGAACTGGTAGCCACGGTCCTCCACCGGGACCATCGTGTCTGCCAGCGGCATGAACCGGCCGTTCAGGAATCCGATATCGGGCAT
>JAHRHE010000080.1 GCA_020027965.1 Nitrospirota bacterium | reverse complement strand
TTGACGATGCGGGCCACCTTGATGCCGGGCGCCGGCTCGAATTCGTACATGGTGACGACCGGGCCAGGATGCACTTCGGTGACCTTCCCTTCGATCCCGAAACTCAGCAGCGCGCGGATCAGCACCTCGGACTGCGCCTTGAGCGCCTCGTCGGTCATGCGCTCCTGTGGCCCGGAGGGGTCACTCAACAGATCCTGCGGGTCCGGCAGCAGATAGCCGCTCGCCACCGGTCTAGCCAACTCCACCTCGTCCTCGGCATGGTCGAGCTCAAAATCCGGGGAAGGCGCTCTCGAAGGCGCCGCTACGCCGGCCGCCGCCGACGGAGTCTCCGCCGTGGACATCTCGCGATCAGGCTCCATCGGCTCAGGACGGTGGATCTTGACCGGCCTTGCTCTTCCTTTCTTGACCTTTTCGCCTCGCTCCACCTGTTCCAAAGCCTCAGGGCGAAGGGTCGCCACCGCCTCACGCAATGCCTCGCGCCAGGTGGCCAGACGTCGCCCTATCTCGACCAGCGACATGGGTGTGGCCAACAGAAGGGAGATGAGAAGCCCAGCCAGGACGAGAATATGGGCGCCTGTGCTGGCAAAGTAGCCACGCAAAGCATTCGCCAGGAAATGCCCGCTCACGCCCCCGGCCATGCCCCGGTTCACGAATCCGCTGGAGAGCGTCGGCACCGCCGTCACCTCCAAGTGCAACAGGGCGGACAAAAAGAGCAGGGACAGCAGCGAACCGGCGGCGCTGCGGAGGGTCACCTCGAGCGCGCCCTCCATCAGGCATCGGACCCCCACCATCGCGAGCAGGAACGGCAGCAGGTACGCGCTCCCGCCGAGCAGCCAGAACAGGGCGGCTGCCGTCGTCGCTCCAGCTGTGCCGATCAGATTCCGCGTCTGGACAGTCGGCGTGTCCGCTGGGCCGGAGTTGAAGAGAAGCGGGTCAGCAGGGGCGAAAGAGGCCAGGCTCAGAAGAATGAGGATGCCCACGGTGATCAGTACAATGCCGATCACCTCGTGCTTCAGGTGCCTTGGCTGAGGGGACACATCGCGGGCCTCACCGCGCTTCGCCGTGCCGGAGATTGTCATGCGGGGGATGGTAACATCCCTGGGCAGACGGGGCAAGGGGCTGGATAGGGGCAATGGTGAATGGTGAATGTCGAATGATGAATCAGCGGGGGACCGGAAAGGCTGCAATTAATCCTTCACCATTCAACATATCCCTTCCCCTCCGCCGCGATCGCGTGGGACAGACTCGCGAACTCCTCGAGGCCCAGCGTCTCGGCGCGGCGAGCCGGATCGACCCCCGCTGATTCGAGCGCCCGGGAAATTGTGGCGGGATCCAGCCCTTCGTCGCGCAGGGAGTTCACGAGCGTCTTCCGCCGGTGCGCAAACGCAGCCCGCACGATCTTCGTGAACAGTGCCTCGTCTGTCACGCGCGGATGGGGTTGATCTTTTTTCATGAACCTCACGACGGCCGACCCCACCGCTGGGCGCGGGCGAAAGCAGTTCGGCGAGACCTGGAATGCCAGGGAGGGCTCAGCGGCATACTGCGCGAGCACCGACAGAATGCCGTACTCCCGGTCTCCCGGTTGCGCGACCAGACGCCTCGCCACGTCGGTCTGCAGCATCAGAACCATGCGGGCAATCCGGTCTCGCGCCGCCAGCAGCTTGAAGAGTAGCGGCGTGGACACATAGTAGGGAAGATTGGCCACCACCACCGTTCCTTGCGGGAGCGTCTCGTAAGGAAACGCCAGCGCATCGCCGATTTGAAGATCCAGGTTGTGACAATCGGCGAGCCGCTCCGCCAGGTAGGCGGCGAGCTTCCGATCCAGTTCCACCGCGATGACCGACCGCGCCGCGGTGCACAAGGCGCGCGTCAGGTCTCCTCGTCCAGGCCCGATCTCCAGCACGTCCTCCTCGGGGCGGAGGTCCGCCAGCGTGATGATCTTACGAATCATGTTCGGGTCGATCAGGAAATGCTGCCCGAGGCGTTTGCGGGGAGGAGGCAATGCAGAAGGCATGGTTAATGGTTAATGGTCGATGGGCCTGGGGACATGGTTAATCGTTGAGGGAGAGGCATTGTCCTGTCTTGCGCTTTCATTGACCATTAGCCATGAACCATCAACCATTAGCCATGTCCTCTCTGTTTGACTTCCTCCGCGAAGGCTACGAGGAACTCTCGGTACATGTCTATTTCATCCTGAAGCTCGTCCATGGGGTCCCCGTAAGCGGAGAGTTCCGAACGCTTGTTCGCAAGACGCTGCGCATCGTCCTGGCCCAGGTGCTGAGTGATCAGGCTGGTGGTCCGCTTCTTCCACTGCTGAACGCGTTCGCCACCGGCCATCGCGTTCAGATCCGTCGCTGCCTGCTTCAGAACCGCATCCAGTTCCTGGATCTGCCGTTGCAACATCTCGACAGCGGATTTGAGATTCTCGGTCATATGGGTAATCTCAGTTCCTTCTTAGCTCTTGGCTCGTTTTCCTCACGCGAGCCGCCAGACGGGCGGCGAGCCGCACCGCTTCGACCAGGCTGCCCGGATCGGCCAGACCCCGGCCTGCAATGTCGTACGCAGTCCCGTGATCGACCGAGGTTCGAATGATCGGAATGCCCACCGTCAGGTTCACACACTTACCGAACGCCATGAGCTTGAGCGGGATCAAGCCCTGGTCATGATACATGGCGACCACACCGTCGTACTCGCCACGAACCGCTTTTCCGAAGAGCGTATCGGCAGGCAGCGGATCACCGGCCTGAATCCCGGCCCGACGGGCCTCGCGGGCAGCCGGGAGGATGCTCTGTTGTTCTTCATCCCCGAATAAGCCGGCTTCTCCCGCGTGGGGGTTCAGCGCGGCCACGCCGATCCTGGGCCTGGCGATACCGAAGTGGTCCCGCAGGGCGCGATGCGCCAGGCGAATGGCGAGGCCTACGCGCTCAGGCGTCAGTGACGCCGGGAGGTTCCGGATGGCAAGATGGGTGGTGACGAACATGATCTTGAGCGGGCCGCCCACGATCATCATGCCGACCTCCCGACTGTGCGTCAGGTCCGCCAACAACTCGGTGTGGCCGGGGTAGTGGTAGCCGGCCAGGTTGATCGCTTCCTTATTAATCGGCCCCGTGACCATGCCCTGGATGGACCCGGCTTCAGCCAGCCGCACCGCGGTGGTAATGCAGGCCACGGAGGCGGCTCCGGTCTCCTCGGTCGCCACCCCCATGCTGAACCGTCCCAGGGGTCGCTCCAGGGGATCCAGCACCGGAATCAGACGTTGGCGGCCGAGGAGCTGTTCATTCTCCTTCACGGCGGCCAATCGCAGTGGAAGGCCGAGCGACTTGACCGTCCGTTCCATGACCGGCATTGAACCGATCACCAGGGGGCGGCACAGGCGAACGACCTCATGCCCGGCCAGCGCCTTGGCAATGACCTCGGGACCAATTCCGGCCGGATCGCCCATGGTCAGACCCAAAGTCGGCCGCCGCTCAACTTTCCGACCGTGTCTCTTCTTGGCCACTGCCTTGGTCTCACATTTCAATGGCTAATGGTCAATGGCTAATGGCTGATGAGGAAGGAAGGCGGGGCATGTCGTTGCTTTTTCATCAACCATTTGCCATAAACCATGTCTCTTTCATTAGGAGCCATAGAGATACAGCGCATACCCGAGATACAACAGAGCGCACGCGCTCAGCAGCCAGGGGCGCCAATGTCCTCCCCACAGCACTTGCCCGAAGGTGACGCCGACCGCGACGAGCGCAAGCGCAATCGTGGCGACAGCGGAGCTCCCCAGGTTCCAGTCCGTTCCGACGAGACCAACCGAGACCGGAAAGGTGCCCTGGAAGACCATTGCCCCGGTCACGTTGCCCACCGCCAGCGTATCCTTCCTCCGGTAGAGCCAGAGAAAACTGTTGGACATTTCCGGCAGCTCGGTCGCCAGCGGCGCGATCAACAGGGCCAACAGGAGGGGCGAGACGCCCAGATCCGCTGAGAGCGCCTTGGCGGCCGTGATAAACAGGTGTGCGCCGGCTACCAGCCCTCCCAGACCCACGGCGCTTTGCAGCCCGATCATGCCATAAGAGGGCATGGTCGAACGGCGGGCGAACATTAACGGGTCCAGGGCCGTTTGGTCGCCCTGCTGACCAGAAAATTTGATTCGCATGTAGTACACGTAGAGTGCCATGAGGGACGCCGCCACGAGGTAGTGCGTCAACCGGAACGACACGAAGACGCAGGCCAGCGTCAGGCCGTATGCGATCAGGAAAAACTGCAGATCCACCCGCACTTCTCCGTAATTGAGCCTGAACGTGGCGGCTCGCTTTCCCAGCTTCGCATAGAGCAGCAGCAGGCCGGCCAGGATCGGTATCACCAGCGTGCTGAGCATGAACGGCGCCCCGAGGATCGCACCGAGTCCCACGTCAATCCGATCCTGCCCGGCTCCGAAGAAGATCGCCATGATCGGAATCGACGTCTCGGGCAGGGTGGTCCCTACCGCCGCAAAAATGCTGCCGACGGCCCCATCCGGCACCTTCAGACGCTTGCCGAGCCATTCAATGCTGTTCGTGAACAGCGCACACCCGCCCAGTGTGACGACCACCGAGGCGAGAAACAGGGCGGCATAGGTGAGGAGGGTCACGCAGCGCTCCCGAGGCAACAGGAGAAAGACAAAAGGTAAACGCCCTGCTGTTGTGTCCCGCTGTGAGTCATGTCACGTTTTGCCTTTTACCTTTGCCTTGCCGGCGAAGGCCAGCAGCGCTTCTTCCATGATCTCACGCACAGGCCGGCCGGTTTGCTGCGCAATCCGTTTACAATCTTGATATTCGGGGGCCGCCTTGCGTCCGTCCGGACCTGCCTGGGCCACCTTGATCCGGACCTGCCCCCCTCGGATCCGCACGGACTCAAACCGGCGCGGCAGCACCCGCCGCGAGAGTTCCTGCATTCTCACGCCGAGTGTGGTGGTTTCCCGCAAGACGACGTCTGCCACCGCCTCGGCCTTTTCGCGAGCAGCCAGCGCGGCGAGCACGACTCCAGGACGGCCCTGCTTCATGATCACCGGCGTGAGGGTCACATCCAACGCGCCGGCCGCAAACAGCCGGTCCATGATCAGCTCGTAGGTTTGTGGGTTCACATCGTCCAGGTTGGTTTCGATCTGGATGACCGCCTCGGTGTCGCCAGGCGAGGTCGGAGAAGCTTGACCGAGGAAGACGCGCAGCACATTCGGCCATCCTTTAGGGTCCGCGGTTCCCGCTCCGTATCCGATGGCATCAGGACGCATGGGCGGGAGCGGACCGTAGGCCTGCACGAGCGTGCGCAACAGCGCGACCCCGGTGGGAGTCGCCAGCTCACGCGCCGGTCCGGCACTATGCACCGGGATACCTCTGGCCAGCGCGGCGACCGCGGGCCCGGGAACCGGCAGCCGCCCGTGAGCGCTGTCTGTCATGCCCGAGCCGAGATTGACCGACGACGCCGTCGCACGCTCGACGCCGAGCAGGTGGCAGCCCGCCAGGCTCCCGATGACATCCACGATGGAATCAATCGCCCCGACTTCATGAAACCGCACCTCCGAAGGACCGACCCGATGGGCGAGCCCCTCGGCCTTGGCGAGCCGCTCGAACACGGCTCGGCTCCGGTCCTTCACAGGCTCGGGCAGCCGGCTTCCTGCGATAATCCGTTCGATACGGCCGAGCGAGACCGGACTGCGAAATCCCTCCCGAACCAGCACGTCCACTTTCGTCGCGTGGAGGCTCCCCCGCATGACGCGCCTGACCCGCAACTCATACCCCGCGATCGGCACCGCCTTCAGGGTACGAACCAGTTCCTTGAACGGGAGACCAGCATCCACGAGGGCGCCGAGGATCATGTCCCCGCTGATTCCTGAGAAGCAGTCGAGATGAAGCTGCGCCACTTCGCCTCCTGTCACTCTGCGATGAGTGATGAGCGCTCAGTCACATTCGCCGCCCATCTTAACGTAAGCCTTGCGCAGACAGCAATCGGGCTTCGGCAGGCGCGAGGCTCTCGGCACGAGGCCATGGGCGCTAGGTCTTGCCTTCTCTCTCGCCATGAGCCCCGAACCTCGTACCTCGGTAGGTTCGATCCCTAGATTGACAGTCCGACTGCCCTGTGGTATCCCACTCACGCTTCGAACCTGACAGACTCCACGCGAATAGAAGCGCTATAATTCTGATATGAGCCAGTTCAGCCGCAGACCCCAGCTGTCTCTTCAGTTCTTCACGGGCCGACGCCCTGCGCAGGAGATGTTCCTTCCACGGGGTTTGGCGCTGGTTTGCCTGACCGTCTGGCTCTTGCTGAATGTCATGCCCGTGGAGGCCAAACGAAAGCAGCCGCCGGTCGTCCCTCCGGATCTGAACATTCTCTCCGTGGTAGTCTCTCCCGAGTCTTTCACTCCAGGTGAGAGCTCGCTCTCCTTCATCATCGAGATCGAACTGCCCAAGGAGCTGGCAGATTCCACGCTGCTTGAAGTCTCCTCCCTGATCAGTTCACCGTCCAAGAACTCTCTCCGGTTCCTCACCAGCCGCCAGCCAGTGGGTGTGGGAGGGGCGTCCTCGGGGCCCCCTCCTGCTCAGGTGGGTGTGGGAGGGGTAGCTGCTGGGCCCCCTCCCACTCAGATGGATGTGGGGTCCGAGCCACCAGGTGCACCCACCGAGCGGGCACCAGGCGGCACACGTACGGATGCCGAACCCAGTACACAGCCTTCTCGGGACCCCGTTGCCAGCCCTGAGGCCGTGGGTGCCGGTGTGGGTGTGGGAGGGGTAGCGGCTGGGCCCCCTTCCACTCAGGACGAGTCGATAGGTGGGCCGGAACACGAGTCCCCGGAGTCCCCCGACATCCGGATGACCATTACCCTGATATGGGACGGGAACGATCAGACTGGGCAGCGCGTGCAACAGGGACGGTTCGACTATGAGGTCAGAGCTAAACTCCTGGTGGTCGGAGAGAACGGTCCTCGGACGCAGATGGTCTCCTGGCCGAAACGCGGAACGATCGAAGTGAGGTAACTACTGGCGCGAGGCAATGGGCTATAGGGCATGGGTAAGTGCAGCCATTATGTGCCTATCGCCTTTCGCCCAGAAGATTAATGCGATGGGCTAAGCATCCGGCCCCGTAGCCATTGTCGATATTCATCACGCCCACGCCGGATGCGCAGGAGTTCAGCATGGTGAGCAGGGCGGCCAGGCCCCCGAAGCTTGCGCCGTACCCTCGACTGGTTGGAACGGCCACGACGGGACGGTCGACGAGGCCGCCGATGACGCTGGGCAACACGCCATCCATTCCCGCCACCACGACGACGACGCGGGCCCGGCGCAGGCGGTCATGGCGGTCGAGCACGCGGTGGAGGCCCGCCACGCCCACGTCAAAGATGGATTCCACGTGACTGCCCATGACCTCGGCCGTCACCCGGGCCTCCTCGGCCACCGGGATGTCCGCGGTCCCCGCCGTTACGATCAGGATATCGCCTTGGAGGCGCACGTTCTGCTTGCGGATCACCACGGCGCGAGCCACCGGATGGTAAACCGCGCGGCGGTCGAGCCGAGTCAGCGCGCGCGCCACATCCGCCTCGACCCGCGTGGCCAGGAGCGGCCCGCCCTTCTTGATGAGGCCCCGCGCGATCGCGACCACCTGCGTCCGCGTCTTCCCTTCGCAGAAGATGACCTCCGGAAACCCCTGCCGGACCGAGCGATGATGATCCACGGATGCGAAGCCGAGATCCTCATAGGGAAGCGTCCTCAACCGCTCCATGACGGTCTGGACACCGACCTTTCCGATGTGGAGGTCGCTCAGAAGCTTCTTGAGGCGATCCTGGTCCATTCAGCGTTCAGGAGTCAGGCTTCGGATTGCTGTCCTTCTCTACGAGGTCGTCCTTCGCGGCTCGCAGCATCAAGTCGGTTACCGCTTGCAAGGGGGACTTCCCCTCGAACAGAACTGCGCAGACTTCTCGCACGATCGGCATCTCCACTCCGAAGCGATTCGCCAGACCCAGCGCGGCGCGGGCGGTCTTGACGCCTTCGGCGACCGTGTGCGTCTCTCGGAGGATATCCTGCAAGGTTTCTCCCTTGCCGATGCGCACCCCGACCGTATGATTGCGGCTGAGGGGCCCGGTGCAGGTCAACACCAGATCACCCAGCCCGGAAGGCCCGTAAAATGTTTCCGCCTCCGCCCCCATGGCGGTCCCCAAGCCGATCATCTCCACCAGTCCGCGGCTGATCAAGGCTGCCCTCGCGTTGTGTCCCAACCCCAGCCCGTCCACCGCGCCGGCGGCGAGCGCCATCACATTCTTGAGCGCCCCGCCCAACTCCACGCCAAGCAGATCGGAACCCGTGTAGACCCGGAAGAACGGTGTGATCAGCAACGCCTGAAGGCGCCGGACCAATTCTGGATCCTTGCCAGCCAGCGACACCACCGTGGGTTTCTTCTGACACACCTCCAAGGCGAAACTGGGGCCGGAGAGGACCGTAAGCGAGCGGCGCATCCCCGCGGGCAAGGTGTCCTCCATCACCTGGGACATCAGCTTGAGCGTGCCTTCCTCGATCCCCTTCGTCGCGCTGACGACCGGCATGGCGCGCGAGAAGAGCGGCTTCATTTGCTGCAGCACCACGCGCGCCGCATGGGATGGCACCACGAAGACCACCAGGTCGCAGTCCTGGACGGCCTCCGCGAGAGACCCTGTCGGCGAGAGAGACGGAGGCAGGGTGATCCCTGGGAGGAATATCGTGTTCTCCCGCTTGCTCCGGATCGCCTCGACGACTTCCTGTTCATACGCCCAGAGCCGGACCTGAAGGTCCTTGTCGGCCACCAGGCGGGCCAAGGCAGTTCCCCAAGCCCCGGCGCCGATCACCGCCACCTTCCGGATGAGCTGTACGGGCTCTACCGCTTTTGCCATGCGGGCGCTCCTGCAGAACCTTACACGAGGGCGCCGGATTATAGGAATGCCTTTGCCCGAGAGTCAATGAATGGAAAGAGACTGCAGATGAGCCAGTCGCAGTGCCCGCCGGCGGGGTTGGAAATCCGGCTCGACTAGATGTACCCTGGTGCCTGATGAGAGCCCGCTTATGCTGACGTGTCGCTTCTGCAGCCAGGTACTGCCCGAGGCCAGCCGTTTCTGCATCATCTGTGGGAAAGCCGTCCAGGAAACGTCATCGACCGCGCGTCCTGCGCCATCCGGCGAGCCGGCAGCGGAGGCGATGCACCTGCCCGCATTGTACGTGATGGTTGGGCTGTTGCTCTTCGCGCTCGTATTCCCGCCCTGGGAGACCGCACCGGGACAGCCGGCGGAATTCCTGGGCTTTCACTTGTTCCTGAATCCTCCGGAGCCGGAGGCGATGGTGAGTCGTCTGCTGATCACGATCGAACTAGTGACCATCGCGATTGGAGGGTTCTACTTTTCATGGCTATTCCGCAGAAAACGTGACGAGTGACGCGTCACACGTCAGCAGGATGGATCCTTTCGCGATTCGCTCGTCACCTGTCACGCATCACGTGTCACGGCCAGGCAATCAGTCCAGCGCCAGCGCCAAACACTTCGCCGACCCTCCGGCTTTCATGAATTCATCCAGCGGGAGCGGATGGGGCTCGTAGCCCCGTGCTTCCAGCATCGTCACTGTCTCAGGACAGCCCGTCGGCAAGACCACGTGCTTGCCCACGCAGACCGCGTTGCACGCGAATCGAAGCGCCTCAGGCCGGGGCACGACCAGGCGACGGTCCTCGCTGATCCGGTTGATGATGACCGCCTGCGCGTAGGGGTCGAAGGCGGTAGGGTAATAGAGCAGCTCGCCCCCGCTCAACGGACAGAAACAGGTGTCCAAATGGTAGAAGTGACTGTCCACCAGCTCGACCGGAATGATCTCTCGCTGCAAAATCTCGCTGAGGCGGCTGTACGCCCTGATGTCGCTCCGCTGGCGATACCCGCCGAACCACGCGTCCGGAAACCCCAGCAGGTCCCCCGCGCCCTCGAAGTAGAGGCTTTCCTCGAGCAGCGTCACCTGGTAGCCGTGCTCGCGGAACCAGGCTTCGAAATACTGCTCTTCGCGCTGCCGTTCGGGATGCCGAAACCGGCTGGGCACCGCGCGCCGCCCGTCCACCACCCCCGCGTTGGCGGTAAAGACCATGTCCGGAACACCGGACACCGGCTGCATCCGCTCCAGCAGAGCCCCGACGCGGTCTTCCAGCACCGTCATGAGGTCGTGCCACTGCGCAGACGCTCGTTCAGGGTCGGCCTGGTTGGACACCCGCATCCATGGATTGATCTCGTATTCGATGCGAAAGTAATCCGGAGGACAGACCAGCAAGCGACTCATGCTTTCCACCCTAGCTCGCGCGCGAGCTCGCGCAGAAAGGAGGCGGCGTCCATGACCAGCCCGACGGCCTGGAAACTTCCGCGGTCGGCGAGCTTCGTCGGCACCGCCGGGTTCACATCCACGCACACCGTGGGCACGGTCGCGGGAAGAAGATTGCCGGTGGCCACGGCTTGGAGTGTGGAGGCCACCAAGAGCGCGAGACTCACGCCCGGTAGCGCCGCCCGCATGGCCGCCTGAGCCGCCACGGAGTCCGTGATGACACCCGGGAGCGGGCCGTCGTCCCGGATGGTCCCTGCCAGCACCACCTCCACCCCGCGCCGGACGCAAGCCGCCATGATTCCTCCCGAGATGACGCCCGTCCGAACGGCCTTCTCAATGCTGCCGATCGCGCGAATGCGATTGATCGTCCGAAGGTGGTGCTCGTGGCCGTGCGGGACAGCCCGGCCCGCCGAGAGCGCGTACCCCAGCGAGGTGCCAAACAGGTGCGCCTCCATGTCGTGGGCAGCCAGCGCGTTGCCGCAGAACAGGACGTGCACGTAGCCGGAGTCGATCAGCCAGGTCAGCGCCTCACGGCCACCCGCATGGATGATGGCTGGGCCGCCCGCGAGCAGGACTTTGACATCAGGTTTTCCACGCTCGCGCTGCTCGCGGATCGCCTGCATCCGGCGCGCGACGTCCGAAATGATGTGGCCATGGGGCCGCTCCGCTGAGATCTGAGCCTCCATGAAGCTGAAGACATCGCGCTCCCGGGGTCGCTCCAGCGGCAGCACCCGGATCCCGTCCCGGCCGGTGACGATGGCATCGCCCCGCTTCACCTCCCCCATCGGGATCGCTCTGGCCGCCGTGAGGCCGCGGTCCACGCGGATCCCCACGTCCATCTCGATCGCGCCTACGTCGATCCAGCGTCCTCGGAGGCGGATCTGGGTCGGCAAGTGCGTCGTCGCATAAAAGGCATCCGGAAAGACGCCGTCAGCCGGTGCAGGTTCACAAGTACAGTCCGACTCCCGATCGACCGAGGCACCGTGCGGCTGGATGGCCTCGAGGATCTCTCCCAACAGCTCCGGCGAAGCCGCCCGCACGATGATCCTGGCGCGGGAGGGTTCCTCACGGGTCCCGCCGATCTGTACCTCCTGCAGGTCGAAGGTACCGCCCATCATCAGAATGGTGTCCAGCACCTTCGCGAGGATGAGCGAATCGATGATGTGGCCCTGGAGGTGGACCGTTTCCTGTGCTGCATTCATACCCAACTGCCCCCTATTCTCGCCTGCCCTGAGCCTGTCGAAGGGCCTGCCCTGAGCTTCGTGGTTCGACCCATCGACAAGCTCAGGGTCCCGAGCTGAGTCGAGGGACGAGCTCACCACCCCGAGTGCGTCGAGGGGTCGAAGGGCCCGCCCTGCCCGCGGCGAGCTCAGTCGAGCCGAGCTTCGTCGAAGGGCCCCGCTCATAATGATAGCACGCGGGTCACCTTTTTCGAGGCTCATTGTTCTTCATCAGTTCACGCAGCACGCTGGTGGCATAGGCGCCTGGTGGCAGCGTGAAGGAAACCGACAACTGATCCCCGCTCAGGTTCCAGTCCAGCCCCTCCAGGCGAACGCGCAGCGAGCGTCGCTCGCCACGGAACCGACAGCCCGCCGCTGCCCGGGTGAGGGACTCGGGCGTGGACCCCAGCTCCGCCGCGGCTGCTCGCTCGATCTCGCCGGGCTCGCCGCTGGCCCAGGGTGCCCGCGACCCGAACAGCGGGCCGGTTGGGCTGATCTCGAATGCCTCAGCCCGGCGCTGCTCCGCCGTCGCATCCTCCACCCTGAAACAGGCGCCGTTGTCATGTTTCATGGCCCAGTCCCCCACGAGCACACGGTCGATCCGATCGATCCGGCTGGCCAGGACCCGGTTGAACAGAAAGGACTGATAGGCGTGCAGGTACCAGAGGCGTTGAGGTTTGGGCACCTTGGCGCGGCGTCGCTCATCCCCCAGCAGGGCTGCGCCCACCTTGTAATTGATCCCCGCCCGACCCTGCCGCTGCGGCCCAAAATAGTTCGGCACCCCCCGGCGGGAGAGCAGCTCCAGAACCGCCGGCACCCGGGTAGCCGCACCGGGATGGACTCCCCGGACCACCAGTCGGAACGCATTGCCCCGGTGATGGCCGGTGCGGAGCCGGTTGCGGTGACGTCCCAGGAGCTCGACAGAAAGGATCCGATCGTCGGGCCTGAGCCGGGCGATCGCGTCCGGGGCTACGCCCTGCACGGAGACCATTTGGGTCGTGACCGCGTTGGCATCTTTGAGACCCGCCACGCCGATGCAGCGCGCTTTGATCCCCAGGGTGGACGCGAATCGGGCGACCATCTGGTGGGTCGTCAACCCGCGCTTGCTCACGCGCAGGTACAGATGCTCGCCTTCACCGCAGGGGAGATAGAGGGGCTGTTCGTCTACCCGAAAGTCTTCGGGCAGCGTACGGATTGTTCCTCCGATACCGGGCACGTCGGCCGTCAGGAAGGGCAACCCGACTTCGGTCATGATCTGTTCCGGCCGATCAACCTGAGGACGCTCTATTCGTTCCATGGTCATTGGCCATGCGTGAAGGGTGAAACCGTCCTGCAAGAAACAGGGTTCCGTCTCACGGCTCCGGCCACCTCATGTTATAATTTTAATCGATTCTACCTTGTCTACGCTGGGGGAGATCGCCGCGATGTTAGCCGCCCTGAAACGCACGACGCGCACTCGACGACTTCGCGCGGTTCCATTGCCCTGCGCGCTGCTCTGCCTGTGCGGGCTCTTCTGCGCATCCACTCCCGTGCCCCTCGCAAGCGCGGCTGAGAGCGACAGTGTGTTCGGGTCCTTCACCAAGCATATCCAGCGACAGATTCTTTCCGATAAGCGGCTGTTCCTGGAAGCAGAGACCTGCACCGCCTGGTTTTACGAGCAGCAGCACAACAAACCGGCGCAGCCCCCTGTCCAAGGAGTGTCGTACCCTCCGGCGGGGCGGTTGGGCCGGTCTGCCCTGGAAACCTCCGATTGTCCGCAACGCTACCCGGGCGGCTTGCGGGCGGCACGCCAGGAGTTCGGCCGGACGCAAGCCCTGCTGTCCATCAGCCTGACCTTCTACCAGTTTGCGCTGGTGGGAGACCGCAACGATGACGAGCAATATAGCGTGACCGAGTTGCAGGACATCGTGGAATCGCTCGGCCTCCGATTCGACGCCGTTCGACGACCGGCTGTTTATCTGGCGGTTCTAAATACTCAGTTCGAGGCGATGCACAAGACGGGCAGCCTGGAGGGGCTGATGGCCGGCATGGGCACCCTCTTGGACAGGGGATACCGCCTCACGCCCCAGGATCGCTCCGCCCTCAATCGGATTTCCCAATGACCCGCCGCTCGCGTCCTTGGCATCTCAGGGCCCGGTTCCTCCTGGCCCATTCCTTGACCCTGCCGCTTCAGCGTCTCTTCAACCGATTTCCGCACTGGGAGTTTGGGTTGTCGACCGCACAGATTTCGAGGATCCGGTGTCGCCACCCCGCGCTGGCCGGTCGGCGCGCCATCCATCTCAGCGACCTGCATCTGGATCGGTATCGGCCCCGCCATGACGACGTGTTGAACTCGATCGC
>JAHRHE010000180.1 GCA_020027965.1 Nitrospirota bacterium | reverse complement strand
ACAGTAGCAAGTGGCTAGGGCCAAGAACAAGAGCTCTCCGCCACTCGCTTTCGAGCCGAACCCTGTAGGTTTGGGTGGAATCGTGATGGAATGAGCATTGTCACCTGTTTTCAGAGTGAGCCTATGCTGGCCTTCGCTATTCTCGATATGGGCGCTAATTTTCATAAGGCACCTCCTCGTGGTCGTCTATGCGACTCTCGTGGTATCCCCCTGCGAAACTTGTCAAGCATTTTGCTGGGCCACCTCTAACGCAGATAGGTCAACTTGAAATAGCCTGGTTGGATGCTGCCGAACTCGGTCCGGACCGAGTTGTGGTGGGTACAAATTCCCTCGGCGGCTCCACACGAACCTTCCTACACTGCCTTTACGCCCACCTCAGATAGGAAATTCTTGACCCGAGGCAAGACCAAATCGCTCCGCACAAATGCCTGAATGTGACCGAGCCCGGCTAGAGAAAAGAACCTCCCTCGGGGCAACCGTTCCGCATACCCTTTGGCCTGTGGGAATGTTTCATCAGCTTCACCGGCATAGACCAAGCAGGGCATGGCCGGCAGCAGCGCGGGTGTTAATTCAATCGGTCGTGCCATGCATGCGAGCAGCGCCTCTCGATCGTTGGCCATGAAGATCGCTCTGCCCTCTGGCCTCAAACCACCCATGCGTTGGTCCAAAAACTCGACGAAGGTATCGAGCCCTTTTTGCAAAGCCTCTTTCATTGGCTCAGGCGCCGGACCAAAGCCTCCCAGGATGAGCGAGGAGACGCGCTCTGGAGTCGTGTTCGCAACGTCCCTCACGATCCGCGCGCCCATGGAGTATCCCCAGAGGTGGACCTTGGGCACATCCAGTGCGTCGAGCACGGCCAGAATGTCACCCACCATGAACTCCGGAGAGTAGGCTGTGGGGTCATGTGGCTTCTCGCTTGCGCCATGCCCTCGGGCGTCGAGAAGGATGACCTGATAGTCGTCCTTCAATTGCTCGACGTAGTTTGAAAGACGCCATCCCGTGAGGCTTACGGCAAAGCCGTGGTGGAGGAGCAGGGGGACGCCCTCGCCGTCGACTTCGTAGTGGATGCGGACCCCATGGCTGTAGATATCCGCCATACGCGTCACTCCATGCCGCGGTCGATCAGACTTTCGAGATAGCTCTTTCGTTCCAGCGAGCCTTCCAACTTCCTCCGACTGAAATGGCCGAACACTCTTGGCTTAAAAGCTTCATCGGGACTGGGAGATCGTCTTCGCGGGCAATGCCGTAATGACATGCGGGAGTCGTGGCTGGGTCTCTGATGCGCTCGCTCCGCGCAAAGATAGCGCTCGTGCTCCTGGCATCCGTCTTCGTCACCTTCTCAATCCTCACATTCATTCAGGCCATCCGGGATCAGCGTCAGCATCTAGCCGCCCAACGCGATGTGAATGTTGCGGTTACCGGTAGCCTGGCTGAGTCTCTTGGTCGCGAAGGACTTGCTCGCGCTGATCGGCTACGCCTGCTTATCAAGGGCTACGTACGATCGAAGAGCATTCGACACATCCGCGTCCTGAATCGTGACTATCGGGTCATTGCAGCTTCCAATCCACGAAACGCCGGGAGACTCTACCGAACTCCCGATGTGCAGGAACCTGTCGAGCACGGCATCACTGCGGTAACAATTTCTCGAGCGATATGGACTCCAGTTTTGCGCGTGACCGCACCGGTCCGGCAGGGCAGCCGGTTGATCGGAGCCCTCGAGGTTGAGTTTACGTTACCTCCCGCTCAGGCTGGGTTGTGGCCTTTCGTCCGTCAGGCGGCACCCGTCTCATTGGTGATGACCGGCGTGCTCACACTGGCGTTGATGTGGCCGCTGACGTTGATTGTGGTGAGGCCGATCACCAGGTTCGCGCAGCTGTCACATGATCTGGAACGAGGGAACCTGCTCATTGAGATCCCGAATCAGGGCGCCGATGAGCTTGGCCAGCTGGGCCGGACGCTGGCCAAGACCCGTGATTCCCTCCGAGAGCTCAATAAGCTGCAGAATCAAGCGCTGCGCAAAACGTGGAAGGACGAAAATCACTTATCAGGTCTGCCGGGAAATCAGGCGGTGCAGCGGGAGCTGCGGAGGCGACTAGACAGTGGAGAGGGGTTCGTCGCGCTGTATGCTGACCTGGACTCTCTCACGGCGTTCAACGGACGGTACGGACTTGAGCGCGGCGATCAGGTCATCCGGTTCACTGCACGCACGCTCCAGGAGACGCTGCGGACTTATGGGGGGCTCGGGGATTTTGTTGGACATGTGGGCGGCGGCGACTTTGTTCTGATCGTGAACCCCCGCCGGGCCAATACGGTGGCCCAGACGGCCGTCCATGCGTTCGAGGCTGGTGTCCTGGATTTCTATGATGGAGAGGATCTCGAGCGTGGATACATTATGGCCAAGGACAACGAGGGCGGTCTCGGCCAGCTGCCCTTGGCCGGTCTGACCATCGTGGGGGTCCCCGTTGCCGCGCGCCATGCGAGCATCTTCAAGATCGATGAAGCCGCGGCCGAGCTCAAAGCCACTGCGAAGCGGCAACCCGGGAGCAAGTTCGTCATCGAACAGAACGAGGCCGTCAGAACCACTCACCCCATCCCGCATAGCGGATCAGAAAGTGTAGAAACATCCAGCCCAGAAACGGCATTGTGATCCACCACGGTACTTCGCGGACAATGACCTGTGTCAGGGTAGGAGTCATTGACCGCCGATCGATGATCGTATAGAGATCGATGATGACGACGAGTGCAATGACGGCGTACCACACCGTCACGTAAACCCGGTCCCAATCCATCGTGTTCCCTCCCAGCATCCGTGCCAGGTGCCGTTCCGTCGAACCTACTGTGGGGTTATTTTAAGGTCTGCGTTTGATCTGGTTGGATGAGGATACTTTCCCGGATCGTCAGCCAATCGGTGCGCACCTTCTCCCACTCTTGAATAAGAAAGCCGTGCTCTTCAAAAAGTGCACGGATGTGGGTCGCGTCGAGTCCGACGATGTCCTCGAGGATCGGGACCAGCACGCTGAGCGCATCGTCGCTCAAGATGGTGCGTTTTGCGATCTGAGTGATGTATTTGGACTCCGAAACAGCGATGGTAAACCCGTCCTGACGTCCCACGTGGAGCATCACGTGCACATCCGAGCTTCCGTCGCCGACATACACGACACGATCGCGGGGCACTCCCAATCTCACCTGCAGCTCATCCACTACGACCACCTTTCCGTAGCCCGCCGGGACGCGGATGATTGACTCGATCTCGCCGGTCTGCGGGTGGTAGGAGAACCGGGTGCCGATGACGTGGGCCGGCGGCAGGATTCCGTCGAGGGCGGCCTGGATTACCTCTTCGGGGGCAGCCGACACCACGTAGAAATCGAAGTGGTAGCCGGCAATCCCATGTTCGAGAAACTGGGTCAGTAGTCCGATGTTCCGCTTCAGGCGCACCCGCCGGCCGACCTCGATCAGGTGGTCCTTCCTGACACGACGAAACTCGGGATCGTGCCGCAACAGATAGGCGAGTTCCCCTCCCTGTTGCACCAGGTTGAGTCGAGCCAGGCCCGCAGCCTTCTCCTGATATCCGGAGATGCCGACGAGTTCACTTAATACGATGCCGGAATCGTTGAAGCTCAGCGTCTGATCGAAATCACTCGCCAGCAGATATTGCTTGACCATGAGATCTGACCTCCGAGACTCATTAAAACACAAAGGCCTGACTGGGACACCCTTTCCCAGGGGCATGTCGGTAGAGAAATGGAAGAATCTTTCCTTACCCGAGTCATTCTATCCATGCGCACCCTGCGCGCCAAAGTCGCGGTCGTGGTTCTGGGAACGGTGTTCGGCCTGCTCGCGGTCGTTACCCTGATTCAGGCCTTCCAGCAACAGCGCGTCCAGCTGACCGAGCAGCGCGAAGCCAGCATCGCGGGCGCAAGGGCGTTGGCGCAATCGATCGGGATTGAGCGGTTTGTCCGAACTGAGGCGGTCAGTGCACTCATCAAGCAATACGCACGGACGCCCGGTGTCCAGAACGTTCGCCTCATGAACCGCGAGTATCGTGTGATTGCGGCGTCGAGTACACAGAACATCGGACGTGTGTACCGAAGCCCAGACGTGCAGGAGGCCGTTGAGCACGGCGTCTCCGCGGCCACGGTGAGGCGTACCGTTTGGACTCCTGAGTTACGAGTCGTCGTCCCAATTCGCGATGGTGCCGAGCTGGCTGGGGCGCTAGAGATCGAGTTCACGTTGACCGCCGCGCAGGCAGGCCTGTGGACGTTCGTCCGTCGGGCGGCACTCGTCGCGCTGCTCGCGACCGGCGTGCTCACGCTCGTGCTGCTCTGGTCACTCACGCTCGTGGTCGTACGACCGATCACTCGCTACGCGCGTGTATCGCAGGATCTAGCGCGGGGCGATTTCTCTGTTGAGATCCCTGAGCAGGGTCCCGATGAGATCGGCCAGCTGGGCCGCGCGCTCGCCAAGACCCGTGACTCCATGCGCGAGCTCAGCAGATTGTGGAAGGATCAGGACCCGCTGACGGGACTTCCCGGAACTCAGGCGATTCAGCGGGAGCTCCGGCGGCGCATGGAGAGCGGCGAAGGGTTCGTGACGCTCTACGTGGACCTGGACGGCTTCAAGGCATTCAACGATCGCTACGGCTTTGAGCGCGGGGACGAGTTGATCCACTTCACCGCGCGCCTTCTCGCCGAAGCACTGGGGACGCACGGCGGGCCCCAGGATTTTCTAGGCCACGCGAGTGGCGATGACTTCGTGCTGATCTTGGACCCTCGCAAAGCGGAGCTCGCGGCCAGGGCGGCCATTCAACATTTTGAGGCCGGAGTACTTGATTTCATCGATGAGGAAGACCGCGAGCGGGGACTCATCAG
>JAHRHE010000179.1 GCA_020027965.1 Nitrospirota bacterium | reverse complement strand
GATAGAGCTCGCGCCGCCAGAAGGCATCGATCAAGGCCTCACGGTAGCCCCAGGGGTCTGACGGCACCAGGTCGTAGTCAGCGGTGATGAGGGCACGCAGGAACTCGCCCAACTGCAGATCGACCGGCGGACAGTAATCGATGGCGCGGATACAGATGGTCAGGAACTGGTTCGCCAACTGGCTGGCCTCTTCGGCCAGGATACTCTGCAGCTCTATGGGGATCTCCCGGTGGCGCCGGTCAATGAAGCAGATACGGTCTTGTTGCCGGAAGGCTTGAAGGGATTGAAGCGGGTGGCCAAGCTCACGGGATTGGTGCTGGAAGGTGCATATCTCAATCTTGATGGCGGGTTCGATTCAAAGGCGAATCGCAAGGCGATCTTCAATGCGGGGATGATTCCGAACATCAAGGAGAATCCTCGTCATCGCACAAGTCCCAAGCGCGGGCGCAAGCGGTGGTTCAATGCCGTGATTCATGCGTTACGGGAGCGCGTCGAGCGGACGTTTGCGTGGGAGGACAAATTCAAGCGGTTGCTGCTCCGTTTCGAGCACATTCAGCAGCGCCACTACGGGATGAAATTGATGGCGTACACCTTGATCAATGTGAGGCGTTTCTGTAGTGCCTAAAACTTGCAACCAGTTAAAACACAAAAGGTCAGAGAGTTACCTACGGTGCATTACTACCGTCATACCGCTGTAAAAGAACGTGTCAAGGTGTTGATAAATCTACCGTGCTCACCTGTTCCAAAGCTGTGCGTAACCGTACTTCGATCTTGGTTATCTGTAAATTGAGATAGCATAGGTCTTCATCGAGTTCTTGGATTCTGTCTTCAACTCGTTGCGCTTGCCGCTCCTGGCCTGGATTCATCGACTGTACCTCCGGTACCCTTATACCACACCCTCTCTACTGGGCTTTCCGATTTGAATAATAAAGAAATAGTGGCAATTGCAAACTGGGAACACAAAGAACACAAAGAACACTAGAACACGAGAAAGCCCTGTGTACAACACCTGTGGGTCCCGAAAACCCGAATCAGTTGAAATGCTTGACATTCGTTCCGGTCATGATCACCCTTGCACAGCCGATTTTCCCATAGAGGCTGAGCGGTAGACTTCAATTGTCAGGACGAGACGCGATTGAGGCTGTCTTCAAGAAGTTGCGCCGCCACCTGCATCGGGCTCACCTTGCGCTCCGCCGTGCTGATGGACTCGGCAAGCTGCGTAAGCCGCTCAAGCGTTACCTGACTCATGGGAACCTTGCGTTGAATGACCCATAAAGGATCGCTGGGCCGCCCCGGCCGCCGCCCTTGACCGGGCTCTAAACGCGTGCGCAGGATGGCTGCAAGCCGACTCATCCCAAAGGCTCCACCGCCTGTATCGGGCACCTCTCCAACTACCGTGGCACCCAGTGCCTCTGCTATCTTGTTGATATTTTTAGCCATCGCTTGCCTCACGGAGTGGAAACGATATTTCCAGGTAATCCCGATCAATCACCAACCCGATGGCGCCTTGCCGAGTCTGTTCTCCCATGTCCACGAGGAACTGCCGCAGCCTGGGAGCCTGGGCCTCAAGGAGCGTCTCGGAGGTATAACAATTAATCACGACGGGCTCGTCAAACACCAGCCGACCGCCCTGGGCATCGTCGCGCCATACGCCTTGGCCCTGAGGAAAGGCGGTAGCCCCGCCAAAGAGCTCGCCCAGGGTTTCCAATGCCCTATGCACCCACGTGTCTTGGTCAATGGGCTGGAAATCGCGGTCCACACTGGGGATGAACAAGACGAGCAGGGTGCTTTCGACCTTAGACGCGCCCAGTTGTTGGGCGAATGTCGATCGGGATTCGGTCATGAAACCTGCCTAGAGTAATCAGTTGCTAGTCCTAAGTTTAATATATACTTTCTGGGCAAAAAGTCAATGACTCGTAACACGACGGTTCCGAAAATTCTCAGCGCATGCGAGGAGTTCGGGGAGGAAACTTCACGCAACTATCCGTTCGTAATGGGACCCACAGCACTGAAGCTGTGATATCACCTAATAAGACATATGTCCTTGTAAGGGCGTGTGTTACAGGCATCGGAGGTATATGCTTGCAGGGTTTCGATTTCCTTTTTAGCAAGGAACCGGTAGCGTTTGCCCGTTTCGAGGCTCTTACAGACCACTTTTGTGTCCATTTTCGCCACCAACGGCCAGGACCAAATGTTAAAACGGAAATACAGAGACCCCTCAACGTCCTCTATTAGGTCTAGTCGCAGCTTCAGTGCCGTGGGTCCAACAAGGCCCAAGTGATCTAAAATTTGGCTGTGGTAGGTCTGTGGCATGCGATCTCCTCCTCTGAGGAGATTCTACGGACCTCCCAAAATTACTCAAATTTCATCGGGGGTCTGCGGAATGTCGGATGTACCACAGGGGTAATTGAGTTGACAGACCCAACAGGCGTGCGCGCTTGTCGGGAATAGCTGTATGGGGATATCTGATATAACTGCGACGGTGAACCGGATATTTCCTGACTCCGCACCAGGTGTTTGGTTCTAGAGGGATCGCATCGAGCGTCTGAGGGTACGGGATACAGTTTCACCAAAAATGCGGATGAACCCGGTATTTAGCACTCTCCTGGAAGGCCGATGGTGTTATCTCCGACGTATCTCATTGGGATGAGGCATCTCGATGTACCGGGGTATTTTGGCCAACTCGCTCTCCTCCAGGCCGGTGAGTGGTCGGGTCGCCTCCCCGAAGGGGAACTTCTTTCTGGTGAGGTCCTTCAAGACGCCTAGCTCCTCGTAGACCGTGGCGATGGTGGCGGTGACGGGATCGACCGGTACTATGAGGACTCTGGGACTCCTCCCTGGCGGTTCTAACACCCTAGCGTAGATGAGACCGGTTTTCTCCTTGGCAACGAGTCGGGCAGTATCGACGAATGCATGCCCGTTCTCGACGGTTTCCAAGACTGCCTCCTTAGTAATCCAGAACTTCTCCTCACGGATCGCCCTCTCCACAGATCGCTCGAGATAGTGCTCTGAGTCATTCACGTTGGCCCGGCCGATACGGGCGATTCCTTCGTATGCCCTTGAAATGAGCTCAGCGGCCTTAGGATACCGGTCGATGAGATTACCGACTTTCGTAGGCAGCGCCCGCTCGATGCGCTGAACCAGCACCGCAAATCCGATACCCGAGGCCGCGAACCCGGCCGTCGCCAAATTAACGACATTGAATGCATAGCCGAGTTCTCCGAACGGTTCTCCCGTGATCAGGTCGTTCCCCGTGACCAGCTCGTAAAGACTGCGGCCCACGCTGAGCACAGGCTCCGTCGAGATCGTGAAATCCAGGGCCAAGAGCGCTAACGACTGCAGTCCTGTACCGCCGGCAATGTCCCCCTGCCCAAAACTTTTCTCCGCGGTCGCCTCCGTCTCTTTGGCTGATTTGAGCACAGCGGCCCGGGTCGATAGGTCCGGATCTGCAGGATTCAGGGCCGAGCGCTCAGCGTTGTCACGCATCTCGAAAATGACACTCTGCTCATCGAACCGCTTAGCCCGAACTGATGCCGCCTCAGCCGGTAGGGCATCCGGCCCGCTCACCTCGACCCGCGAAATGTTTCCCTCCCTGTCGACGACAGTGACAGAGAGCCTGGCCATCCGGTGATTATGAAAGTACCGAGCCGAGGCGGCGTCGCGAACCAGCTCCTCCGCGATCCGAGCGCCTTCAGGCGTCTTCGAAGCTGCGAAGGCCGCGGCGAGCTCGAGCGTTCTGAAAGCGTACTCGCGATCGAGTCCGTCGACTGGGATGTCGCGGTCCACGCGGCGGCGCTCACGAAGCACCGAGGCTTCCAGCGGCGGGAGCGTCCTGTACGCGGCTAGCGCAGCCGTGACACCGGGCAGCAGCGGCGCGTCCGGCGGGACAGTGACGGCGGGCACGCTGGGAAGTGCGGCCTCGCCGGCCCCGACTGTGGCAAGAAGTTGGGACACCCGATCTGGACGATATGGGGTAGCCATGAAGTCATCGATTGCTTTGCGGGCAGCCACGACCTCCGCCGCGTGAGTGCTCGCGAAGGAACTCATCGCCTGGACCTCGGTGCGAGTAGCTGCATCGGTCGAGTCTCGGAGCGTGTCGATCGCTTTCCCGTTGCGTACGGCCCACTCGTCAAAAACGGCCTTCGCGCTCGACGATCTTTGCTTGAGATCCTGGATCCGCTCGTTAAGGTTCCTATCGACCTCGTCGATCTTCATCGACACACGCCGCTGATCCTCCTTATAACCACCGTCGTGATGTCTAAGGAGGACATCTTCGAGCGGGTCATTCCTCTCGTGGTTGAAGAAGTCCGAATATGGGGTACCCGCGCCGCTCCCCCCCCTTCCTCTGGGGCATACCGACGCGTCCATACTCGGATTATAGCAGATGGTCCAAAACCCATCGGGTGCAGCAGTGATGACGCCCGTAGGCGCAGCGGAGGCCGCGACATTCGTGGCGCGGAAAGCGTTCGGATACCGCGTCCTGAGACTTTGAAGACGCCGCGATGCCATGCGGGCGGCTGGCAACAGATTGGCGTGCAGAGAGAGCGCCAGCGCCCCACACGGACGGGCCCTCATGCGATCGGCCCGTTCTGCAACCTCGCTCGCAGCGACGTCAATGCGCTGGAGCGTCGCATCGAACAGGTTGTGGAGCGGCGCCAGCGCAGGCTGCTTGCGGTAAAGGGTGTACGCCTCGCGGCCGTATGCCAGCGCATCCGAAAAGTCCTCCATCGCGAGAAGCCCACGGACATTAGAACAGGACCCGAGCGTCGCGCTTTGTTTGCCCCACAGATAGTTATTTGAGTTTATCCCGATTAAACCATCGGTTGCCACGGGGTCAGGCGCACCCGGACGTTGTGCAGGGCACAGCAGAGTTCCATCACCAGATCACGGACA
>JAHRHE010000079.1 GCA_020027965.1 Nitrospirota bacterium | reverse complement strand
TCTGGTCACGACGTTCGACCCCAATGACGCGAACTCCTTCATGGGGGATGCGACGGCGCTGGATACCAACCTGGACTACCGGGCGGATGTGTCCTATCGGGGCCTGAACCTGATGGGCACCGGCTCGGACCCCCCCTGGGTCGGGAAGATGTACCGGCTGACCACCGACAGCGGGGACCCCAATCCGGCGAACTGGGGGTGGAACCAGAAGCCGACCTCGTTGCTCACGGCCTTCGCCTGCTCGCCGGCGCCCTGTCCGGGCATCACGAAAGTCGGGCCCGTCGCGACGGCGCCGGCCCTGACCGTGGACGACGGCGGCAAGTTCTGGGTGTTCTTCGGCTCCGGCCGCTACTACACTTCCGCCGAGAAGGTTAGTACCGACACCCAGTGGTTCTACGGGGTCAAGGACCCGGTGCTGAGCGGAGGCTGCACTCAGAGCAGCGTGGAGAATTGCGGGATGACGAACCTCGTGAATGTCTCCAGCGCCACCGTATGCACGATCTGCGCGGGCAACGAGGTGACTGGGGTGAGCGGCGTGACCACGTTGCTGGGCACCGCTGCGACCACGCTGCAAGGCTACGTGATGGGCAAGGACGGCTGGTACACCACGCTGCCGGCCTCGCGCGAACGGGTGCTGGCCAGCCCCTCGCTCATCGGCGGCACCGTCTTTTTCCCTTCCTTCGTCCCGCTCCTGGATGTCTGCAGCGGGGAAGGGGACAGCTACCTCTATGCCCTGTTCTATCTGACCGGCAGCGCCTACAAGGAATCGGTGGTGGGGACCTATGATGGGGGCGGGGGGAACACCAACGTCCGTCGGTCGATTTCCCTCGGCAGTATCGGGTCGTCCTCCCAGGTAGGCGTCCACATCGGCGCCGCCGGGTCCGGCTCGGACGGGACGACCAGCGGGACCGGGTGCGCCGGTCGGGTGACCGCTGTCGCGCAATCCAGCAGCGGCGCCATCAGCCAGACCTGCACGAAGCCGGTGCTCTCCTTCTGGAGCCGCTACATCTCCTGGGTGGAGCAGAAATACTGAGGCGGAGATAGGCCAATAAAGAGAATAAGGACAATAAAGAGAATAAAGAGAGGAACGAGGCGCTCCGGTTATCAGCCACGGACCGGGGCGCCGACGTGCGAACCGCTCAAGCCGCAACCCTTCCTGTCATGACCTGCCGGACTGAATCTCCAGTCAATATCTGAGTATTTATGCTTCAGGTCCAGGAGAGACCTGTCTGGGAATGACCCGCTGCGTTCCTGGCAGGGGAAGCTATACTTAGTATGAGGTGTGTAACCTAACGACGACCTGCGCGGTGCGCCTTCTCGGTCCACCGCGCTGGTCGTCACAATGGACGAGGAGCTGACCATGACACGGCAGAACACCGCCCTGGTGGCCAGTTGGATGTTACTGCTCGCCCTGCTCTTGCAGCCGAGCAGTGGCTCCGCGCAGTCCATGATCGACTACACCTCCGAGCCCGTCAGCATGCCGAAGACCACGCCGCCCAACATCCTCCTGGTGCTGGACACCTCGCGCAGCATGTATCGGATTACCTATTCGAGCGTATTCGATCCCGCCAACGTCTACGGCGGCATCTTCGATGCCTACGAGTGCTACACCTACAGCAGCAGCCGGTTCCAGCCGGACCCGGCCGCCAACCCGGCCTCGATCCCGAGCTCCTGTGGCGCCACCTATCCGTGGTCTGGCAACCTGATGAACTACATGACCATGCGGCGGCACGACATCATGAAGTGGGCCCTGGTCGGGGGCTGGTGCGCGGTCGCGCGCGACGCGAATGGAAACTGCACGCGGGTGAAGGGGGCGGATATCACCGGGTTCACCTGCTGCGAAATCCGCCGGACGTCGGTGTCCGCGGCGTTGGCGACCGGGCGGGTGCCGGCCTCGGTCCTGACGAATGTGGGCGCGACGCTCAATTTTCATCTGATGGGGGATCAACCGAATCTCACGGGCGGCTTCTGTGCCGACAACGACGGTACGGCTCCCAGCACGTCGGCGGCCACCTGCGATGCCAGCGACACCAGCGACACGTACGCCGAGACGTTTTACAAGATCGTGGTGGATCACCCCGAGAATGCCACTGGGATCATCAACGAGACGGGCAACAAGGCTCGCTTCGGCATCATGCACTGGAATACCTCGGGCACCGGAGATGGCGGCAAGGTCGTGGCCGACATTGGCTCGGACACGCTGGCGCTCGGCAACGCGGTCGATCAGGCCTTTACGAATTCCAACACGCCGTTATCCGAGAGCCTTTATGAGGCCGTCCGGTATTATGCCCAGCTTCCTCCCGCCTTCGCCGCCTCGGACTATTCGTATACCGTGCTGAGCAGGGACCCCTATTATTTCAACGCGCCCCAGTGGGCCGACACCTCCGCCTACGCGAGCTGCTGCAAGAGCAACGTGATCTACTTCACAGACGGAGGGCAGACCAGTGATACCAACATCCCGGTGAGCCTCAGGGACTACGGGCAGCCGGTGCATAATTTGCAAGTTGCCGTTGCGACCGGTAACTTTGTGCTGCCGATCGCGATCGATTCCAACTGCACCGGCGGGACGCATGCCACCACCTGTCCCCACCACACCGCCGATTACGGGGACGGGGCCAACGTCCACTACTTGGACGACGTGGCCTACTATGCCCACATCACCGACCTGCGGCAGGCGACCGTCCCGGTCCTCGGCGAGACCGGCAAGGACCTCGCCGGAGTCCAGAATCTGAGCATCTACACGTTCCTCGTCTATGACGCCGGCAACACGGCGAACCAACGGTCGCTCATGCAGCAGGCCGCCAGGGCCGGCGGGTTCGTGGACAGCAACGGGAACAACCTCCCGGACCTGCAGTCGGAGTGGGACTCCGTGATCAATGCCACCGGAGCGGCAGGCCAGGATGGGCTCCCCGACAACTTTTTCGAGTCCGACCAGGGCGAGCTGATGAAGGATAAGCTCTCGGCCGTCGTCACCAATATCCTCCACCGGAGCACGTCCGGCACCTCCGCCTCGGTGCTGGCCTCCTCCATCACCGGCGAAGGCGCGGCGTACCAGGCCTATTTCTATCCCAGCACCGCCGAGGGAGCCGCCGAAATCAAGTGGACCGGCTACACGCACGGCCTGTTCGTGGATGCATTCGGCAATCTCCGGGAGGACACGAACCAGGACGGCAAACTGGTCTACACTCAGGACAACATCCTCACCACGCGGTACGACAGCGCCGCCGGCGAAGTGCTGGTGGATCGGTATGCTGATGCCAATGGGGACGGCAAGGCGGACTCGATCACCTGCTCCCCCTGCGGCGTGTCCTTCAAGAATTTGCTCCCCATCTGGGAGGCGGGCAAGCGTCTGGCCCTGACGAGTTCAGCCAGCCGCAAGGTTCTCACCTGGGTGGACACCGACAACGATGGGGTCGTGGATGCCGGGGAGCAGATCCAATTCAAAGCCGCCAGCCCCGACAACTCCGCCACCCTGATGCCCTATGTGCGGGCCGGGTCCGCGGCTGAGGCCGCCAACATCATTAATTTCATCCGAGGGGACCAGATCGCGGGCTATCGAAACCGTCAGTTGACCGTCTCGGGCTCGCTCCAGGTCTGGAAGCTCGGGGATATCATCAATTCCACTCCAACCATTGTCGGCGCTCCCAGGGAGCGGTACGACGTGATCTACGGGGACAGCAGCTACACCGACTTCTTCGTGAAGTACAAGAATCGTCGGCAGGTGGCCTACGTGGGCGCCAACGACGGAATGCTCCACGCGTTCAACGTGGGCTACTACCATCGGGGCGATGACGCCGGTACGAGCGGCGTGGTTGAGCACGGCTGGTTTACCCGGACGCCGACCGACAACAGCAGCGGACTCCAACTCGGTGACGAGCTGTGGGGCTATATTCCCTACCACCTCTTACCGCAGCTTCAGTGGCTGACCAAGACGGATTATGGCCACTCGTACTACGTGGATCTGAAGCCGAAGGTGACGGACGCGCGGATCTTTACGCCGGACACCGATCACCCGAATGGCTGGGGGACGGTCCTGATCGGCGGGATGCGACTGGGGGGGAGTTGTGGTGCCTGCCCGAACAGCCATGCGCCGTCCATGATCGTGAATATCGTGGGCACGAACCGGACGTTTTATACCGCCTACTTTGCGCTCGACATCACGAATCCGGAGGTCGATCCGAAGCTCCTGTGGGTGTTCGCCGATTCGTCGCTGGGGCTCTCCACCAGCTACCCGGCAGTGGTGCGAGTGAACCCCTCGGCCAGCGCCAAGGCCGACAACACCAATGCGCGATGGTACATGGTGGTCGGCTCCGGCCCGACCGGCTACGACGGCTACAGCCTCCAGATCGGACAGTTCTTCGCCGTGGATCTGAAGAACGGCCCCGTGGGGGTGAGCCCCTTCACCGCCTTCCCCACCGGCAAGGACAACACCGACTGCTCCAATCCTGCCAAGGATCCATGCAGCTTCATTGGAGACTTGATCGGCCTGGACATGGACCTGGACTATCGCGCGGATACCATCTATGGAGGCAATGTCCTCTGTAATGCAACCTCGGGGACTGCGCCCTGGCGCTGTAACGGGGACGGCTCATCCACCTGGGCGGGGACGTTGTACCGCTTGACCACGGGATCAACCGCTCCGTTTGGGGTGAGCACCGACCCGGCGGCCTGGGGCATCGCGTCGGGCACCGACCGAGTGCCGACCGTCCTGCTGGCCAACTTCTCCTGCACGCCGACCCCCTGTACGGGCAGCACGAAGGTCGGGCCGGTCCCGTCGGCCCCGACCGTGACCGCGGATGGCGGCCGGAACTTCTGGCTGTTCTTCGGCACCGGCCGACTGCTCAGCGCGACCGATAAGAGCAACGCCGATACTCAGTACTTCTTCGGAGTCAAGGACCCGGTGATGACGAACGCCTGTACCCAGACCAGCGTCGACGGTTGTCAGCAGAATGACCTGGTGAATGTCTCGAGCGCCATGGTGTGCACCGTCTGCACGGGCAACCAGGTGACTGGGGTCGCCGGCGTGACCACCTTGGAGGGGACTGCCACGAGCACCCTGCAGGGCCTTGTCGCAAGCAAGCACGGATGGGTTACGACGCTGCCGACGTTGGGTGAGCGGGACCTGGTCAGTCCCACGCTCATCGGCGGGACCATCTTCTTCCCCACCTATGTGCCCACCGTCACCGACGTATGTACGGGGTCTGGGACTAGTTCCCTCTACGCCCTGTTCTACCTGACCGGGAGCGCCTATAAGGAGTCGGTGATGGGAACGGACGTGGTGGGCGGGGACACCCTTGTGAAGCGGTCCCTCTCCCTTGGTACCGGAATGGCGTCTCAGGTGGTGATCCACATGGGAGCCCAGGCGACCGACAGCGCCACCGGGGTCACCAGCCGGGTCAAAGCCTGTACCCAGTCGAGCAGCGGCGCCATGACCTGCGTGCGGACCAACCCGGCCCTGTCCACTTGGAGTCGATACATCTCCTGGAATCTCCAGCAGGATTGAAGCAAAAACCTCAATTCGTGGTATCATAGCCCTGTGAAAATGGGTACTCTGTCAGGGAGCCTTGCGGCAGGAGTCATCATCACGCTCTTCCTCGGCGTGGGGTGCACGTCTGAATCCCCGCAGACAAGCGAGGCGGGTCGGTCAACCTCGCCTGCGGTGGAAGGCACGCCAGTGCCTGCGAGCACCAATCACCCTCCCTCTGTCCAGTCAGCCACCATCCAGCCAAATCCGATCCTCCTGAATGGGGCGGTGTCGGTCCACGCGGAGGGGCGGGATCCGGATGGGGATCGGTTGTCTTTCCGGTATCAATGGCTGGTGAATGGGAGGCCCCTGGGAGCGGAGGCCGGGTCCACGCTGAACCCGCGTGAGCTCAGGCGTGGCGATAAGGTTATGGTCGAGGTGATCCCGTTGGACGGGAGGGTGGAAGGCTCTCTGTATCGAAGCGACGAGGTCGTGGTGGGCAATACCCTGCCGGTTGTGAACCAGGTGGTGCTGGAACCCGGCAACGTGCGGGTGGGTGACCGCGTTGTGGCCAACGTGGAAAGCGACGATCTCGACCATGACGACATCCGGTACACGTTCCGGTGGTGGAGAAACCAGGCGATGGTCTCGGAAGGAGAGCAGAAAGCGCTGGAGACGACCGGCTTTGCCAGGGGGGATACGATCGTGGTCGAAGTGACCCCCCACGATAGCGGCAAGGGGAAACCGCGGTTCTCCGAGCCGGTGACGATCGGCAATAGCGCGCCAAAAATCACCTCGATACCGACCGGCGTGATCACTCAGGGCCGGTATGAATATGTCGTCAGCGGCACGGATCCTGATGGAGACCCCCTGACGTTCTCGCTCCAGGCGGCTCCCCACGGGATGACCATCGACAGCAAGACCGGGCGGATCGAGTGGCGGATCGCCCCCGATGAGAAAGGGACTCATCGCACCCGAGTGGTCGTGGAGGATGGTCACGGCGGCCAAGCCTTCCAGGAGTTCGAGCTGAACCTGTCCTCGCCAAAATCGTAGGCGCGGAAGGCCGTTGCCTTGCTGGTTCTCCACCGGCCTGCTAGTGCCGTTCCAACTTCTTGGCCCTCAATCGGGCCAGAGGTATGGCAAGCCGGTTCTTGGGGTGCTACTATCGCCATATTGACGCAAAAGTTGGAACGGCACTAGAATGGCGACGCGAGATGGACTGACGAATGTGCGAGTGCTCCATCAGATCATCGAACAATTCAATCGTCAATGATCTAATGATCCATTGACTCAATTCTTCGTGAGGGCAGTCACCGACCCCGCGTGCGCAAGATCAAGCTCCGAGAAGGAACGAACGCCGCCAGCCTCTTCGGCCATCACGATCGCCATCTCAAGATCATCGAAGAAGAGCTTGGGGTGCAGATCTCGGCACGGGGAGACGAGCTGGCTCTGGACGGTGCCCCTGACGCCGTGCGGAGGGCGGAGCGGGTCCTGACCGAGCTGGCAGCCTTGACGGGCGAAGGCTATGAGCTCAGGTCGGAGGATGTCTCCTTCGCGCTCAGGGCCTTGCGCGGAACCCAGAACACCCCCCTGCGAGACCTTCTTCTCAGCACGGTTCCCATTGCCACCAAGAAGCGGTTCGTCGTCCCTAAGTCGGCCACTCAGAAGGCCTACCTCGAGTCGATCCAGAAGTACGACATCGTCATCGGGATAGGTCCGGCTGGAACGGGGAAATGCATTGCCTCCGGGACCCTGGTGTTTTCCAACCAAGGCTTGCGCCCGATTGAAAGCCTGGCCACAAACACGGAGCCAGGAGAATATGTTCCCATTAACCTTGGCGTGGTGGGCCTGGAGGGACCAGAACAAGCCAGCCATTTTTATGATGGCGGAATCTCGCCCACCAAGCGCTTTCGAACCCGGTTTGGGTATGAAATCGAGGTCACACCTGAGCACCCGCTCCTGCAAGTGACTTCCAACGGCACCGCAGAGTGGGCGCGGGCGGAGGAATTGAAGGTCGGGGATTTCGTGGCTATCCAGCGCGGTCAGAATATGTTCGGCTCAAGAACAAGGGTTGAGTTCGAATATCAGCGGAACACGAGGTATGACAATGCGAAGCCGACCCATCTGGAACATCTGGACGAAGAATTTGCGTATTTCATGGGCACCCTCACCGGTGATGGGTGCCTGACATTCCACAATCGGATCAGCCTGAGCAGTTCGGACGAACCGATCCTTGGCTGCTTTTATCGGACGGCCGCTAGGTTGGGCCTTCACGTATTCCCCAACGGTGCTAACCGGCCCTACGACCGCATCATCGCCAGCTCCCAGCTCTGCCAGTTGTTGCTCCATCTGGGCATGTCCACCGGTACAGCATGCGAGAAGACGGTACCCTCGTCCATTTTGCAGGCTCCTCGCAATATTGTGGCGGCGTATCTACGCGGGCTGTTTGACGCCGACGGGACGGTGAGCCGCCGGGATGGGTATCCTATCCTGTATTCTGTCTCAAGGCGGCTGATCGATGAAGTTCAGGTCATGCTGTTGAATTTCGGAATCCTCTCGCGCAAACGCCCAAAGTGGACGATCTATCGTGGGGCGAAAAGGATTTCGTATCAATTGGAGGTAGGTGGGGCGGATGCCGATTTGTTTGTACGTGAAATCGGCACTTTGCTGCCTCGTAAGCAGGCACTGTTTCGGGACCGAACGAGGAATACGAACGCTGACCTCGTACCCTTCGTCGGCGGCTTGATCCGTGAAGGGACGGCAGGAGGCTGCTTTTCCCGCTGGGTGCACAAGCGTCTGGATGATTACAAAAGCGGTCGGCGGTCTCCGAGCTATGAGAAACTAGGAGAAATTCTTGGTCTGTTGCGTGAGAGATCCTCTTCCACAAGCGCGCTCGCGCTTCTTGAAGAACACCAGGAACAACATTTCTTTTGGGCCGAGATCCGAACAATCGAGGACGGAGAATCGCGCGTCTATGATCTGACGGTCCCAGGCACCCACTCTTTCTGCGCGAATGGATTCGTGAACCACAACACCTATTTGGCGATGGCCATGGCGGTCGCGGCCCTGACCCGGAAGGAAGTCAGCCGGATCATCCTGGCGAGGCCGGCCGTCGAGGCGGGCGAAAGACTGGGCTTCCTGCCCGGGGACATGTATGCCAAGATCAACCCCTACCTCAGGCCGCTGTACGACGCGTTGTACGACATGATGGACATGGAGCGTGCGAATCGCCTGGTGGAGCGGGGCGAGATCGAGATCGCCCCGCTGGCGTTCATGCGCGGGCGCACGTTGAATGACTCCTTCGTCATTCTTGATGAGGCGCAGAACGCGACCGCCGAGCAAATGAAAATGTTCCTTACCCGGCTGGGCTTCAACTCCAAGACGGTGGTCACCGGCGACATCACGCAGGTCGACCTGCCGTCCGATCGGGTCTCAGGTCTGATCGAGGTGCGGGAGATCCTGCGCGAGATTCCCGGCATTCAATTCGTTTATTTTGACGAGCGCGACGTCGTGCGGCATCGCTTGGTTCAGGACATTATCAGAGCGTATGACCGGCACCGCCCCGCCCAGCGCGGTGCCGGGGCCGCGACCGCGGACGGGACCCGTTCGGGACGGCGCCGAGGGCCCACCCGCAAGCCGATGGCCATTGACCGAGACAAGAGCGGTCGTGGCGGCCAGCCGCACTGATGGGAGTTTCCGTGCGGAGCCGGCTGCGGCGTGCCTCGTCCCTCCGGCGCCCGATGTCCAGGCTGGCCCAGAACATTCTGGCGGCGGCCGGCGAGCCCGACGGCGAGTTGAGTCTCGATCTGGTAGGAGACCGTCGGATGCAGCGGTTGAACCGGCAGTATCGAGGCCGGGATTATCCAACCGACGTGCTGGCCTTTCCGATGCGAGAAGCGAAGGGGCCCGTGACCCCCCTCTTGGGCGACGTGGTCATATCCCTTCACGCGGCGGCGCGGCAATCAGCCGCTGGCGGTCGGCCGATCGAGCAAGAGTTGGCTGCGCTCCTGGTCCACGGCATCCTGCACTTGGTGGGGTATGATCACGAACGTGGGGCCCGAAAAGCCCGCCGCATGCGGCGGAAGGAGCGGTCCATTCTCAAGTCTTTGCGCCGGGTGCCGAGAATGATAGAGGCTCGGTCTATCGTCAGCCCTCAGCCGTCCCGCCGGCTCCGGAGCAGCAAGGCAGGTCTGAGAGCGCCCCGGAGGAGGGGCCTGTGAGCTGGGC
This sequence comes from Nitrospirota bacterium, assembly GCA_020027965.1. Classification (GTDB taxonomy): domain Bacteria; phylum Nitrospirota; class Nitrospiria; order Nitrospirales; family Nitrospiraceae; genus JAHRHE01. Next base: position 4,371 of record JAHRHE010000079.1, on the reverse strand, counting down.
CAATCGGCTCAGTACGGGCTTGGCCAAGACGCGCGAGGCGGTCCGACTCTCGTTGGACCGTCTCTTCGACCGTGGTCCGGACCCCGCTGTTCTGGAGGAAGTGGAGGCGGCACTGCTCGCGGCTGATGTCGGGGCTCGGACGGTGGAACGCCTCCTGGGAAGCCTTCAGGCGCAGGGGCGAGGCATCGGTCAACCCACCCGACCGGGGCCGTCGGCTTCAGCGGGTCACCTGTGCGAGATCCTGAAACAGACGATCCGGGACACCCTGGTCGCCTGCGAGGGGGAATCGATTGACCAGGTGATTGCAGGGGGACCGAGGCCCTTCGTGGTCTTGGCGGTGGGAGTGAACGGGGTGGGGAAAACCACCACCGTGGCGAAACTGGCACAGCGCTTGCGGCAGGCGGGGCACCGCCCTCTGCTGGTCGCCGCGGACACCTTTCGGGCCGCCGCCATCGAGCAGTTGGCCATCTGGGCGCAGCGGGTCGGGGTCGAGCTCATCCGTCACCAACAGGGGGCGGACCCTTCGGCGGTCGTCTTCGACGGCGTCGTCGCGGCGAAGGCGCGGGGAGTCGACGTCCTCTTGATCGACACGGCCGGTCGACTTCACACGAAGGCGAACCTCATGGACGAGCTACGGAAGATGAAACGGGTGTTGGCGCGCGAGATGCCGGGCGCGCCGCACGAAGTGTTGCTGGTCCTGGACGCCACCGTGGGTCAAAACGCCCTGTCTCAGGTCCGACTCTTCAACGAGGCCGTCGGCCTCACGGGACTCGCGTTGACCAAGCTGGATGGAACGGCTCGCGGCGGGATCATCGTCGCCATCGCGGAGCAGTGGAAGATCCCCATCCGTCTCATCGGCGTGGGGGAGTCTGTGGAGGATCTGCAAGACTTCAAGGCCGGGGCCTTCGTCGACGCGCTCTTCGAGGCCGCACCGTCGCATGGACGAACGAGAGCCGGGGAACGATGAGACGAAGCGAGTGCAGCGGTTTACCAGAAAGCTTGACGAATGAGCCCAGCCCGCCTACAATGGCTATTTGTACCTAGGTCGTGGATCGCGAGCCTGACGTGGAGCCAGGAGTGTAGCGCATGCCGTTCATGAGTGCAAAGCTGACCCCCGTGGCGGCCTCTCCCTTGAAGAGCCTCGCCACAGGCGAAGTCCCCAACCGCGGCCAGCTCGTGTTGCTGCAGACGCTGGTCACGATCATCCTGTCCTACCAACTCCTGCTGAGCCGGGAGGCGCTCATCATCCCGGAATCGCAGTTGTACGTCATCCTGGGACTGATGGGGATCGTGGCGGTCCTGGCCGCTCTCCCTGCGCGCCTGGTGGAGACGGCCTGGTTCGTGGGCGGCCTGGTGGTCGCGGACACCTTGGCCACCACCTACATCATCTACCTTGCGGGCAATGCTGGCTACGACCTGTATTTTACCTATTTTCTCATTATCTTGATCTCCGGCTTTGCCCAGACGCTGTACCAGAAGATCGGCTTCTCGGTGCTCGTCTGCGCAGCCTACGCGATCCTCCTCTATTTGGAGGCCGACCATGGTGAAGTGCTGGAAGGGCACCTCATCCGGATGCCGGTCTTGCTGGTCATGGCCGTCTTCTATTCCGTGGTCACGCAGTCGGCGCGCAAGGAACGTCAGGAAAAGGCCAACCTGCTCGAGTACATCGCCGAACGGAGTCAATCGGAAGAGGTGGTGCGTGCGAGCGAGGAACGATTCCGGAAGACCTTCGAAGACGCCCCGATCGGGATGGCCATCATGGACTTGGACTACCGGTTCGTCGTCGTGAACCGGACCCTCTGCAGGATGTTGGACTATACCGAGCAGGAACTCACCGGGAGAAAATTCGTTGAGATTGCTCACCCTGATGACGTTCAGAAGCAGGTCGCCTCGACCGAGGAAGTCTTCAAAGGGGAGATCCCGAACTGCTCCTTGGAAACGAGGTATCTGAAGAAGGGCCAGGACACGGTGTGGGTCGTGCTGACTGCGACGGTGATTCGCTATCAGGACGGCCGGCCCCTCTATGGCTTGGCCATGATGCAAGACGTGACCGAGCGGAAACGGATGGAGGAGCAGCTCAGGCAGTCCGATAAGTTGGCTGCCCTGGGCACGCTCGTGAGCGGGGTGGCCCATGAATTGAACAACCCCTTGTTCATCCTGAGCGGGTACATCCAGTTGGCCAAGGAAAAGGTGAGCCGTGGCCAGTACGAGGGCTTGGCCGTCGACCTGGATGGGATGCAGGACGGAGCGCAGCGGGCCTCCGCGATCGTGGAGCGCTTTCTCGGCGTGGCGCGTTCGTCCAGCGGACAGCCTCGGCCCTGTTCGGTCAATGAGGTGGTCAGCCGGACGCTGGAGCTGGTCCGGAACGACCTCGCGATTCGCCGGATCGAGGTGCGCACGGACTTTCGTCCTGAGCTTCCGCCGGTGTTGGCGGATCCCCACGAACTGGGCCGGGTGTTTTTGAATCTGTTCAATAATGCGAGCCAGGCGATGTCTTCGGCGAACGGGCGGGGCGTGCTCACCGTCACGACCCGCTTGCATTCCGATCCAGAGAAGCCTTCAGTAGAGGTCCGCGTGACCGACGATGGCCCCGGCATCGCCCGTGAACATCTGCCTCGAATCTTCGAGCCCTTCTTCACCACCAAACCCGTCGGGGAAGGAACAGGCCTCGGCCTGGCCATCTGTTATCGGACGGTGACGGAACTGGGCGGTACCATCGCCTGCCAGAGTAAGCCGGGCCACGGCGCCACGTTTACCGTTCGGCTCCTGGCGCAACCGGTCGGAGAGCCTGTCGCTGACGCGTCGAGTCCAAGAGGAGTCTGACGATGGCGACGGCGGCTGTCAGGAAGAAGAAAGCCCGATCGAAGAAAGCGGTCTCGATCCTGGTGGTAGACGACGAGCCGATGATCCGTGACATGCTCGAGCAGTATCTGGGCCTGCAGGGTTTCCGCGTGCGGTCCGCCCAGGGCGGCGCTGAGGCGCTAGCCCTGGTGGCCCAGGACCCGCCCCAGATGATCATTCTGGATATGTACATGCCGGGCATGAACGGGATCGAGGTGCTGGGAGAACTGCGCGCGAGGCGCTATAAAGGAGGCGTGATCGCGCTGACGGCGAGCCAGGATGAGAAGCTCCTGCAGGAGGCGCTGAACCTGGGCTCGGTGGATATCCTGGGCAAGCCGGTTGACTTAGCGCGGTTGTCGCTGGCCATCCAAGTGAGTCTCGCGTTCGGCGCCTGAGCTGGCCGATGCGCCAGGGTGTGTGTCCGTTGCCGGGTGGTCAGTGAAACGGTTCCCATGTCTGCTCCTCGCGGGGCTGATCCTCACCCTGCCCCCGCGCCTTGTCACAGGCGAGCCATTCTCAGGCGGTTCCCGATCGGCCGGCGCCCTCCAGCCCCGCACAGTCGAGCTGCTCCGCCATGACCTGGCGGTGGAACTCACCCCCAGTCGTCACCACATCCTCGCAACGGATCGAGTCACGCTGAAAGCGTTGGTCTCGGATCTCAACCGGCTCTCCTTCTCGCTCAATCCCGCGCTTCGGGTCACCCGCATTGAAGAGCGGAGCGGATCGGGTCGCCATCCCCTGCCATTCACAACCGAAACGGTGCAACGCGATGCCGCACCCGCCACCCTGGCTCCCGAGGGAAGACGACAGGGGGAGGGGCAGCCTTCCGAGCCGGATCAGGCGATCCAGATGGTCACGGTCAGGTTGAGAGCCCCGAGCGCGCGCGGTGACTTGCTGACCTTGGAATGGAGCTACGAGGGAACGTTGAACGACCCACCCCGCGAGCCGCGCCAGCTCCGGTTCGTCACACCGAGTGAAACGGCCGGCCACATCGGCAGCGAGGGCGTGTATCTCAGCGGCGAGACCCACTGGTACCCGGACCTCCGGGGGGCGCTGCCGACCGCGAGAATTGTGGTCGTCACGCCAGAGGGCTGGGAGGCCCTGACGCACGGCCGGCAAGTGTCCCGGAGTGTCCGCGACGGTATTACGATCTCGGAGTGGCAGGTGAGTGCCAAAACGGAGGCTCTCACCCTGGTGGCAAACCGCTTCGTGAAAACGGCGCGCGAGTGGCAAGATCCCTCGGGAAGGTCCATCGAAGTCGCCGCCTATCTGTTTCCTGAGGACGCGCACTTGTCCGGGGAGTATGTGCAGGCGTCGGTCAGGTACCTGGAGTTCTACACCAAACTGCTGGGGCCCTATCCGTTTCCGAAATTCGCGGTGGTGGAGAATTTCTTCGCGAGCGGGCTCGGGATGCCCTCCTTCACCTTGCTCGGAAGCGGGGTCATCAAGCGGCATTACGTGCAACCGTATGCCCTCGGCCATGAGATCGTCCATTCATGGATCGGCAACTGGGTGTTCAACGACTTCGAA
>JAHRHE010000078.1 GCA_020027965.1 Nitrospirota bacterium | reverse complement strand
GGAAGGTTGTGACATTGAGCGCAGTACGTGCTCAGCAATTTCGCACCTTGGCTTTCTGGTTCCGGAAGATCTTGGGGCTTGATGCCCGGCGGCAACATCCCGCCCATCATCTGTTGCATCATCTCCTTCATGTGCCCCTGGTCCATCATGCCCTGATCTTTCTTGTCGTCCATTCCCATCATCCCCATCACGGGCATCATGCAGGACACCAGGGAACCGACTACAAACAAGCCTGCACCACTGAGGACCAAAGCAATCGTTCTAAATAGTCGGCTACGGTTCTCATTCATAGTGCCCTCCACGAAAGCATCGGCAGGAGCGGACGCATCACGCTTCATCGTGGCACCTTTATCGAGAGCTTTCCTGCTCTGCCTGCACCGCATTGTCACTGGTTCGCAGCAGCCGATCTTCCGCCGGAAAAGACCGGCCGCGCCACAGTGCGTAAAGGACGGGGATCACCAATAGGGTTAGCACGGTTGTGCTCACCATCCCGCCGATCATCGGCGCCAGTGCCGGTGATCCACATGACCAAACACTATCTGAGAGAGGCATAGGATCTCGGTGAAGCCTTTCCTTGAGATCCGCGAGACAACGTCCTAAAAATCAGTGGCTGTGGCCGTGCCCATCGGAAGTGCCAGGCGATACACTGGACTTGGATGGCATCTGGACGCCGCTGAGCGGAGGTGAGCTCCAAATCACCTTGTTCCCTGGCGCCAAATCCGCCGCCTTCATAAAGTGCGGATTCGCCTCGCCATCCAAACCCATCTTGTGCAACACCATGCCCAGGTTGTACTGCGCCTCAGCGAGAGAAGGTGAGAGCTCGATCGCTGTCTCGAAATGTTGTTTGGCTACTTCCATCTGACCTTGGCTATAGGCTTGGACGCCCTCATCATTGTGACGGGCAGCAATCGCATTTGCGCCGGATGGCGCAGGCAACAGTTGGCCTTTCTGCCCGAACAGACACCCACCTGCTATGAGAGCTCCCACCAGCACCGCCACGATTAGGATTGTATTACTATTCATCGCGCCCTCTCCTCTAGGCTTGACATCTCTCAGGCCATCACCGCCTTGGTCCAGGTTTTGAAGCTCTGAACAATGCTCAGTTGCTCACGTTCAAGTCCGGCCGAGTGGCCGCTCCAAGGTCTCCCACCCGATTCTCTTGTCGTTCCTTCCACCACCGCCAGATCACATAGATGGGGGGAATGACGAACAGGGTGAGGATCATGGCTGAAAACACGCCTCCGACCTGGGGCGCGGCGATCCGTTTCATGACATCGGCGCCGGCCCCGGTCGCCAGCATGACCGGCACCAATCCGAGGACATCGACGAGGCCAATCATGGCCATCGGCCGGATGCGCTCCACGGCCCCCGCATGGACCGTCTGGATCAGATCCTCAAGCGTCTGGAGCCCGCCCGCTTTTTTCCGCCGCCGGCAGGCCTCATCCAGATAGGCCAGCATCACGGCGCTCGTCTCGGCCGCCGTGCCGACCACTGTGATGATCCCGACCCACACGGCGATGCTCATGTTGTACTCCAGGATGGCCAGGTACCAGATGGCGCCCACCAGCGCCAGCGGCACGCCCAGCATGACCATGAGGGTCTCGGCGACGGACTGGAAGGTCAGGTAGAAGATCACGAAGATGATCAGCAGCGTCAGCGGGACCACGATCGTGAGCCGTTCCCGCACGCGCTGCATGAACTCGTACTGCCCGGACCACGCGATCGTGTAGCCGGACGGCAACTCGACCTTGTCTCTCACCGTCAGCTTGAGGTCCTCGACATACCCACCGACGTCCCGTCCGGTCATATCCACATAGACGTAGGCCGCCAGCCGGCCATTCTCGTCGCGGATCATCGGTGGGCCGCTCACGAAGCGGAGCGTGGCGAGCTGCGCGAGCGGCACCTGTGCCCCGGTCGGCGTCGCAACGAGCACCCGCTTCAGCTTTTCGGGATCGTCGCGCAGCTCGCGGAGATACCGGACGTTGATCGGGTACCGCTCCCGCCCTTCGATCGTCGTCGCGATGTTTTCGCCGCCGATCGCGGACTCGATGATCCGTCCTACGTCCATCACCTTGAGGCCGTAGCGCGCAATCTCGTCCCGGTTGATATCAAAATCCAGAAAGTAGCCACTGGAGACCCGTTCGGCATAGACGCTTCGCGTGCCGGGGACCTCCTTGAGGACCATCTCCAAGTGCTGGCCGATTTCCTCGATCTTCTTGAGATCCGATCCGAAGATCTTGATCCCGACCGGCGTGCGGATGCCGGTCGTCAGCATGTCCACCCGGTTCTTGATCGGCATCGTCCAGGCGTTGGTCACGCCGGGGAACTGCAGCGCCCGGTCCATCTCATCCACCAACCCTTCGTGGCTGAGCCCCGGTCGCCACTGATCTTTCGGTTTCAGCGCCACCACCACTTCCATCATGCTGAAGGGCGCCGGATCGGTGGAGGTCTCCGCCCGTCCTGCTTTGCCGAAGACCCGTTCCACCTCGGGGAATGATTTCAGTTTGCGATCCATCATCTGGAGCAGTCGGCTGGCTTCCGTGACGGATAAGCCCGGGAGCGTCGTGGGCATATAGAGGACGGTGCCCTCGTACAGCGGCGGCATGAACTCCGAGCCCATCCGCTGGAAGGCCGGCACCGCTCCCGCCAACAGCGCCACCGCCAGCAGCACGACGGCTGCACGGTAGCGCAGGCAGGCGCGCAGCACCGGCGCGTACATCCACTGCATCAGCCGGCTCACGGGATTGCGCTGCTCCGGAAGAATCCGGCCCCGCATGGCGCCCGGCAGCACCGCCGGCACAAAGGTGATCGCCAGCACCGCGCAGACGGCAATGCTGAGGTTGTTGGTCCAGGCCAGAGGCTTGAAGAGACGGCCTTCCTGGTCCGTCAGGACGAAGATCGGAATGAAGGAGACCGCGATCACCAGAACTGAGGCGAAGATGGCCGGCCCCACTTCCTTCGCTGAGTCGATCAAGACCTGGGTTCGGTCGCCCCTTCGCCCGTCCCGCTCCCAGTCCTCCAGCCGCTTGTGGGCGTTGTCCACCATGATGATCGCGGCATCCACCATGTCCCCGATCGCCACGATGATCCCGCCCAGCGACATGATGTGCACGCCGATGCCCAGCAGGTACATCGGCACGAACGCGATGAGCACGGCCAGCGGCAGGGTCAGGATCGGCACGGCTGCGGACCGGACGTGCAGCAGGAACAGCACGATCAGGGCGCCGGTCACGATCAGCTCCTCGGCGAGGCTCTCGTATGCCGTGTCGATGGATTCCCCGATCAGCCCGCTTCGGTCATAGGTCATCACGACCTTGACGCCCCTGGGGAAGGAGGGCTCGAGCTCCTTGAGCTTCGCCTTGACCCGCTCGATGACGGTCAGCGCGTTCTCGCCGAAGCGCATGACCACGATGCCTCCGACGACCTCGCCTTGCCCATCCAGCTCGACGAGCCCACGCCGCATATCGGGGCCGAGACGGACCGTCGCGACATCTCGCAGCAGAATCGGCGTGCCGTTTTCGTTGACTGCCACTGCGATCTTCTCAATGTCCTCGGCCTTCTTGATATACCCGCGTCCGCGGACCACGTACTCGATCCCCGAAAACTCAACCACGCGGCCGCCCACGTCGTTGTTGCTCTCCCGGATCGTCTCGACAATGGCCGGGATGGACAGCTTGTAGGCGAGCACCTTGGTGGGATCGAGATTCACCTGGTACTGCCGGACGAAGCCGCCGACACTGGCCACCTCGGCCACCCCCTCCACGGCCCGCAGCCAGTACCGCAGGTACCAGTCCTGAAAGCTCCGCAGCGAGGCCAGATCGTGCTGCCCCGACTCGTCCACGAGCGCGTACTGGAATACCCACCCGACCCCGGTGGCGTCCGGGCCAAGCTGAGGGCTCACGCCTTCCGGGAACCGGCCCTCGAGCTGACTCAGATATTCCAGCACGCGGGACCGCGCCCAGTAGATGTCCGTGCCGTCCTTGAACAGGACGTACACGTAGGAAAACCCGAAGTCCGAGAGCCCTCGCACCACGCTGACCTTCGGAGCGGACAACAGCGCCGTCACAATCGGATAGGTGACTTGGTCTTCCACCAGATCCGGGGAGCGGCCGGGCCAAGTCGTATACACGATCACCTGCGTGTCCGACAGGTCCGGAAGCGCGTCCACGGACGTCTGGCGCACGGCCCACAGCCCGGCTGCCGAGGCCGAGAACACCAGCAGCAACACAAAAAACCGATTCTTCGCGCTGAATTCGATGACTTTTTCGACCATGGGTAACCGTTATATCCGTTGAGTCGGTTGTGTCAGTTGAGTCCGTTGCGTCCGTAACAGACTGAACGGACCAAACAGACTCAACGATCCCACTACTTCATCCCCGACATTCCGCCCATGCTCTCGACAACGGACTTGAGCCGGCTTTCGCTGTCGATCAGGAAATTGGCCGAAGTAACGACGTGGTCTTTCTCTTGAAGGCCGTCCAGCACCTCGTAATAGTTCTCCGTCTTCATGCCGGTCTTGATCAAGCGCGGCTCCAGGCGACCACCTCCGTGGTGGATGAACACGAGCTGTTTCTGGCCTGACTCGATCACCGCCTCCTGGGGAACGGCCAAACGGGTTCCGAGGTTCACCTTCAGCTCGACGTTGGCATACATGTCCGGCTTGAGCTTCTCATCGGGATTGTCCAGCTCGAACCGGACCTTGGCTGTTCGCGTCTTAGGATCCAGCGTCGGATAGATAAACCCCACATGGCCATGGAGGGCGGTCGCGGGATCATAGGACAGCGTCACTCGGGCCCCCTGGCCCACTTTGATAAAGGCCAGCTCGTATTCGTAAATGTCCGCCAAGATCCAAACGTGAGAGAGATCGGCAATCGTGTAGAGTTCCTCACCGGGATCCACGTGCGCGCCAGCCAGCGCGTTCTTCTTAATGACGGTCCCCGTGATGGGAGAATGCATGGGAAGGGTTTTCATGACCTTCCCTGTCTTCTCTAATTCACGGATGTGCTCTTCGGTAATATCCCAAAGCTGGAAGCGGCGCTGGGTGGCCTCGAGCAAATCCTTGGAGCCACGTGATACCTCAGGAAATTCGCTCTCGCCTAATTGCTTGCGGCCCTGCAACGCGAGGAGGTACTCCTCTTGGCTGGCCACGAGGTCAGGGCTATAGATCGTGAAGAGCATTTGGCCTTTCTTCACATGGTCGCCTGTCGCACTAACGAACAGTTGTTCAATCCAACCATGAAACTTAATCGTGACCTTGACCAGTTTCCGCTCGTCGATGGCCACGCGTCCGACCGTCCGGATGACTTTCTCCAGTGGACGACGCGCCACCTGTTCGTATTTCACCCCGATCGTCTGTAAACGCTCGAGCGGAATTACCACCGTGCCTGGTCCACCTTCTGACTCAACTTGAAGCTCGGTTCCGAGGGGCTTTTGCGCCGTGGCCGGTTTCTTCTCCTCCATCATTCCCATTCCCGGCATGGCGGTCATGGAATTCTGTTTCGAATCTGCCGCTGGGAGCACCGCTGGTCTCGGCATCAGCCACAGGCCCGTGGCCACGGCCGCAGTGAGCAAGGCTCCCAAGGCAAGGATGCGCCAGCGTGTCATGGTCCTGGTTTCCTCTCTTGCTTCATCGGGCTCAGTGGTCCACCTGTCACCGCCTCTAATCGTGCCACCGCTCTCTCATGGCTCACCATCTCGCTGTGGAGTTCCAACTGGCTTTCCTGGAGCGTAAGCAGGCTGTTCAAGAGCGTGAGGAAATCTACCTTCCCGACTCCGTACCCAGCCTGCGCCGCCTGCAAGGCAAGCGTGGCCTGTGGGATGATGGCGTCACGCAAGATCGTAATGAGACGCTCCGCTCGCTGGGCTTGTACAAACCCATCCTTCACCTGGAACAATACGTCTTGCCGGGTGACGGAGAAATCTTCACGCGCCCCAGACAGGCTCGCCAATGCCTCGTTCACCCCTTGCCGCTGCTTCGTTTGATAGAAGAGCGGAATCTTGATCCCCAGCATCACCTGATAGCCGTTCTCGTTAATCCGATCGTTCCTGGTGCCGAGCGCGGTCACGTCGAAATCCGGGTAATACTGACGGCGCGCGAGGGAGACCACCTGCTCCGACCGATGAATGCTTTTGGCCGACGCCAACAGAGCTGGCGAGAACGCTTCAGCTCGCCGGCTCAACTCCTGCAGCAGGATCGTCAGGATAGTGGTCTGAATCTCTTCAGGGGTTCCCAAGGGTCCAGCAGGTGGTCGATTCAAGAAACGATTAATGGCGGCATGCAGGCTTTCCTTCTGTTGGTCCAACACAGCTAGCCGGTCGAGCACCCTCGAGAGCTCAACCTGAGCACGGAACACGTCCTGCTGGGCAGCCTGCCCGACGCTGTACCGAGCCTTCGCGGTCTTCTCGAACTGCGTCAACAGTGCCTTATTCTTCTCCACAATCTCGATACTTTTGTGGACGAAGTGTAGGTTGTAGTAAGCCTCCTTCAAGACTGCGATCAGCCGGAGACGAGTCGCGTTGTACTCCTGCTCCAGCCGTTCAGCCTCCCGCTGAGCGATTTCTCCCTTCAGGCTTAGCTTGCCGGGAAAGGGAATTTCCTGACCGAATCCGTACATCGGCCCTTGGAATGGATCCAGCATCGGCATCCGCTGATACCCAAGCTGAAGCTTCGGATCGGGAAGCGTTTGCACCTGGGGGACGACGGCCTTGGCCGCCTCCCATCGCTCTCGGGCCGCCTTGATCTCCGGATTACGCTCGGCGAGCTCCTCGATGAGGCCCTCCAGCGAAAGCCGCGGCTCGGCCGCAGGCGCAGCCGCCGGAGACACCAGCATGGCGACCACGAGATACGCGACGACCGACACCACGGTTCGTAAAAGCTGATGGAAGCTATGCATGGGGCACCTCTTCTTTAAAAAGCTAATAGCTTATAGCTGATGGCAAATAGCCCGAACGAATGTGATGAGCGAACAGCCGTAGCCAATAGACCGAACCCTTTTTGTTCCGGGCTATCAGCTATTCGCTATACGCTATTCGGTCTTGATTGGTAATCAGATGCGGAAATTCAACAGGAGCGTATACAGCGGAGGATCTGAACCATCGGGGACAAAGGCGCGGCTACTCTGAGCCGTGAGGCTGAAGAGAAGAGACAACGAAACGGCGTCCTCGGGACAGAGGGTCTGGCAGTCAAGCACAGGGTGGAGTTCTGGAGAAGCCTGGACACCAAGAGTCTTGAAGGCATCGCAGAACTGGCGTGCCGGCTGCTCATGTGGATCTGAGCAACCGCTGTCCATTGTCGCTTGGGGGGTGCCGAAGAGCGAGATCAGGCAGGCGTAGGCGTTGAAGCTGAAGACCAGCAACAGCAAGACCAAGGCCCCTGCGAACACAACACGCACACGCCGCATGCGCTACTCCTGCATAATCCTTTGGTAAAATACTCTCTGTTTTGACCAGTGTCAACCTTGAGCAGAGAACCTGGTAAAAAAGGGCGGCTGCCCTCATGGAGTTCAGCCGCCCGCTGCTCGTGTCTACCCTAGGAGTCCCTGTACCCACTGCCAGGCTTTGGATGCTGTCTCATAAGGGCAGAAGCCTAGAATCTCTACCCAATGGCACATCGGAATCACCTCCTTTCAATAGAGCGCTGCCACGATTTCCGAACACGTCATCTCATGGACAGAATGGGCAAGATGGACAGACATTACTAACAATGTTACCCATTGCTGGCCAGGCCCTAATCAGCGTGGCGATCACCGTGCTGGGCACGAGACTTAGTAGGTATTGCATGAGTTTCACCTCCTTTCCTTAATGGAATGAGCGGGATGGCCTCGATCAGGCAGCAGACTTCCGAGACACTCAAGGGTGGACACGATAGCTTCTTCTTCCATTCTTTCTGATAGACCATTAGCCGATCCCGCAATTGTGATAAGAGGGTAATCTGTTGCTCGAGGACCTGAATCTTTTTGTCAGTCCACTTGACTACCTCGGGACAGGCCGTACCTTTCCGCTTGGCCAGCTCGAAGAGCTGTTGGGTCTCGGCCAAGGTGAATCCGACGCTCTTCGCTTTCTGGATAAAGGCGACGCGCTGCACAACACCGGGTTTATAGAGTCGATAGTTGTTGTAATTACGGCTTGGCTTAGGAAGAAGCCCCACGCTTTCCCAGTAGCGAAGAGTCTTCGAAGAAACCCCTGTCTGTTTTGCTACCTGCCGGATGGTGAACGTTTCAAAGTCCATTTCCAATCTCCCCATGCTTAAGTCTAAACCTTCCCGTAGCTGGAAAGTGCAAGGACAATTTTATGTTGGCAGGAATGGAAGGAATATATTGCGCTAGAGTGAAATTCTTCCACCAAGATAGCCACTTGCGCGCTTTTTGAAATGTCAACTTGGTTAGGGATTTGGTGAATTTCTGTTAGCTAACCAGCCCACGAGGGGTGGCACCCAGCAGAGATTTGCAGCGATGGTCTCCAACGCCGTAGAGGTCTGCGTCGTTGGACTAAACCCTACCGCTCGAGCCACAAGCAATCCGATTGGAACGAGGAGAATAATCAAAAGACTGGCCAGCATCACTGGATGGCTAAGGTAGTGCGAGATAGCTCTGCGCCAGGATCGTTCTTTTCTGCGAAGGAATATCAAACCGGCGACATTTGCCCCGATCTGGTCACTCAGGGCATAAAAGTAAGGAATATAAAATCCCTCGACTCCATACACGTCGACCCCCAACATCCGACTTCCCCAGTCGATCACCCGGGGAACAGACACGCCAAGGAATTTCCCCCACCCATACGCTTCGGCCAGAGAGCTTGCTGCGCCACGAAGTCGCTGACGAAGTGCATAGATCCCCTCAAAAAGACTTTCGCCTTCTCCTGACACAGTCCGAGAAACAGTGATTCATTGAAACATCGACGATTGCTCGATTCTTTCAATGAAACAATGACTCAATGATCCCATGCTGCCTATCTGACCACCAGCACCGAGCAGGGGCTGTGCTGCACCAGCGCGGTGGAGACGCTGCCCAGGAAAAAGCGAGCCACGGCGCCGAGCCCTTTGGCGCCGGTGACGAGCAGGTCTGCGTTCCGCTGTTGCGCGACCTTGATAATCTCGTCCGCCGGATGGCCCGTGGGGGACACTTTCTTCACGCGGTACCCCGCCTTCACCAGTTTCTCTGCCGCGCCGTGAAGCAGCGCCTCGGCGGTCTCTTTGATCTCCGGATATCTCAGGAATGGCATGACGTGCGTGACCAGCACCTCAGTCGGGACTGGACCACGGTCAGCGCGCATGGACTTCAGCAGAAACTGCACCGCCCGGTCCGATGACTTGGAGCCGTCGGTGGCCAACAGGATGCGACGGATCGGCCGTGGCGGCTGCTTGACCACGAGCACGGAGCACGGAGCATGCAAAGTGACCTTGGCGGAGACGCTGCCGAGCATGAACCGGTCGAGGGCGTCCAACCCCCGGTGGCCGAGGACCACGAGACCGCCGCGTTTGGCGCCGTGCCTTAATATGGTTGGCGCGACGCCTCCCTTCTCGCTCACAACTCTTCCCTGAAGGCCGAGGGAGGCCATCAATGTCTTGGTCTCAGCGGTCACTTTACTCGCCCAAGCTTCCATCCGGCGTAGTTCGGCTCGGATGTATCGCTCGTTCCACACGACCACCGGATGGGGCGTGAGAGGGGCCTTCAACGACACCACATCCACCACATGGAGAGCCGTCACATGCAGGGGAGTCGCAAAGGGCATCCGCGCGACCCACTGGGTCGCCCAGCGCCCATATTTCGATCCGTCAACGGCCACCACCACCTTCACGACGTCACCCGGCTTCTGAGAGCTAATTTATTTCTTCTCACTGGTCGGCCGCCTGTCCCTTTCCGTGAGGCGTGAGGCGTGAGGCGGAAGGAGAGAACACCTCCCAGTCGGCTGACTCCTAAAGCCTCACTCCTCACACAGAAACCCCTCACGCCTTACGCCTCACGCCTAACGCTTCGATTGTGATTCGCGGCGCCAGCCGCTGGACATCGCGCAGCCGGCAGAGCTGGTTGCCCGGGGCCAGAGTCGCGGCTGTGCCCGCTGCGGTGGCAAAGCGCACGCAGTCTTCCAACGTCTTGCCGCCCGCATGCCGGAACACGAACCCCGCCACCGTCGAGTCTCCCGCGCCCACGGTGCTCCGGACCTTCACCGGCGGCGGGACGGCCCGGTAGCGCTCAGTCCGGCTCGCCACCAGCAGCCCCTGGCGGCCGCGCGAGACCATGACGATCTTCACTCCGGCTCGGTTCAAGGCAGTAGCGGCGGCCAGGATCTCGTCCTCGGTGCGCAGGGGTCGACCGGTGGCCCGGCGCAGCTCGTTGACGTTTGGCTTCGCCGCGAACGGCCTGGCCTTCAGGCCGGCCTTGAGACAAGCCCCATCGGCGTCCAGGACGACCTTGGCTCCTCGGCGCTGAACCAAGGCAACGATCTGCCGGTAGGCGTCGATCGGAACGCCGCGGGGAAGGCTGCCACCCAGCACCACGTACGCGTCGCGCAACTCCAGCAGCCGCAGGTGTGTCAGAAACCCACGCCACTCTTCGGCTGTGATGGAGGGTCCCCTTGCGTGCAAGAGGGTCTGCGTGCCGCGCCTCCGGTTGCTGAGAATGATATCCCGGCGAGTCTCCTGGGCAATGGGCGTGAAATAGCACGTCACGCCTTCGGCTTTGAGCAGATCTACCATCACCCGGCCGTTGTGCCCCCCGATGAACCCGAGCGCCATGCTGTCGCCGCCCAAGTGCCGGATCGCGCGCGAGACGTCAATGCCTTTCCCGCCTGCATAGAGCCCCTCAGACCTGACCCGGTTCGCGTCCTCCACGAGGAGGTCGTCCACCTCAACGTAGTGGTCCAGGGCCGGGTTCAGGGTGATGGTGTAAATCATCGCTTTCGCGCGGGCACGGGGCAATAGGCTATGGGCGATTGGGACCAAGTTATATGACTTTTACCATACCGATGGCCTCTCGCCTATAGCCTCGCGCCTTCGCCGCGTAGGTCCACGAACCAGTAGACCGGTGCAACAGGGTCGAACGTCTCACCCTTCATGTGATTAAACGCGAATGTGCGGGAGTCGCCTCGGTCCTCGGGCGGACTACCGTTTCGCCTCCATCGACCTTCTCCACGCGGACCGCAGAGACTTTGTACTCGGGGCATTTGGAACTGTCGTCGGCGCTGGAGGACAACAATGCATTGGTGCCGGTGGCCGGGAAGTGGAAACTCGTAAAGAGCTCGCCCGGCTGCACGCGCTCGCTCACCGCTAGCGGGAGCCACGCTTCGCTGCGGGCGCTGACCAGCCGGACCATCTCGCCGTCCACGAGGCGCAGGCGCGCCGCGTCCTCTGGGTGCATTTCCAGCACGTCGGCGACCACCAGCTTCAGGATGTCGGTCCGGCGGGTCTGCGCGCCGCAGTTATAGTGCTGGAGGATGCGGCCGGTCACGAGCACGAATGGGTAAGCTTGGCTGGGCGATTCGCCTGGTGGCAGGTAGTCCACCGGCACGAAGCGCGCGCGCCCGCGGGGAAATCGCTCCGCGTGCATGAGCGGCGTGCCGGGATGTTTGGTCGAGGGTACCGGCCACTGGAGGCCGTCGCCCTGCTCCAGCCGATCGTAGGAGACGCCGGCGAGGCTCGGGGTGAGCTGCGCGATCTCGTCCATGATCTCGGACGGGTGCGCGTAGCGCATCGTGTAACCCATGCGGGTCGCCACTTCGCTCACCACCCGCCAGTCGGGTAACACGCCATCCGGAGGATCGACGGCCTTGCGGATTCTCTGAATCCGTCTTTCGAGATTCGTGAAGGTGCCGTCCTTCTCCAGGAAAGACGCTCCGGGGATCACGAGATGGGCGAACTTGGCCGTTTCGCTGAGGAACAGGTCCTGCACGACCAGAAACTCCAGGCGCCCGAGCGCCTCGCGGACCTTCTTCAGATTCGGGTCGGTCTGTGCCACGTCGTAGCCGATGATCCAGAGTCCCTTGAGCCGTCCCTCCAGCGCCGCGTCCCACATGTCAGGAATTTTCATCCCGCGGCGGGTCGGAAGGGGGCGGCCGGTAACCGCCTGGTGCCGTGCGGCCAGGTCCGGATCATCAAAGCTCTGGTACCCGGCGAACGAGGTGGGCAGGCAGCCGACATCCGACGCGCCCTGCACGTTGTTCTGACCTCGTAGCGGATTGATCCCCGTCCCCGGGCGGCCGAGATTCCCGGTGGCGAGCGCCAGGTTGCAGAGCGCGATGACGCCGTGGCTGCCCCATCGGTGCTCGCTCACGCCGAGCCCGTGCGCGCAGAGGGAGGCCCCGCTGGTGGCGTACCGGCGAGCTGCCTCCCGGATCAATTCGGCCGGCACGCCGGTGATCCGTTCCGTCGCCTCCGGCGTGCAGGTCTTCACGGTTTCCATCCAGTCCTTGACCCCTTCCGTCCGGGTTTCGATGAAGCGTTTGTCGAGCAGTCCTTCCGACGCGATCACATGGCCCATCCCGTTCAGCAGCGCCACGTTGGTGCCGGGCCGCAGACGCAGGTGCAGGTCTGCCAGTCGCGCCAGCTCGGTCCGGCGCGGATCCGCCACGATGAGCGGCACGCCGCGGCGAATGGCCTGCTTGATCCGAGCGCCGACCACGGGATGGGACTCGGTCGGATTCGCGCCGACAATCAAGATCAGCTTCGCGCGGTCCAGATCGGCGATCGAGTTGGTGGCAGCCGAGGCGCCCAGCACCTCCATCATGCCGGTCACGGTGGCGCTGTGGCAGACCCGCGCGCAGTTGTCGATGTGGTTGGTCCCGATCACGCAGCGCATGAACTTGGCGTAGAGATAGTTCTCCTCGTTCGTGCCCCGGCTCGACGAGATCGTGGCCAGCGCATCGGGGCCGTGCGACTGTCGGATCCTCGTGAACTCCTCGGCGATCCGATCCAGTGCCGAATCCCACGAGATTTCCTCCCAGCGCTCGCCTCGTGAGTCTCGGCGTCGACTCAGGGGGAAGCGGAGCCGATCGGGGGCATAGATGTAGTCCCATCCAAACCGGCCTTTCAGGCAGGCATGCCCCTGGTTTGAGGGGCCGTCGTCGGCCGGCACCATACTGACGACGCGGCCGTCTCGGAGGCCGGCCTGAAACGCGCAGCCGACCCCGCAGTACGCGCAGGTGGTTCGGACGCTTTGCGTCGGCGGTCCCCACCGAGCCACTGACTTTTCGAAAAGCGCCCCGGTCGGGCATTCCTTGACGCAGGCGCCGCAGGAGACGCAGTTGGAGGAGGCGAACCCATCGGTCTCACCTCCCAGCGGGTGCGCGCCGGCCACCGGCCGGGCCTCGAAGCCTCGCCCCAGCATCGTGAGCGCGAACGTACCCTGGATCTCGTCGCAGGCCCGGACGCAGCGCGCGCAGGAGATGCAACGAGCGTTGTCGAAGGTAAAGAACGGGTTTGAGTCATCACGAAACTGGGTTCGGCTCGACGGCTCCACATATCGGACGCGCTCCAGGCCCAGCGAGGTGGCCAGGCTCCGCAGCCTCTCCGGTGTCTCTGTCCCGGTAGGCTGCTCCGAGAGATAGAGCTCGACGATGTTTCGGCGGTGCCGGGCCAGGCGGTCGGTCTGGGTCCGCACCACCATCCCGTCCCGCACGGGCGTGGTGCAGGAAGCCGGGGTACCCGGCTGGCCCTCTACTTCGCAGAGGCAGAGCCGGCAGGAGCCGAAGGCCGCCAGATGGTCCGAGGCACAGAGGCTCGGAATGGGGATCCCCGATTTTCGCGCCGCCGTGTAAATCGTTTCACCGGGCGCGGCGGTGACGGGCTGGCCGTTGACGGTGATGGTGATTGTTTGTGCCGTGCGGTCCATTGATGAACCGAGCTATCAGCTCTCAGCTTTCAGCGACCAGCGTGACCCCCTCCTTAGTCCTCCCCCTTGAAGGGGGAGGGAAGGGTGGGGGTGCTGATGGCTGACCACTGAAAGCTGACGGCTCATCTCCTGAACTCGTTTCCGAAATGTTCGATCGCCGTCAGGACGGGATACGGTGCGCGCCCGCCCAGCGCGCAGAGACTGGCGGTTTTCATCGTGTCCCCAAGATCGGCGAGCAGTTCGAGATCACCGGGCTGCCCGTGGCCGGCCTGGATCCGCTCGAGAATCTCACGGCCCCGCACC
>JAHRHE010000178.1 GCA_020027965.1 Nitrospirota bacterium | reverse complement strand
CGCAAACTTGATGATGTCCCAGACGATCAGGAAATACCCCGCGTACCCCATCGAGAGGATGACGGCCAGTTCCTCGCGGAGGCGTGCGGCATACGTGTCAGCCGGAAACTGGCTCGTGCGCTCCCGCAAGCGCTCGGTCAGGCCTTGGGTCGTGAGCTGCTCGAGATAACTCTCGCGGGTGTGGCCCTCCGGTACCTGGTACTGGGGCAGATAGCTCTGGTTAAAGCGCAGGTTGAGGTCGCACTGCTCAGCGATGCGGCAGGTGTTGCGCACCGCCTCCGGTAGTTCGGCGAATTCCGAGACCATCTCCTCGACGGATTTCACGTAGAGCTGGTCCGTGTCGAAACGGAGCCGGTTGGGATCATTCACGGTCTTCCCGGTCTGCAGGCAGAGCATCAGATCATGCGGGCGCGCGTCCTCTCGCTTGAGGTAGTGGCAGTCGTTGGTCCCGGCCAACGGGATGCCCAGCTTGTGGTGTATCTCGACCAGTCCACGGTTGGCCACCCGTTGGTGCTCCAAGCCGTTGGCCTGGACTTCGAGGTAGTAGCAGTCGTTGCCGAAGATCTCCCGATATTCGCCGGCCACGCGGATCGCGCCCTCCATGTCCTTCTGGCCGATCAGGTAGGGCACTTCGCCGCTCAGGCAGCCGGACAGCGCGATCAGTCCCTCATGGTGTTGCTGCAACAACTCCTTGTCCATCCGGGGCTTGTAATAAAAGCCCTCCAGGTACGCCTTGCTGACCAGCTTGATGAGGTTCTGATACCCGGTCCGGTTGGCGGCCAGGAGGATGAGATGATAGTAATCGTTGTGGGCCAGGTGTCCTTCCCGGGTCAGGCGACTGCCGGGCGCTAGGTAGGCCTCACAGCCGATGATGGGTTTGACGCCCTTGGCGTGCGCCTTCTGGTAGAACTCCACCGCCCCGAACATGTTCCCGTGGTCCGTGATGGCGACCGCGGGCATGCCGAAGGCCTTGACCTGCTCGATCAGCGGATCAATCTGGTTTGCACCGTCGAGCAAACTGTACTGGGTGTGGAGGTGGAGATGGACGAATTGGGCAGGCACGTGTCGCAGACCTCAAGGCAGGATTCTAATCGGATGACCTGAGGATGTCAATGAAGCCGAGGCGCGAGACGATCGCTAACGTTGAGTTGCGATTTCTCGGTACGAAATCACAGCCCTCAGCACCGATGGTCGAGAATGGGTGTGCCTTCTGAAGCAACCCAACTGACACCCTTTCCTTCTTTCTCCAGGCGAATCTCCGAGCCCAGTTGCTTTCCCATACGTTTATCAGTAGCCTTTTGCTCCCCTGTCTCGTCGCGGCCTCGGTCGCAGGAGGGGGATACGTCACAGCTCGAAGTACGAGCAAGGAGCCGACAGATTGCTGCAGGGCCGGCGGTCTTAACCCTTAGATAAAGGAACAGGTGCGACCATGAGCATCATGAGCCTCTTTGCCATCGTCATTGCGAGCCTGCTGGCCCTCGGAACCAGTGAGCTGGAGCACGCCTGCGCCGCGGAACCGCCGTCGCACCCTGCGCAAGAGGCCCCGGAGCTGACTCTGAGCCTTCGGGACGCGATTGAGGCGGCGTTGGACCAGAACCCCAAGGTCCGGCTGTTCAAGGAGCGGATCGAGGCCGCGCGGGGTGTCGAACGGACCCAGTTGGGCGCGCTGCTGCCGAACCTCGCCGGGTCGGTGAACTACTACAACATGAACTTCTTCTTGGGGAAGATCGGTGGGTCGCCTGTGGCGACCCCTGCGTTCGATATTTTTGACGCGCGCAGCAACTTCACCCAAAGCCTGTTCAGTTGGAGCCTGATCCAGCGGTGGCGCGCCTCGCGCGAAGGGTTCCGCGTGGCGGAGTTCGAATCGGAGGCCACCAAACGCGATACGACGGCCACGGTGGCCCTCCTGTATACGGACGCGCTGCGCGGCCAGGCCACGGTGAAGGTCCGCCAGGCGAACGTCGAGCTGTATCGCCAGCTCCTCAAACTCACGCAGGACCGGCAAGCGGGCGGCAAGGCCACCGGGCTGGACACGGCACGTGCCGAGGGCCTCCTGGAGCATGAGCGGCAGCGGCTCCTGGGCGCCGAGATGGAGCGGGAGCGGGCGAAGCTCAACCTGATTCGAGGGCTGGGCATCTCGTTCGAGGTGCGCCTGATCCTGGTGGACGACCTGCACCAAGACCAGGAGCCGGTCCCGGAGCATCCGCAAGCGCTGGCGGAGGCGCGGGCCCACCGCGTGGAACTCCAGGCGCAGCTCCAGCGGATGAAATTGGCCTCGCTGACCCTCAGCTCGGTGGCCAGCGAGCGGCTCCCGTCGCTCGCGGCTCAGGGTGACCTGGGGCTGATCGGCAACACCGCGCCGGAGAGTATCACCACCTACAACGTGGGACTGGTCCTCTCCGTGCCGATCTTTGACGGCGGGCAACGGGAAGGCCGCATCCGCGAAAGCCGAAGCCAGATGCGTCAGGAGGAGATCCGCCTGAATGACGTGACCGCCCAAATTACGTTGGAAGTGAGGGACGCACTCGTGACCCTGGGGTCGACGTGGGATCAGATCCTGGTCGCCAAGCAGGGCCTCCGGGCGGCCCTGAAGGAAATGGAGCTGGCCCGTGAGCGGTTTACCTTGTTGGCCGCCAGTAATATTGAGCTGACCAACGCCCAGGCCTCGTTGGGTCGCGCGCAGGACAATTGGCTGGATGCCCTGTACAAATATAACGCGGCGGGGGTGAATCTGGCCCGCGCGGTGGGCCGACTGGACACGTTGTGACGGCGTCCTGTCTGGCTCTGAGAACCTCCTGGTTGGCGACACTCGTGGTGCTGTGCCTCGGCGCCCTGGCCGCTTCCAGCTTCGGCGATACCGCTCAGGCCCCGTCGATCGAACGCCAGGGGCTGGGATTGCCGTTAACCTGCACCCTGGGCGAAACCTGCTGGGTGGCCAATTACGTGGATGTCGATCCGACCACGGGCGCGCGGGATTTCCGCTGTCAGCCCCGCACCTACGAAGGCCACGACGGAATCGACTTCGCCATCCGTGACCTTGCCGTGATGGCCCAGGGCATCCCAGTGGTAGCCGCCGCCGCGGGCACCGTCCGCCACGTGCGCGATGGAATGGAGGACCGTGCGATCACCGACGAGGCCTCCCGCGCCCAGATCGCCGGCAAGGAGTGCGGCAACGGGGTCGTCATTGAGCACGAGGGCGGCTGGCAGACGCAATATTGTCACCTGCGCCGCGGCAGTCTGGTGGTCAAGCCCGGCGAGCGGGTGGACCGCAGCACCCCCCTCGGATTCGTGGGCTTGTCGGGCAAGACCGAATTTCCCCATGTGCATCTGACCGTGCGCCGCCACGGGGAGGTGATTGACCCATTCACGCGGCAGCCAATGCGGGCCGGCTGCGGACTGGGCGGCACGCCGCTCTGGCGAGCGGAGCCACCGGTGCCCTACGAGGAGGTCGCGCTCTACAATGCGGGGTTCACGGGGAGCCAGCCTGATATCAAGGCGATTCGCAGCGGCCGGCGTGACGAGGAGCTCGCACCGACCTCGCCGGCCTTGGTCCTCTGGGTCGAGATCTTTGGGGTTCAGGCCGGCGACCGAATCCGATTTCGGATGACCGGTCCCGACGGCGCGCTCCTGTTCGAACGGGAGGTGCCCGTCGAGCGGACTCAAGCGCGGCGTTTTGCCTTCGCCGGAACACGCATGCCCACGGGGACCTGGCCACTGGGTGTCTACACGGGGACGGTGACGCTCACGCGGGGGCCGCAGGGCCAGTCACTGGCACGCAGCATCACGCAAACCGTGACCATTCGCTAACGGGCAAACGCACTTAGAAATGGAACCATTTCTCAATAACTTCCTGTAATGTTTCCGTAATTTTTCCGTTGACTTGACGGGACGCTCCCGATACAGCGTGGCGCTCTGTCTCGCCCCTCAGTCCCCTCACGAGGGTTGCTGTGGCCCATCAGTTCGCGCATGTCGGGCCTTCCCAGTGGCGGCCACGCCGACTCGGGTCTCGCAGCCAACCCTGGTTTCACCTGCTTCCCATTGTTCCTCTCGGTCGTCCCCATCACGCGGGGCATCGTTGCGTGCGCCTCGCACTCCCAAGTGCTTCAGTCGGCCCCTCGCTCCATCCTCCCCGCACGGGGGAGAGGAGAAGGTGAGGGGGACTCTGACACACGTCTCGGTCATGACCGGCCAGGAGGAAGAAGATGCCTGAGCGAACAGAGCGAAATGAAAAAGTCGGGGCAGAGAAAAGGTGTCAGGAACCTTTTTCTTGACGGAGCGGGGCCCGCGCGCTAGGATCCGGGGCGATGGGACGCCCGTTACGGGCCGCCGCGGGCGGCGTGCTCTATCATGTGCTCAACCGGGCCAATGGCCGCCTGCCGCTGTTCGAGAAAGCGGGCGACTATGAGGCGTTCGAGCGCGTCCTCGGGGAGGCCCACGAGCGTCTCGCAATGCGGACACTGGCCTATTGTGTGATGCCCAACCACTGGCACCTGGTCCTCTGGCCGCGCCGGGATGGCGACCTGTCGCGGTTTCTGACGTGGGTGACCCTCACGCACACGCAACGGTGGCATGCGCACCGGCGGTCGGCGGGGGCGGGGCATCTCTACCAAGGGCGCTTCAAATCGTTTCCGGTGCAAGGCGATGAGCATTTCTTGACCGTCTGCCGCTATGTCGAGCGGAACGCCCTGCGCGCGCAGTTGGTCGTACGGGCAGAAGAGTGGCGCTGGTCGAGTCTGTGGCGGCGCACGGTCGGCTCGGCACAGGCCACGGCGTGGTTAGCGGACTGGCCGGTCCCAGGACCGCGACAGTGGGTCGACTGGGTGAACGAGCCGCAGACGGAGGCGGAAGTGGAGGCGGTGCGGCGGTGTGTGACCCGCGGGCAGCCGTTTGGCACGGAGGCCTGGATGCGGCGCACCGCGCAGCGGCTCGGCCTAGAAGGGACGTACCGTC
>JAHRHE010000177.1 GCA_020027965.1 Nitrospirota bacterium | reverse complement strand
GAGGCCCGAACTGAGCAGACTCGCTCCCTCTATTATCCCCAGGTTTATGCCAACTTCGATTCGACCGCCGGCGTGGGAGGGATCAACCCCCGGTTCGTCGCGCCGGCCGGTGCGATGCTCCGACAGAACCTCAGTCAGTACACGGGCGGAGCGATTGCCAATCAGCGGCTCTACGATTTCGGATTTACCCAGAACTTGGTGAATTCGTCACGGCTGGCCGCACGCGCCCAGGAGCAGGACGTGAGCGCTGAGCGCGCGCTGGTCATCCTGAATGTGCAGCGGGCTTACCTGACTAGCCTCAAACGCCAGCGGCTGGTACAGATTGCCGAAGAGACCGTGCGACAGCGCGGGGTCATCCGGTCGCAGGTTGACACGCTCTACCGCCAGCAGCTCAAGTCCAAGCTGGACTTGAATTTGGTACAGGTCGAGCTGACGAATGCCGAATCGGCCCTCGTCAAAGCCCGGAATGATCTTAAGGCCAGCTTTGCAGACCTCAACCGAGCGATGGGAATCACCGGGCCAGAGGACTATGTGCTTGAGGACGCCTCGATCGAAGTGCGCCCGCAGCGTCCCATCGAGACATTCATTGACGACAGTCTTTCTCATCCTGAACTCCAGAAGGCAAAAGAGCTTGCTCGCTCCGCAGAGGCTCGAGTCCAAGCCACGAAACGATTGTACCTTCCCACCATTTCGGCGGTGGCCAGCGCAGGCGACTATGAAGTCTTCGACACGAGCCGAAACCAGCGCACCGGGGGCTGGTGGACCGCCGGTGGGCTGATCTCGATGCCGCTGTTCACTGGGTTTTTGATCGAAAACCAGGTTCGGGAGGCTAGTTCGCAACAGGTCGCCGCGGAGGCCGGCAGTCTCAACATCGAACAGGCCTTGACGCAGCAGGTGACCACCGCGTACCTGGACACCGTCACATTCGCCCAGCAGATCAAGCTGGGGCAAGAGCAGGTCAAGACCGCGCAGGAAGCCCTGCAGTTGGCCCGGGAGCGGTACAGACTCGGCTTGGGTTCCATTGTGGAGGTGACACAATCGGAAGTGGCACTTTTCGCGGCTCAGACCGGATTGGCAGAGGCGCAGTATGACTACAAGATCGCCGAGGTCACGTTGGCCTACGCCGCCGGACGCACCAGCATGTCGGAGATCGGAAATTCCCTCCCTTGAGGAAGGTCCTGAGATTCCGTACGGGCCTCGACCGCTCAAGAGGTGATGGGAAAAACGGTCTGGATCACTCAGCAGCGTAGGTCATAAGGCCATGATTTAGCGCAATAATAGTAGTGACTGGACTACTTCCTGTCTCAATCAGGCGTTTTGTCGAGTTCGCGTTCATTGACCCCGCCTGGCAATTGTGTTACACCCTTCACGCTCTGGCTCGGCACGACTGAGCTGGATCGACCGCACGGAGCATGACCCTTTACGAAGGAGGTTCTACGATGAAGAGGCTAGTCGCGCTGGTCGCTCTCGCAGTGATCCTCGGCTTTGGGATGGCAACCCTCACGTACGCGGCAGGTGAGATGGCAGCGCCCGGCTCGCAGGCCATCACGGGGGACCTGCTGAAAATAGAAGGTGAGTTTTATGTGGTGAAGGACGCCGCCGGCAAGGAGATCCGCCTGCACGTCGACAAGAGCACGAAGCTGGAAGGGTCGATCAAGACCGGCGACAAGATCGAGGCCCAAGCCACGGAGAAGGGCCACGCATTGTCCGTAAAACCGGTGAAATAGGTTCGAGGAGTCTGCGGAGAAATTCCTGGACGAGGATCGGGCCAGGCCTGACGGCTGGCCCGATCCGCTCACTCGCTAGAATCGGTCTTCAGCCTTCCCGCCAGGTCCACTGGAATGGCAGTCTTCAGGCGGCTGACGCCTTCTTGCAGCTTACTGTGCACACTCTCGTCCCCGGCTGAGGAGCCGGCGCGAGCCAGAAACGACTCCCACACGGCAATCGCCTCCCCGCGGCGTCCCTTGGCCTCCAGGGCCAACCCCAGGTTATAGGCTGCGACGCCTGAAGCGGGATCTACGACGAGGGCCTGGCGAAACTCTTGCGCTGCCTCTTCCAGCCGGCCCAGATCCCACAAGAGATTTCCCAAGTTGATGTACGTCCGCCTGGAGACCGGGCTCTGCCGAAGGGCGGCTCGGTACAACGCCACCGCGTCTTCAGCCTTGCCGGCTCGCTGCCATGCCTGCGCCGCTTCGGTGAGGAGGTCCGGATCGTCCGGGGCCAGCGTCATCGCCATGTTGTATGCGTGCATGGCCTTATCCCATTGCTCCAGTGACGCGTAGGCCAGCCCGAGGTTCCGGGCGATCCACGGGGCATCCGGCCGGGCTTCGGCTGCCGCATGGAAATGCTCGACGGCAAGCTTCAAGAGATCGGAATCCCCGTGAAGCACCATCGCCATGGTCTGCAACAGATGCCCGGTGGCGAAGGAACGGCTGACCTCAGGCTCAGCCACTGGGGCGAACAGCCGTTGGGTATGTCCCAGCGGGGACGGCCGGGCTGACAGGTGACGGGACGCCAACCATTGCCGGATCCTCGGAGCCGGGATCGAGTAACTGATGCCTGACTTCATCGTGACGCTTGCGATCGCGACCCCACTTCGGTCCTTCGCTCGTTCCAGGTAGGGCACTGTGGTGACCACCATGCCGGCCACCTCGCCCGAGTCTGTTCGTACCAGCGGCCCGCCGCTATTCCCGAAGTTCAGGAGCCCCGTGGTCTGAATGAAGACCGCGCCCTGGCCATTCTTCCTGGACCGTCCCTGGGCAAGACCGCTCACCATTCCCGGCACGATTGTGCCATGCAGAGTGAACCCCATCTGTAGAATATCGGTCACGCGAGGATACCCGACGGCGATCACCTCTGCCCCTTCGGGGGGGTGATCCATCGCCAGAGCCAGGGGGTCGACCTTGGCGTCCTGGATGCGAAGCGCCGCGAGATCCAGATCAGGGTCCACTGCGACCACGTCCGGCGCGCGATAGACCTCCTGATCACGCACATACACGTACAGGCGGGTACTCTCTTCAATCACATGGGCGTTCGTGACCAGCAGGCCATCGGCATCCACGAAGAACCCGCTCCCCAAGGAGAGGCTGCGGTTCGCATCGTTGATGGCCACGATGAGGGCGGTCGCACCCTTCGCCTGGCGGAAGATGTCCTCGCGCTGCCCCGCCTGAGCAGGCCCCGCCAGCACGAAGAACAGGAACACGGTGAGTAGAACGTGCCACATACGTGTATAAAGTCTAGCACAGCCTGGGGGACGGTCAAATGCGACGGGAAGGATCCACCGGGACGGTTTGCAGGGTGTAAAACAGGCTGAAGAAGTACTCGAAGGATGACCTCTAATCGACTCATCTGTTGGACTTATTTCGATCTCGGTCGATGGTGGGGATCACACGGACGGGGGTCCACATAAGGGCGGCCACGACCCGGTAGGCTGGGGCCTCCTGCGGGTACAAGATCGCCGAGGCCACCTGGTCTCTGCCGCCGGGCTCAGCGTAAACCAGCCACCCAACCGAACGTCAGGGCCCTAGTCGAGGAGTCGCAGCGATCGAAGAGGCACTACCAGGGTGTTAAACAACGTGTACCGACCTTGATTGTCATTCCTTCGCTTTCGCTCAGGGCAGACCCTTCGACCTGAGCCTCCC
This sequence comes from Nitrospirota bacterium, assembly GCA_020027965.1. Lineage (GTDB taxonomy): Bacteria > Nitrospirota > Nitrospiria > Nitrospirales > Nitrospiraceae > JAHRHE01. Next base: position 1,313 of record JAHRHE010000177.1, on the reverse strand, counting down.
ATGTGGATGTCGGATGGCTCAGGGCGGGCGCAGCGAAGAATCACGAATTATCAAGCAGTTGAGACCCTTCCCTCCGTTCAGGGTGACAACGACAGAGACGTGTTCAACATCCGTTACAGATTGGGGTTCATCGGCAGGGCGAGCGTGAAATACTTGGCTTTTTCCTCATAGAGGATTCGCTTGCTGACGAGCGGTTCGAGCACCTGCCCGAGCAAATTTGCATCGGCAGAGCGCCACTGGCCCGCGCTTTCCAGACCCGATCGGATCTGATCTGCGGATTTAGGCGTCTCATTGCAGGATTCAATGACAAACGCCGCCGGGCCGTCGTACCGCTCTCTCGTTGGTGCCCCACTGCCGCGCCCGTCGTAGATCGTGATATACCGCATGGCCTTGGCATAATAGAGAAACGGCTTGTCGGGAGAGGCATGCCGGCGCCGCCATTCCTGTACAAGTCGAGTCAGCTCTTCGTATGCACCTGGATCAACCCGCCAGTCGAGTTCATACTCAAAATCGTAGGCAATTTTCTTGAGATCCACCACCGCCGGGTCGTAGACATACTCATAGGCTAACCCGGGTCCTGTAATCCGGAGACCGTACCGCTCGGGCCACTTGAAATAGGGGCTGAACCGTTCAAGCCAAAATCTCCCCGTGCTCTCGGGCGGTTGAAAATGAAACAGCGATGGGATGATCGCGATCTGCGTCCGGTAGTCCTCATCAGTCTCCCCTGGGAAGCCGAGAAGAATATTCCAGGACAGATCGATGTCATAGTAACGGCTCCATTTGAGGCATTGGATGTTCTGCAGCGGGCTCACACCCTTATCCATTTCCTTGAGCTGCGCGGTACTCAGACTTTCGATACCAGGCTGCATGGACTTGACGCCCCCGTGCGCGAGGGTCTGAATCTGATGCTTCCCGAGGTTACTCTTCGTTTCGATGAACACATCCAGATCCACATGGTCTGCCGCAAATTTCCCGAACAGGGCCTCAATGTGTTTCAGGTCGATGATGTTATCCACAAATCGGAATCTGCTGCAGTCGTAGCGACTCGACAGGTCATCCAGTTCCCGAGCCACCTGTTCGGGAGATTTTGATCGAAACTCCATGGCCTGCGCGTTCAATCCGCAGAACGTGCAGTGGTGCTTCTCCCCCCACCAGCACCCGCGCGACCCTTCATACAGCAGGATCCGATCCAATCCCTTTGACGGGGCACCGTCGGACTCCTGCAACTGCTGGAAATAGTCCTCATAATCGGGAGGACCCATGCGCTGAAAATCGGCAAAGAGACGGGGATTGGGCTCAAACCGTACCGTGCC
>JAHRHE010000176.1 GCA_020027965.1 Nitrospirota bacterium | reverse complement strand
CTCCATCAGAGCCTCGGCTATCTCAGTCCGCTGGAGTTCGAACGACGGATCCGTGACCCTTAACCCGGTGTCCACGAAACCCGGGGTAGCTCAGGAGTCTTTGTTCAGGACCCGCCAACGGCGGGAACTCGCGCGCCTCTCCCCCCGATCGCGGTCTACCGCGTCATCGTAGGAATGCTCAACGTGATCATGAAATGTTGCGAGCGCCTGGCTGAGGTAACCGGCGGGTATGTCAGAGTTCCCACCCAGACTGCGGAGATTGGGCGAATCTTGGCGAAGACCAGCTTCTGTTTCCTGGTATGTGTTCGATCTGAAAGGCCGATGGAGGAGAGCTACCCCGGTTCCATGACGGGCCTCCTCTTGCTGCCTACGCATTCCCCCCCTCACACTCCTCTTTCCCGCTTGGGGCGAGAGAGAGGCATGGAGAGGACTGCCTAGGGTCCTTGGCCCAGCTACCAGGGGTCGGGGTATGAGGCTGCATCATAGGAGGATCACCTATCCCTTGCAAGCTGTTTTGTGAGGGAGATGCCCTCAGGCCCCCTCACCCCACCCCTCGTCCCGCCGTGCGGGGAGAGGGACAGCATTCAAATGAGCAAGCCTGATGCCCTGGTGCGTGGTATTGCGGGCGGAAGAGGCAGGTTCCGCTAAGCTGCCGAATCACAGAGGAAAAGAAGACCGACCGGGGTTAGCACGCCCTGGAACCCTCCGTGAGGGTTGCTACCAATCGTATCTCTCCCGATACAGCGCCTATCTGATCAGATACAGCGCTGGAGCTAGCAGCGAACAGAGAGCGGCCCTGAACCACTGGGGGTTATGTTGCTGGCGGAGACTACAGGATCGCGGATCATGGACATAGATCAGGGTGTTTGTATCAACGGCGTTCATGCAGCGCTTCTCGGGTCAAATGGGGCGCCCCGGAAGGGATGGGATTCCGCTGCATGCGTTCGACAACGTTCCTCAGGGTGAGCTTTTTCTCCTCAAGTTCCTTCACCACTCCGGGAATGATGAAAGGACCTTGAATGACTAATTCCACCTGTGAACCCTCAGGGACATCACAAGGTTCTTGTGGGAGAAACGTGCCCCCGTGATACACCGCTTTTAATCTCCGCGTCATTCGATTCCTCCTTTACATCAAGGCTCAGGGCTATGTGTCCTGTCTCCAGAACAGGAAGCGGTCTCAATGTGGTCAGAGAGTAACGCTTTGCAGTCGGTCGGCTGCTTCTCGACAACCTGTCGAACCGCACCGAGATTGAGCAGCAGCGCGGGGAGATCCTGCAGAATCAGGGCCAGCTTGCGGGTGACCAAGGCTACATCAATCATGATCCGACCCGGTACTGGGCCAGCCGCTGCGCGACGAAGCGGCGTTCAAGCTCCAGGAATCGCCGGTGGTCCTGATAGCGCTTAAAGGCGTACATGCCCAGTCGATGAAGTTCTCGGGGGTCCCCATACAGCAGGCGGCAGCGTTCCATGATCTTCTTGAGCAGTAACGGGTCGGCCCGATTGATGATTGCTAGGTCCACTTCGCGATTCGGAAAGCACTCCTGCAGTCCTTGCCGAATCTCCGCGAGCGTGCGCAACGAGACATCGGCATGCGTCAGGAGTACTCCGAGGTCCACGTCGCTCCCCCCGTGCTCCCTGCCGCTTACCGTGGAGCCGAACTGCACGAGGAGTCGAATCCCGTAGCGCTCGGCAAGGGCTTGCAGACTAGTTGTGCTCGGTCTTGCGCTCGCCATCTATCCTCCTTAGTCCAGACCCCCCGAGGGAGTAGATCAGGGAATCCCTCTAGCCCAGTGCCCCTCTTTTGTCAACGAGGCATCGAGCAGTAGTGGGTCAACTTGAATCCAGCGGCCCTGCGATCTGCTCGACCGATCAGAGCGGCGATCACCTGTACACGGCGCATTCTGTCTAAACTGTTCATGGCATCCTCCGTCAGTCCAGATGCCTTGATCATACATTGACGTCTCCCCCGAAAACGACGGCAGGTCAGAACGAGAGTAGAATAGCCGCTTCGGCGGTCGCCCACCAAAGTAGTGGACCGATGAAGCGCTTGAGATTCTCGGAGGAGCAGGTGGCGTATGCCTTGCTGTACTGCTCCCCCGAAATCATGCCACCTCCGGTGCTTGGTGAGACGCGTTTCATCCCGACCTCCAGGTCGGGCCGCTGGGTGATCGTCGTTCCTGGAGCCACTGTGTGCGTCGGATTTTGACGTGAGCGCTCGAAGCGCCGCATCAGACGGCCTCCAGGCGCAGCCGAGCGCGATATTGACGCGGGCTCAGTTAGCCCAGCGACTGATGCGGCCGGCCGTCGTTGTACCACTGGATCCATTCGCGCACGGCCGCGCGGGCGTCCGCGAAGGTGCGGAAGCGATGGAGCCAGACGCATTCCTCCTTCAGGCTTCGAAACCACCGCTCGATGATCCCGTTCTGTTCGGACGTGTAGGGGGTAATGAACTCTTGCTGGAGCTGGTAGTCTCGACAGGCCGCGCGAAAGCGGCGGCTTTGACAGATCAGGCCATTGTCGCTCCGTATCTGCGGGGTCGCACCCCCGGGGCGGAGGGTGCCGAACCGTACCAGGCTGGCCGCCGCCTGGCTGACCCGTCCGCGGGCGCGCGGCCGCGGGGTGCACGGCCGCTGATGGACCAACCAGCCACGCTGCTTCCACACGCGATCGACCGCCTTGCGATTGACCACCACGAGGCTCCGGGCCCTGAGTTTGTTGAAGGACGGCGGTGCCTGTCCCCGTGGGGCCGTAATCTTCGGACAAGAGTGTGGAGAGGGGTCAGTGGCTAGTGCGAGGACGACCTGATGAGGAGGGTGAAGAAGAAGTGGCTGCCTTTGCCGGGGGTGCTCTCCGCCCAGATGCGCCCGCCGTGCATCTCGACGAGGCTCTTGGTAATCGTGAGCCCCAACCCGGTCCCTCTGGCCTCGGCCGGCGCGGATTCGCCGCGGAAAAATCGCCCGAACACTTTGTCGAGCTCATGCGGCGGGATCCCACAACCAGTATCGGCCACACAGATCTGCACGAACCCGTCCTCCTGCACCTGTGACTCGACCCGGACCTCTCCCCCGGTGGGCGTGAACTTGACGGCATTCTGAATCAGGTTGGTCAGGATCTGGTTGAGCTTGTCCCGGTCTGCCAGGACCAGCGGGAGCTCGCCGGCTTGGTGCTCGCTGAGCGTCAACGACTTCTCCCGGGCGAGAGGCCGGAAGCTGTCGATCACCTCGGTCACCACCTCGTGAATCGCCAGCGGTTCCAGAATCAGCTCGAGCACCCCGGCGTCCAGTCGGGACAGGTCGAGCAGTTGGTTGATCAGCCGCGTCAGACGCTGGACATTGTGCTTGACGCGCCCGAGGTAATGGGCCTGCTTCTCGCTGAGGGCCCCGGTCAGTCCTTCGAGCATGTTCTCCACATACCCCTTGATCGAGGTCATAGGGGTGCGGAGCTCGTGCGATGCGATCGAGACGAACGCGGATTTGAGCCGGTCCAGTTCCTGGAGTTTCTCATTGGCAGTTTGCAGTTCCTGGGTCCGTTCCTGGACTCGGCGCTCGAGCGTCAGCGTGAGCTTTTCAAGCTGGTGATACGCCTGAGCGTTGTCAATCGCGACGGCAATGTGGCTGGCGAGGGTGATCAGCAGCTCCAGGTCCTCCGGCGAGCACCGCTGGGCGCCCCGGTCTGCACCCACGTACCCGAGGATGCGTTGCTTGCTTTTCAGCGGCGCGCAAACAAACGAGATCACGCCGACCTGTCGGCTCAGCGCGAAGAGGAGTGGATCCATGCGGCCCTCCTCGGCGCCCAGGTCCTCCACCAGCACGGGACGGCCGTGGATCAGCAGCTCGGCATGGATGGTGCCGTCGTCCTGAACCGGGAGCTCCACGTCGCGCACGGCCCGCTCGACCTCCTCGGAGACGCCGGCGGTGCGCGCGCCGAAGGCGATCCGCCGGTCACTGTCGTAGAGCATCAGGAGCAAACGGGCGAATCCGAGGTTCTCAACCAGCAGGCTCAGCACGGTCGTCAGCAGCTTGTCGATGTCCAGGGTCGAGGCGATGGCCGCGCCCGTGAGGTTCAAGGTGCTCAGCTCTTGCACCTGCTTGGTAATGGTCCGGATGTGGTCCGAGATGGAGAGGTCCCGTTCTTTCAACGCCTGGGTCATCTGGTTAAAAAGTCCGGCCAGTTGGCCGACCTCATCCTGCGTGGTCGGCTCGACCGATGCGGTCAGGTCGCCTTCCGCGACCCGGCGTGCGACGGCAGACAGTCGGCGCAGCGGCGTGACGATCCGGCCGGCCAGCGCGGTGGCGGCGGCGATCCCGGCCAGAATGATGAGGACGGTCAGCAGAGCGATGGTCCAGATCACGGAGCCTAAGGCCTGCTGCATCTTCGCGCTGGTCAGCCCGACCTGCACGACGCCGTAGACTTTGGCGGTCGATTCCATCCGCATCGGCTCCTGTCCCAGAGCCTCCTGGGACTCGAGCGCGAAGGGGAGCATGAGGGACTTCGGCGGGGTCCTGCGAACCGGCGCCGCAAAGTCATAGAGTCCTTCCCCGGCCGCGGCCGTGAACGGCGTGATGACCGGCTCGTTCGAGGTCGAACCCAACAGGGCTTTCGCGGAGTCCGGGGCCGGGTACACGGGTTTCTCCCGGGATCGGGCGAGCTCCGAGCCCCCACTCAGCTCCCCCTTGCTTTTTGCGGCCAACAGCTTCCCCTCGGGTCCCGTCACCACGACGTACACCACCTCTTCCACCTCCATCACGCCGTCAATCAACTGCTGCAGCAGGACCTTGTCTTCGGTGAAGACCGCATAGCGGCTGTTGTGCGCCAGGTTCCTGACCAGAATGGAGCCCAGGTTGATCAACTGCTGCGTCATGGAATCGGTCTTGTTCTGAATGAAGTACCGGCTCAGGCCGGAGCACGTGGCGATGATGATCAGGCTGAGGAAGATGACAAACTTGGTCCTGAGGCTGA
>JAHRHE010000263.1 GCA_020027965.1 Nitrospirota bacterium | reverse complement strand
CTTGGCTATGCGCGCGTCTCCACCGACGATCAGGACCTCGCCGGCCAAAGACGGCGGCTCGATGCGGCCGGCGCCTTCCGGATCTTTGAGGATGTCATCTCCGGCAAGACCTTCACCCGCCCAGGGCTCACCAGTCTGCTCGATCACCTCCGCCCCGGTGACACGCTGGCCGTGGTGCGACTGGACAGATTAGGGCGCTCTCTCCGCGAACTGCTTGAGGTGGTCGAGACACTCAAGCAGCGCGGCGTCGCGCTGCTCTCCCTGGAGGAAAAGATTGATACCTCGTCGGCCGCCGGCGAGCTGGTGTTTCACGTCTTTGGGGCGATTGCCCAGTTCGAACGACGCCTGATCGCCGAGCGGACGCGCGATGGGATCGCCAATGCCCGAGCCAAAGGCCGCCGGCCCGGACGGCCCCCCCTCGAGCAGGACAAGCGGGACGCCGCGCTCCTGCTGGTGCAGAGTGGAATGTCGCCGACGCAGGCGGCCCGGCAGGTCGGCCTGGGGCGGTCCACGCTCTATCGAGAACTCCAGGGGCACGCGCGTGCGTGATCCTGGCGCAGCGGAGGGGGTATCGCCGCGGCGAGGCCCCCCAGAGGGCTCCACAGGGTACCCCACCGCGTGGCAGCACGTCACAGGAGGTAACACTTGGACCTGATCCTATGTGTAGCGGCTCGATAAGCTACGCACGCAGGCGCGATAACAGCGCCGTTCACCGGCTCACAATCACAGATAATTGGCAGGCCTGCAGGCTCACATTCAACCGATAATCGGCGCACATTGGACGACAACAGCGCGATAACAACCGGCTCGGCTCGCATGCTCAGATAATACGCTCACTCCTGTCACATCTGTCACTTCCGTGACGCTCGTCTCGCACAGTTTCCGTCCCTCCTCGCCGCTTCGTCCGGTGGAGCGCGCCGGGGGCTGGGGCTGGACAGGTGCCGCCGCAGGCGGGAGGGGAGCGCCGCTGGGGGGCCCTGGGGGGACGGCCGCGGGACGGGCGGCAGCGCAAGCGCGGGGTGGAATGACCGTCGGTCCCGCGGTCAACCTTTCCGCTTCCTGGTTCGTCTCTGCCATGAGACTGGAGGTGTGCTCCTGACCCAGGGCTCAGGTGACGGCCGGAGAGGAGCAAAGTCAGCATGCACAGCAGGACGGCCAGAGACCTCTCGCGCATGGTAAACTGCCTCGTTGGCTGAGGCGTCTCAAGAAGCAAGGGCAAGGCCGGCGGCCGTGGCGCTCGCCCGGTTTCGTGATGTCGCTGTGGCACAGGGGAGGGGTATGTGCACGACGATGGCCATGAGAGGAGTAAGTACCTATGGAGCCAATCAACATGAGGAGCTTCGAGCATTGGCGCATACGCAAGGCATCTTGGAGGGCGTCTGTTTTCCGGGCAGTCTGTTCTGCCGGAGTGCTCTCGTTGGTCCTCGTGGTTTGCAGTGTTTCGGCGGCGGCGCAGCAGTCCGTTGCGGTGCAAGGCGGGTCGGCTGAGCCGGTGTACAGCGTCGTGAGTCCGATCGGCGAGAGTACCGTCACAATGATCAGCATGGTCCCCCGCCGGAATACCTTAGCCGGCAAGACTGCCTGCATGGTGTGGAACCGCGCACCCTCCCAGCGATCGGGGAACAGTTAAAGCAGCTCTATCCGGATATTCGAGTCGTCTCGCATACGGAGATGCCGGTCGCTCCCATGCCGTCAACTCCTGACCATCCCAACAAGGATGCTGAGAATCTCCGGGCGGCGCTCAAGGAACAAGGTTGCAGCGTGTTAGTAACCGGGAACGGTGGTTGAGGGGTGTGCACACCGCGTGTGGCACACGCGGCAGTCGTGGGGGAACAGTCTGGCATTCCGAGCGTCGTAGTGGCAGGTCCCGCTTTCAAGAAACAGGCCGAAGTGACAGCGTACGACCAGGGAGTACCGTCGCTGCGGGTTGCCGTGTATCCGGGCCCGTTTGATCTCCACTCGGACTCTGAGCTGCGGGAGAATGCGGTCAAGATTGTTGTCCCCCAGGTTACAGAGGCTCTGACCAAGCCACTACCTGAATCGGCATCCGCCCACGAGGCATCTCGCAAGGAACAGAAGATCAGGGAAATTGTATTCACGGGCACGATCGATGAGGTCAACCGCTCCTTCTCGGATTACCAGTGGAGTGACGGGATGGCCATCATTCCACCGACGGTTGAGCGGGTCGAACAGTTCCTGAAATATACCGACCATGCCCCTCATGAAGAGATCGCCGTGCTTCCGTTAGCGAATCTGCGGGCCACCCCCTGGAATATCGCCGTGAATGCTGTCATGGCGGGAGCACGCCCGGAGTACATGCCCATAATCATGGCGGCGGTACAAGCCATAGGCGATCCTGCGTTCCGTCTCGCAGTCACTGGCGGCAGCACACATTCCTTTACCACGTTCTATTGGGTGAACGGACCGGTAGCCAGGCAGCTCGGGATCGATTATGGGCAGGGGCTGATCGCGGCCCAGGCCAATCAAGCCATCGGCCGTACGATGAGTCTGATCGAGAGAAACATCGCAGGTTTCAGAACAAAAGAAACCCAGATGGGGACCTTCGGGAAGGTGCAATCCTGGGTCTTGGCGGAGGATGAAGAGGCGCTGAAGAAGATTGGCTGGCAACCGGACCACGTGGCCAGAGGATTCGACAAGGATGTGAGTACGGTCTCTGCGGCCAGTAGCACGTTCATGGGACAGAACACCATCCCATCGACATCCGATCCCAAGATCCTGATGCAACTCCTTGCCTACGGGATAACCTACAACGAAGCCTTTGCGTCCGGCATGATCAATTCGCCACGAACCCTGCTGATCACACCGACCACCGCCGAAGTGCTCGCCAAGGGCGGCTATACGAAGAGGACACTCATCGAGGACCTGGTGGAGACGGCGAGAAAGCCCACCTATGAGTGGAC
>JAHRHE010000077.1 GCA_020027965.1 Nitrospirota bacterium | reverse complement strand
ACCAATGTGGTAGATCAGCCCGTCACGAGCCGCCATGTCATACCAAACCGGTTCTTTGGCGTCGTAGCGCTTCAAGGAAGCCCACTGGAGATTCGACGGTGCGTCGACCATGTCGAAGTAGCCGAACACCAACGAGACGGACTGGTCCTGAGGATCTATCGGCGTCCCCGCGCAACCGCCTAGGGCAAGGGTCAGCCACAACACGGAAGCCATTGAAAGCAGAGGCCGGAATGGCAAGAAACGTCCTGACGACATCGTGACGCTCCTTTGCGTAGAGTGTTCTCTGTAAAGGCTATCAGAGTTTTCTCATTTGGCAACTTGTATCGCGTTTTCTGTTCATCCTGCCTATGGAGCCTTCATCGGCGAACTAATGGAAGGCCAGTGCACCGATCGCCAAGAACCCGCTCGGTGCAGCAGGCAAAAAAGGGGTCGGCAGTCTTTGTTGAGCTCGAATCCCGCCACACCAGAGACGGCCGGCCGATGGTGACGGACGACCCACACGACCCCGCTCATCGTTCGCCGCTGCTCTCCAGTCCCGGACACCAGTTCCTTGCCAGGCTACTAAGCGGGGCTTATACTGCAGCCAGAAGGGTGCGGGATCGTATTCCGAATCAACGACAATCAGAGTTACTCAACAGCCAGCGGCTGCGATATGATGTGTTATGATGGGCGCGGATGAATATCCGCTTCTATCTCGATCCCGAGACCCAGCAGCCTCATATTTACGGACATGCCGTCAACGAAAACGAAGTCGCCGATGTCCTCACGAATCCGGGCGAGGATCGTCCGGGTCGCGAAGGCTCTCGCATTGCCATTGGCCAAACACGGGACGGCCGCTACCTGCGTGTAATCTATGTTCCCGATCCTGAGCCGGCGAGTGTCTTCGTCATCACCGCGTATGAACTGCGAGGTAACCCTCTGACCGCGTATCGACGGCGCCGTCGTCGGAAAGGCAAAAGATGAAACAGACCAAATTTCCACCGGGCTGGGACGAGGAGCGCGTCCGCCGCGTCCTCGCCCATTACGAGCAGCAGACCGAAGAAGAAGCCGTGGCAGAAGACGAGGCTGCCTTTGAGGACTCGACTCAAGCCGTGGTAGAGGTCCCGAGGGAATTGGTCCCTGCAATCCGGGAACTGATCGCAAAGCACAAGGAGTCCCGAAGGGCCTAACCTGGGCCTTGAGAACACCCGGAGGGGGCAGGGTAAGGTGGCCGTGAAACAACAGACACGTGGGTTACGGGTCATCGGCCTGCGGGGTGAATGCCTCCGGGCGGCGGGAGCGGAGCGGCGGGCGGGCGAGGGGCTGGAAAAGACTCGCAGATTCGATAAATGGTACCATTTTCGGGAATTACCTAGAAAAAGCTTCTTGACACGGTGATGCAGCTGGTTCATCATGCCGTCCTCGCGATTGATTCGAGCAAGCACTCGTAGGGCACAGCCCAGTGAGGTCGTCATGGGGTAGCCGCCAGGAGGAGTTCTTCCCCGCGCCGACTTCTCTCACGCTCTCATGCGTCGACCCGAGGCGCCTGTTCCCCACACCACCATTCTGATTCCTCTATTCCCAATAGCTCCCCACGCTGGACCGCCACCCGCTGTTTAGCCAGGATACTTCCAGAGTGGACTAGCTTCGACTTCGAACTCATTGGTGAATCAGTTTCGCTTCCTCGCCGGATAGCCCCTAGGGGCCTATTGTCACTTTTTAAGGAGGGCGGTGGACAATGAAAAGACTTCTGAGCTTTTTTTATCCTTTCGACTCATCCCTCGATGGTCTGTCTCCGAGCAGGAAATCTGGCGACTGTGCTCCGAGACGACGTCAACGGCCCGCAGGGCTAGCACCACCATTTTTGGCGAGCCTGCTTCTCCTTCTCGGATACCCAGCGTGGGCCATTGACTTCGGTGCCGAGTACCTGACGAGCTGGTCGGGATGCGAGTGCAGCGCAAACGGCCTGTCCTACACGGATAACCAGATCAATATGTTTACCAGCAAAATGCAAAGCCTGGGCCACACCAAGAAGTTCAAGTACGCCAACACCAATACTTGGTCGGCCGACGTGACCGAGGATCGTGACTTCATTGGGATCGACTGGCTCTACGGCGATAATGTGGACATGTTTGCATTCTCGGGTCATGGCGGAGCGGGAACGGACACCAGCGGCAGCCAAACCTTCACGGCGCCCTTTTGCAAGGCGCAAGGCACGGAAAGCTGCAACTTCTCGGCCGAGCGGGCGCGATTGGGCGAGCGGGTCGGCTCTTATGCCCTACCGCATCCCGGCAAGCTTCGATATATGATGTGGTTGACCTGCTTCAGCGTCCATAGCGATCCCATAGGACAATGGCACCAAACGATGAATATCGGCCTCGACTATGTGATGGGCTATCGTGGCTTGTCCGCAGATTCGTTGACCACCGATGAGGTGCCCCGCGACTGGGCCGAGAAGGCGATGCGGCCCTCCGATCCTTGGCGGTTCAAGAAGGCCTGGTTTTGGGCCATCGAGGACTGGTGGGTCGGCGACACCGGTGCGGTGGTGGCCAACGGGGCCACGGAGAGTAACGCCATCGACCGGCGCGACAACTACCGTCGCACCTGGTCCGGGCCCCACACGACTGGCCACTATTGGTACGCTTGGGCCTGGCACGAGGGTTAGGCAATACGCCAGGCCCAGGTTTTTTAATGTGCCGCAATCATTGTCGCCGTGAATCAGCGCTAAATGGAGCAAGAGAAATGAGAAGACTATGGACTCGCTGGCTGTTGGCAGGCTTGGGTACATTGCAGGTGCTTGCGCTCGCTGCTTGTGATGTCGCACCTGTGCTCGAGTCCGTTGACGATGTGCGGAAACGCCTGCCGGATAAGACCTTCATCGGTGATGAACTAGGTACGAGCAACTTCAAGCGCCTGCAAGAGGCATTTGCACGCGGTACCCTGGAGCAGATGCAATTGCACGTGTACTACCTCGCTGAGCCTGCTGCAGATCCTGCGAGACATGTGCATGAGCGGGCTGAGCAGCTTGGTCTGAAGTCCCGCACGATAGTTTTCCCCGATGGTGAGAACCTCACCGAGAAGGACCTTCCCCGCCTGCCGGACGAAACGGCTATCTTGGGCATCGCTGATGACAAATGGGAGTTCGCCTATGACCGGTTTAGTGGGGCAGAGTCTGTGGCGGACAAGGAGCGCTTTCATGCAGGCGATGGTGTCAATCCAGACAAGATCGACTCGGAGGGGTTCTACCTCGCTGAAGCCCAGCGCTACCTTAAACAACGCCTCGAGGCCACCTTGGGTAACGCGCGGCTGTATCCTTACAAGATGCGGCGCTACCTCAATGCCGTAGCCAAGGCAGGTGAGAAACCAAGGATCACCGTGTCCCAGGTCGCGATCTCGCTCAACACCGCAATCGATGGACTTCCCATCATCGGTTCTGGTGGCAAGGTCTCCGTCCACATGACGCCAATTGGTGAGGTCGTCGCTTATGAGGCCAGTCTTCGCCCAGTTGCCGAGCGGGTAGCAACACTCACGGGGAAGGATCTGTTAGAACCGCGCAAGGCGCAAGCTCAGATCGAGGCACGGCTCAAGGAGCGAGGTTTAGATCTGACGCACTACACGCTCGTGCGGGCCGAGTTCGGCTATTATCGACGCGGGCGAAACAGCCTGCAGCGCGTGCTGGCGCCGTACTATGCCTTTGTCTATGAGCCGCAGGATGGCGATCGCTACGGGAGAAAGCTGGTCGAGCTGCACCCGGCAATCACTGATCCAAAGATTCTCGCCATGCTCGGGGAAGAAGAGCAGCGTGAGGTGGATCGAAAAAAGCGCTTGATGCGCGGGTCGGAGAAACCGGATGTCCGGCAAGAGGGCAAGGCAGTGCAGTAGCGGCGAAAGGGAGTAAGTCGAGTGAGATTGATTGAGTGTGATTGAGGGTCCGGTTGAGGTGGCCAAGAAAGAACGGACACGTGGGTGAAGGGTCACCGGCCTGCGGGGCGAACACCTCCGGACGGCGGGAGCGGAGCGGCGGCGGGCGGCGGAGGGGCTGGAAAAGACTCGCGTCAAAGCAATTCGGGGGCAGGCTTGAGTATTGACTTATTGCGGAGCGAGGCTGGGCGCGGGATGTGAGGTGGCCACACTAGCTCTTGCGGAGTTCCGCATCAAAGAGTAGTCTCTCCCCTTTAAGCCCAACTAGCATTGGTTTCACGGTGGGCAGAAAACTACTCCCAATTCGGGGACCTATTTCAAGGCAGGTTTCATCAGGGGGACCTATGATACAAGTGTGGAAACGCATTCCACTGTTCCTTGTGGTCTTTCTGGCAGTCGACGTGTGGGCGATCGACAAGGGCCACTTCACAAAACTAAAACCAGAATCAGCGGAAAAGGTCCTCATGTCGTTTGAAGCCCCCGCTTACTACCTGGTGACAGAGCAAGGGGGAAACAATCTTGGGGACACATTCAACGAACGGCCTCCCTTTGCATCAGTCCCGTTCAAACACGCGATCCTTTTGTTCTTGGATAGAAATGATGCGGTCACTTGGGCTCAACGTGCCCAACAACGGAACAACACCCGTTACACCATTAAGGCGACCAATCTCAATCGCATGATGGTCGCGCAGTACAAGACATCGAATGATCCCATTTCCACGAACCCTAAGACACCGGATTTTATCGTGGTCGAAACGCTGAGCAAGATTGCTCCCGTTGTTGAAGCGTTTGTGAATACGAAAACCATGGAGCCGTTTGTCTATAAGGAAAAAGGAAAGAAATTTATTCCGGCGTTCTTTTCCCGAACCGATGCCATTGCATTCGAGCCGAAAGTGAAGGCTTCCGGTCAGGGCTCCTTCATGCGTCGGGGGCAAGACATTCGCAGCCATCTCGCGTTTGTTGAAAGCTACATCAGCTCTGACACACCGGTCATTACCTTCGGCCATGACGCCTCGCGGTGGATGCGGTTGTATGTGGACGAAACCACAAAATGAAGCCTAACCCAATGGATTCAGATTCATGGCCGGTCATCAGTGGGGTCAGTGGGGTCAGTGGGGTCAGGGTCACCGGCCTCTGCTTGAACTCCTCGGACAGCGGGCGCGGAGCGGCGGCGGGTGGGCGGGCGAGGGGTTCAGGGGCATGGCTCATGGTAAGGTTGAGGTGACCCGCAGAGGCATAATAACGCTTGACGTTATTATTCGGCAGGGTTACTATGCCCCCTAGTGATCAGGAGCTTTCGCGACAAGGAGGCGAGCCGCATCTGGCAGCGTGAGCGGTCGCGAAGGCTTTCCCCTGACATACAGCGTCAGGCCCTGCGCAAGCTCGTGATGCTTGACGCCGCCGAGGCCCTCGAAGATTTGCGAATGCCGCCTGGTAATCGGCTGGAGAGGCTGTCAGGCAATCGGAAGGGACAGCACAGCATCCGCATCAACGATCAGTGGCGAATCTGCTTTACGTACAGAGACGGCGACGCCCATGATGTCGAGATCACTGACTACCATTGACCATGCCAAGAGGCAGCGCCATGGCGAAAAAGAGGTTCCCACCGGTTCATCCCGGTGAAATATTGTTGGAAGAGTTCCTGAAGCCCTTGGGCATGAGTCAGTACCGGCTCGCGAAGGACCTGCACGTCCCCCCGCGCCGGATCAACGAAATTGTCCATGGCCTGCGCTCTATCACTGCGGACACCGCTCTTCGCCTGGCCCGCTACTTTGAGACGAGCGATCGTTTCTGGCTGAATCTGCAAGCCCGGTTCGACTTGGAAGTCGAACGGGATCGCCTCGGAGACCGACTGAAGAAAGAGATCCCCGTACTGGCCAGGGCAGGATAGCACCCCTCACCAGGACAGAAAAAGAGACCGGCCGGTTTTCTGCTAGAATCCCTCCACACCAGAGACGGCCGGCCGATGGCGACGGATGATCGAATTGCCCCCACCCCCGCGCGTCCGCTGATTTAGCTCTCGCCCCGCTTCTGCTATAATCCGGCCCCACCATGAAACCACGAATTACGGTCATTACATTGGGCGTAGACGACTTGGACAAATCGCTTCGGTTTTATCGCGATGGGCTAGGATTTCCGACGGAAGGGATTGTTGGCACAGAATTTGAGCATGGCGCCGTCGCCTTTTTTGATTTACAGCCAGGACTGATGCTTGCCATTTGGCCTCGCGAGAATATTGCTCATGACGCGAACCTCTCCAAAACCCCTCATAGCCCGACCGAGTTTACCATCGGTCATAATGTCGGCAGCAAAGAAGAAGTTGACGTGGTGATGGAGCAGGCGAAACGAGCAGGTGCAAAGATCATCAAAGCTGCCGACAATACATTTTGGGGAGGCTACGCCGGTTATTTCCAGGACCCTGATGGTCATTTGTGGGAGATCGTCTGGAATCCACGCATGGAAATAACTGATTAGGCCTTTAGCGAATGTGCCGCCAAAGAATCCTGACGGCCGGCCGATGGCGACGGCCAACCCACGCAACCCGATGGAGGTCAGGATGGGGGTCATTGCTTGACCTTGCACCTCCTGAGCGGATCAAGAGTGACGCTCAGGTCTGACTATTGAGTTATTTTAACTGTGTGCTTCCGTAGGCAGGGTGATCCGGAGAGGCAGGGGGCGGCGGAGGGGCTGGAAAAGACTCGCAGATTACAGCAATGGACCCATTTGCAGGAATTACCTAGAACATTGCTCTTGACACCGCAACGCACTGGGTTCATCATGCCACACTCTCGGTAAGTTCGATCAGATTCTCGCATCGCACCGCCGGTGAGGCCGTCATGGGGTAGCTGCCAGGATCCTTTCTTCTCCGCACGGCTCTCAAGCACACTCCCGTTCCTTGACCCGCCACGTCTGTTTCCGCCAGCGCCGTGTCAGTTGGCCATCGGACGCCTCCACAGGCCTAATGTCCCCTTTTGATGGTGTCGACGAGCATCGGGCTAGCTCAGGCTGACACCTTTTCCGGTCGAGGGAATCCATGCGCGCAACATCAGTCACGCTTACACAAAGTGACCCGTTCAGCGATGTCTTGACGAGTTTGCAACAAAGCACGTCGAAGATCGCGCTACTCGCCCCGCCGCTCACCACCGCGGCGGATGTCGTTCGGATTATTGAGGAGGTCCTGGATGCAACGGGCGCCATCATCACCGTGTTTGACGATCTAGAAGAAGTCGTTCAGCTGGTGGAAGGTGTCCTGCCGCTGCTGTCGCCCTTCCCGGTCGTGGGAGAGATCGCCGACGGCTTTGAGGAACCCTTAGGAACGGTAAACACGGCGCTCGGAGATGTAAAGCAGGTTTTCCAACAGGTCAAGCAGGACGTGGTGGACCCCGTCAAGAAAGTGCTGGATGACATCCAAACTGGACTGGTCGACGTGCAGAAGGTAGTTCTGGCGGCGGGCGAACAGCTACCAAACTACATCAACACGATTCAAATTTTGAATTACCTGGCCGAGATCGCGGATCCGTTGGTGAAGGTCCTGGAGGGGACCGGACCAGACGGACCAGAGCAGAAACTCAACGATCTGCTCGATCGCCTGAACCAGGTGAAGGCGGGTGTCGTGAAGGTGGCAGGCCCCATGGCCAAGGGACTGGCCGATGTGGAGACAGGCGTGTCCTATCTGGCCACTGATCTGAAAAAAGCCAGTGACGCGATCGGCGACCACGTACGGGGCGCCGTGGACGCCGTCAGGGGCGCAGTCTCTCTCCTGCAGCCGATCTCCGACGCGTTCGATCGCGTGCTGGACGTGCTCAAGCCGCTGAAGTGGCTGCTGGAGGCCGTCCAATGGCTTGTGGATCACACCCTCAAGCCGGCCACCGATGAGGTCCTCAAGGTGACAGGCCTGGAGACCTTGATTAAGGGCGCTGAAGACGCACTGCTTGCAAAGCTTGGCCTCAAGCAGGTGGCGGAGATGGTGCAGGCCAACGTGGACCAGAATGACATCAGCGCCCAGCAGTCCTCCGTCGGCAGCCAGCAAGGCGCCAACATGAGCACGCTCTGGTCCGGGCTCGGCACGGCACTCGGGGACTACCGCACCAACAAGTCCGCCGCGCTGCAGGACGGTATGATCACACTCGTGAGCGCCATTGCCGGCACACCCATCGACCCCAACAAGCCGGCCGAGATCCCGGATTGGGAGTTGCCTGACCTGCAAACCGGTACGCAGCGCGCCATGCAAGCCGGATCAGTCGTGCGCGCCACCCGCACGCTGCGGCTCCGGGCCGGCTTCGCTGGGCTCGACCGCATGCGCGCGCCGGCACTGGCTGCGGCGCGGTCGACCGCCTTCGCGGTGCGCGATTCGACCCCCGCCCAGGCGCCGGCCTTGGGACCGGAGTGGCAACCCGTCTCGGACCTGACGAACGAGATCACACAGACGGTCGCCTCGCTCCAGCAGTTGCAGCAGTCGGTGTCGACCCTGGGCACGATGATGCCGCAGTTCGACACCTCGCTGACCTTGCCGGGTACCTTCGGCGAGCAGGTCAGTGACCTCGCGGCAATTCTCCAGAGCATCAGCGACCTGCTCGGCTCCATCGAGCGCTTCGGCATCTTCAACAAGGTGATTGACCCGTTCCGCCAGATGATCACGGAGCAGGCCGGTAACGCGTCGCAGGTCACCGCTGCGGTGGACGGGCTGAAGCAGGCGGTCGCGCAGGTGGAACAGGCGGCCAACCCGGTGTTCCAATCCGCTCCGAATCCACAAATGATCACCGACACCATCTCCCGCCTCCAGTCGTGGTCCGACGCAGTCCTCCACCTCGTCAACACCGTGGAATTGGGTAAGCAGGCGAACGTCGATCTCAATAACGCCTACAGCAGCGGGCTTGCCGATATCCAGAACCGCATCAACACGAGCGCCTCAGATCTTTCGGGGCGATTGAAGACCATCGATGACAGCACTGCGCGCCTTTCCGGGTCGCTGGACACCATGACCGATTCGCTGTCCGCCTATGCTGCCGCGCTAGGCCAGATCTCTAGCCACAGCGATCTCATCTCCCAGAAGGCGCTGCCGTCCGTCTCCAAGGCCGCGCACGTCCTCGGCGTGATTGACTCGATCTTTGACCCCTTGAGCGCCCTGCTGCAGGAGATGCAATGCGTCGATGCGCAGGGCCTGATGAACATGAAAGCGAACGCCGCCACGGCGGTCCAGGCGATGAAAGACCTCGCCAACAAGGACACCTCGCCGCTGGCCCAGTCGCTTGCCCAGCTGCTGGGCACCATTGCCGACAAGGATCTTCCGCTGGGTCAACTCCATACCGCCGTGGTCTCGGCGGAACAGACGCTCTCCACCACGACCGTCCAAGCGTTTCAGTCCGTGGCTGCCCCTTTGACGAAGGCCTTGCAGCAACTCACCCAGGCGATGACCGAGACCAAGTCCTATGAGTCGCCGGGAAAAGATGGAGAGCCTACCCAATGGAGCAACGACCTCGTGGATCAGGCGCTGGCTACGGCCGCCACCACGCTCTTCAAGGAAATGGGTGCCAAGCTGCCGTCCGATTGGGGCGGCGACGGGAAATTGCCCAAGAACAGAGCAGGAGGTGCAAGATGATCACAGCAGCCCAACAGAACTGGCTCAAGAATCCAACCCCGGTTCGGGCCTATGTGGCCGCGGCGACCCCTACCCCCACTCCAACGCCCAAGCAACCCTCCCCCACCGACACCTGGATCCGATGGACACAGGCGTTCGCCGCACTGGCCGGCATCGTACACACTGCCGGCATCATTGTCAGCCAGCGCGTGTCCGATAAGGACCTGGCCAACAAGATCGTGCACGGCCTGCATGCTCTGTTCAGCTCGATCCAGGCCGTGAATCAGGCCTTCCTCGACGAGATCAACGCAATCCAGACCGGGAAGCCCATTGTGATCACGGTGGGGCCGTCACCAATCCCGGATTGGGACGACGACGACAAACTCGGCCTAGTCGATGCCATCTGGCAGACCTTCAAGCCGCTGCTGGAAGGGGTCATGAAGCAGGTGGCCGGGAAAGGGGGAGACGCCGCGGTCGTGGCCGACGCCATCAGCCAGTTCATCCAGAACTCCGACAAGATTCTGGATGACCTGCGGCCCTTGTTCGGCCAAGCCAAAAAGCAGTTGACTGCCCATTGACGCCGCCAGTTTAGCGATTTCCCACTGCTGGGGGCTGGGGCCTGGGGTCAACGTGAGGCGGCCGCGAAAAAACCGACACATGGATTGAGGGTCGCCGGCCTAGGGGGCGAACGCTTCCGGCCGGCGGGAGCGGAGCGGCGGCGGGGCGGTCGCCCCGGCACGCTACTTCTTGAAGAGATTATGGAACGCGCGCCGAGCATCATCAGGGTGCCCTGATCCCGACGACGTTTCGCGCTCCACGGTTACGCGCAGCGAAAAGAAGGTGCACCCGTTGCGAGCGCGCTTGTCGGTGATGCGCTCCGGCACAGACTGGGCGCACTCAAACCGCTGGCCTGGATCGAAGTGGGCGCACTGCTGGCAGGAATGCAGCTCTGCTCTGCACTTGGGACACTGGCCGAGCCCATCGGTCAATGACGGGAGAAGCGTGCCGCAGTCCGCGCAGCGGAAGACGGTTCGACTTTGAAGCATCCCGGCCGTGCGCGACAGGGCAGGTGGCTCGGGCTTTCCTTTCTCCTGTTTCGCCGATTCCCGATACCCTCGCTGGCGATATTGTCTGTCTGCCATGGCGGTCCCTCCAGGTGTGCGGCTTCAGTCTACTCCAATGAGTGCCTGCTGTCACCCCGCAGACTGAGGTCCTTCCAGGCCTCGAGCCCGGTCGTGCAGATCCAGCCGTGGGGCTTCACACCGCGCCGACTCCCAGCACAGTTGAGGCCTAAGGGCAGGCAATGAGCTTTGAGCTACTTTGGAGCGAGGCGAGGCACGCGGCGGTGTTCCTCATCCAGGAGTGAGTACCTGTTCAAGACGGAACGTTCTGGAAGGAAGCAGCCCTGACCAGGTATGGATGGCTGCCTGAGATCAGGGCTGCTCGCGTTGTCGCTTGCCAAGTTATTGGAGGAACTCGATACCATTCGGTAAATTTGTGGCCCTGACTTCCTCGACCGTCAAGGTGCCTTGTCCGACTGTCGCCGTGGCGCTTGCCGAGCCTGCGCCAGCTTGCGTTACTGACTCAATCTTCACCTGGACGTCGATCAAGTGAACGCCGGACACCAGGTTCGCGACAAGAAAGTTGTAGTGATGCGCGGCCATGGTCTTTAGGATGAGATTGATGACCTCATCGGTCACCACGCATTCGTCCCCCACAGTAATGACGCCATCCGAGTTCGAGTCTCGGCAGCTTTGGATCACCCCGCCAAGCGTGGCGCTCAGGGCCTGACTTCGGGAGTCGTAGACGACCCACCTGGGATAGGCCCCGTACACTAGCCCGTCCACCAGGATCCGTGCCTGCAAGCTGGCGCCCGAGCTCGCGGTATCGGTGTTCCCGCCCTTGCTCTTCACCTCGGTCTGTGTGTAGATGCCGGTTTCAAATGACAAACCGACCAGCAGGTCTTTCTTGTTTGGGGTTTTGATGGTGGTGCGGAGCACCGTGGTCCAATTCAGGCTGCTGGAGGGTGGAACTAATTGAAGCGTACTAGCTTGAGCTGAGAACTTGGACGCTGGTTCTGCAAGCGCCACGGAGGTCCCGAAGGTCACGAGGCACATCGCTGTCATCAGATGATACCCGATCTTCATGGTGCGGCTCCTTTCCCAGTTTGTTGCGTGGTGCCTTCCCCGCGCTGATTACAAAACGCTCGCTGTCCGACTCTCCTGTTGAGAGCAATGCCGGGGAAATGCCCTCACGATCGGTGTGACAACGGGCGATCACCTCGACCGAGTATTTACCCGCCTCCGTCACTGCCTGCTAGGTGACCTCGACCGTCGCTCTGATCAAGAATGACGGGAGACCATGTCGGGCGCTCGGAAGTGCCAGGCCGCCACCGTACTCGGAATGATTCCCGTGATCGCGGTGCCCAGCCACGCGGGTGAGTCCGAAGAACAGGTACGTCCCTTTCTTGTGCGTATCTGGCTCTCTGTGTTGAGCGTCAGATCAGCAGCGCTGCAGATAGGGACTTCTAGTCATTACAGGATAACTGTAACGCGTAGCGAGTAAGGTCACCATGCGGAAATCAGGCCGAATGAGTAAAACATGAGTAAGGACGGGGGTCGACAATAGGGGGCCGGGAGTCTTTTTGAGAGCGAGGGGTGGCGCGCGGGTTACCGCTGGGTTTTGCGAAACCGCTTAAGATTCCCACTCCTTTGCCCGATAACGATTCCAGAGGGCAGACTCGCTCATCAGAGCATGAGGAGGGGAATATGCATGCACGGTGGCTTGTTGCTGTCAGTGCGGGGTTGTTCCTGACGGCCTGCGTGCCAATGCCGCAGACGCGTGAGGCATTTCGGGCTGCAGTTGCAAACGGGGCGTTTAGCGCGAAGGCGGAGAGCTTCGGCGTCAACAAGGGTTTCCAGCAAGCCGTGAAGCACCTGAGCGCAAAGACGGACGCGTGTCTCAACAAAGTGGTTAAGCGTTCCATGATGAAAGGGATATATCAGGAACACAGCCAGTCCACCTATCGTGCCACCGTCCAGACACCGGAGGCGAACCGGGCCGAGTTCACGATGCAGGTCATGCATAACCCGCGAGGCGTTGGGGCCGATCCTCCCCCCGGGGGGTACTATCTCATGGTCGCCGATATTAAAGCGGTGTCGGCAAACAGCTTCCAGGTCAATCTCTACCGCCCGACGTTGGGCCATGGAGATACCGCTGATGCGGTCCGCAATTGGCTGAACGGAAAGGATGATGCCTGCCCGAAACTCCCATAGTCACAGTCAGGGCAGAGCGAGGGGGGTGCGCGGCTGGGGAGGCGAAGGGGCTGGAAAAGACTCGCAGATTACAGAAATGAAGGGAGAATTGGGGCCAGACTCCAATGAGCCGCGAGACAGCGAGCGTGCAGCCGTTCGCTACAGCGACGCTGCTCTCAGTTTTCGAGGCCCCCTCGTTTGGGTCAGCGAGGAAGATTTGATTGGCGGCTGAGTGATTTTGCTTTTGAAGGCGGCGGCCGCATTCCTTCATTCCGAACCACTCTGCGACTCGACCATCCGGGTCAGGTACTTCAGCCGCGCGCGGGGCATGTTGAGAAATCGTTCTTCAGCATTCCAGCCATAGCGGTTCGTTTCCCCCGCCAGGAGGATCTCTTCATACAGGGCCTTTGCCTTGGGAAGATCCTGCGGCAACCCATACCGACCTTTTTCATACGCCAGGGCCAAGGCGAGCATGGCTTTCGGGTGCTTGCCTTCGGTCGCCTGCTCGAGTAACTCCACGACCCGGCGATGGTCCTGTGGCACAAAGCTGGTTCCACGTTCGTAATATTTCACCAACTCAAACTGGGCTTCATGATGGCCATGCGATGCGGCCTTATTCCACCATTCGACGGCTTCCCTGTGCGCTTCCATCGAGTAGGACTCGAGTAACTGCTTGCCAAGCTGATACTGCGCTTCTCCATCACCAGCCTGCGCTTTCGCGCGCAAATCCTCCATCGGCTGATATGTCCCGCCTACGCGGCCCATGCGCCTGTTGACGTCCTCAAGCGCGGATTCCCAATACTGCGCCTTACGCGGATCCGGGGCCACTCCGTAGCGGCCGTCCCGGTAGGCGGCCACCAAGACCTCGAACTGGGCTTTGGCTTTCAGGAAATCCACCGGATACCCATACTGCCCTGTGACATGCGCATCGGCCACGTACTCCAACGCACGCACATGGTGCTTCTCCACCGCCCGATCCCACCACTTCCGACCTCTTTCGAGATCCTTTTGGACACCGTTTCGCCCAAACATATACATGCTTCCGAGGTTGTACTGGGTTTCCACGTCTCCCTGTTCCGCCGCCCGCTCAAGCAAGGTGAGGCCCTGCGCTTTGTCCTCTCGGTTCGGACTCTCTGCATCGATGAGCCTGTTGCCCAACTCGATCTGTGCTTCCGGCACCCCACGTTCCGCATCGCGTTGCAAGGCCGTGCTGGCCGCTGCCCGTTGGCGATACTCTGTCGCCGTCTGCCGATCGTCCGCAACTCCTTCCAGCCCCTGATCCATGCTCTGGGCAATCGCCCCCCACAGCTCGCCGGCTCTCCGGGGATTGACTGGAAACCCATCGGCACCCTTTTCATACCGCCACGCGAGTTCCTTCATCGCTGCGGCGTTCCCTCGCGTGGCCGCGCGCTCCCACCACTCTCTGGCCTTTTCCCGATCCCTGGCCACGGTGTCTTCGTAGATGCCGCCACTTTCCTTGCCGTTCCAATAATACCGACCTAATTCGAATTGCGCCTGGGGGTGGTCATGGTCCGCAGCCTTCGCCAACCAGACAAACGCTTCTTTCCTTCGCTCGGCGGTGTCCCCCTGGTGTCGTAACAGGGCAAACAGTTCAAATCGGGCGCTGGCG
>JAHRHE010000175.1 GCA_020027965.1 Nitrospirota bacterium | reverse complement strand
GACGTGATCACCGACAGCATGACTGGACAGGTGATTGACGTTCAGCCCGTAACAGATTCGCCGGCCATTTCTACAAATTACCATGATCGGCACAATAGAGGCGAAGTGAATATAAAGCGTGTGGTCATCGCGCCCGCTCTGCCGGGGGTCCAATTGCCAAATCTTCCTCCTGAATTGTGCCGCAACTGTTCTTGCCCGATCCGATAGACTTGTTGCCGTAGCTGTTGTGAATTTGCAGAAGAAGTGACTGTCGATCACGGAGAGCTGCTATGCGGATTTCATTGTTAATGTTGGGCCTTGTACTGACTATTCAGCCAGCCACAAGTTCTGATTTGGGAGATCCGCCCTGGTGGACAGTCCGACTAATGCCAACACGCGTTTCGGAAACTGCTTCCGAGGGCGACACCTATTTTCAACAGGGAATGACCTATCTCAAAGACAAGAAATATGAATCGGCGATTCACGCATTCGATGAGGCGTCTGCGAAAGGTGTCAAGACGCCGGACCTTTTTCTCTATAGGGGGACCTGCTATTATGAGCTGAAACGAGACGAGCAAGCGCTGCGCGACCTCAGCCGTGCGATTAAGCTACGTCCTACCGATGCACATGCCTACTGGCTGCGGGCAGATATCCACGAGCGCGGCGGACAGGCGCGTGAATCGATTGAAGACCTCAATCGTGGGCTAGAGATCAGTCCCAATCCGATAGCTTGGCAATTGTATCAAGCGCGTGGCGCCGCCTATTTGAACCTTAATGAACCAGGGAAAGCGGTTCAGGACCTAACGCGAGCGATCGAGTTGGGGGGGAGCGCGATAGGTCGATATTCAGTGAGGATCTATTGGTTGAGAGGAAGAGCCTTCATGCGGCTCGCCCGTTACGAAGAAGCGATTCAAGATTTTTCTGCAGTTCTGGAACGCAATAGCGATCACTATGACAGTCTCTTGGACCGTGGGTGGGTCTATGACTGTCTGGGAGATTTTAAGAAAAGCATACAGGACTTCAGCCGCGTTGTGAGCCGTAACCCTGATGACCTTTATGCGCGCAGCCTTCGGGGCGGGGGGTACCTGGGGATGGGTGATATTGATGCAGCATTGGCTGATCTTGACCACGCTGCGCAGCACGGTTCTAGGGACCCGTGGCTCTATATCCATCTTGCCAACGCATTTTATGAGAACGGAAAACTGGAGAAGGCACTCGAGGCCAACGAGCGAGCATTGGCGTATGGAGATAGGAAGACAGAAGCGCCTATTTACTTCCAGAAAGGGCTTTTTCTGTTAGCGGCTGGACGTGGTGGTGAGGCACAAACTGCATACGACCAAGGGAGGATAGCCGCTGAGAAGCTTCCAAGTCGGATCTACCTCGAAGATGCGATCGATGAACTTCGCGAAGCAATGGAAACTGATGCTCGGATGAAGCCTGTTGCGACTGCAATTATTCGAACACTAGAGCAATCTCACAGCAAGATATCATCGGAAACCCTTCAGGATACGCTTCTTTGCCAGGTGCCCCGACCTCATCGTATTACCCAAAGTCAACGCACAACGGGTCGCTGAGAGGAGAGACAGGAAGGCATGAATGAGAAACAGTCGCAAGGATATCAAAAGCTATCAGTGGTAGGGTAGTAGTTGTCCCATCTGCCGGTCCGCTGAGTGTCCCGTCCGCCTGTCCGCTGCTCTTGCCTCCCACTTCTTAGGCTCCCACCACCTGCCGCTTCGCCTTGGTGTCCCGTCCGCCTGTCCGCTGAGCGTCTTCTGAGTGGTTCCCGGACCTTCATTCGCCTCGCTTAACCTCTTCTGTCGTGCGGGAACCGCGGCGGCGGCCAATTTCCTGAGCGAATCCGCCTCGGCTCGGCTTCATCCGTACGCTTATCCGGCCGGGTTTCCCGCCAGAGGCCGCACCTCCCCGGACGTGGCTTCCTCGACTGTGGTAGCTCCAGCCCCCGTTCGTCCCTAGCCCGGGTTCCCGTAGTACTCCTGCAGGGTCTACCGACAGGGTCAGGTCTTGGATCTTGACCTCTCGACTGAGTTGTGCTAGGGTCTCTCCCCATGGCCCGCCCGCTGCGCGTCGAGTTCGACGGGGCGCTCTACCACGTGACCTCCCGGGGCAACGCCCGCGCCGACATCTTCCACGATGATACGGACCGGCACGGGTTCCTCGCCACCCTGGGGAAGGTCGTCCAGCGGGCGCAGTGGCGGTGCCACGCCTACTGCTTGATGGACAACCACTACCACCTGCTCCTTGAGACTCCGGATGGTAACCTGGCCCAGGGCATGCGCCAGCTCAACGGGATCTACACGCAAACGTACAATCGCCGCCACCGAAGCGTCGGCCATGTGTTTCAGGGCCGCTACCAGGCCGTGCTCATTCAGCGCGACAGCCACCTGCTGGAAGTCTGTCGCTACGTGGTGCTCAATCCAGTCCGGGCTCACGCGGTCCAGCGGGCCGAGCAGTGGAGATGGAGTAGTTACCGGGCCACCGCCGGGATGGCCGACGCTCCCCCGTGGTTGACCGTGGAATGGATCTGGAGTCAGTTTGCGCGCCAGCGAGCCACCGCGACGCGACACTACCGCGACTTTGTCCGAGACGGCGTGGGGCAGCCATCGATCTGGCAGGACGTCCACGCCCAGGCGGTGTTGGGGGAGCCAGCGTTTGTCGAGCAACTCCGGGGACATCTGAGAGGAGCGGAGGCGGTGAAGGAGATTCCCCGTCGGCAACGCTATCTGGGGCGGCCGACGTTACGGACGTTATTTGCGGGCGAGCTCAGCCGAGCCAGGCGGGATGCGCTGATTGTCCGGGCCGTGGAGCGGCACGGGTACAGCCAGAAGGAGGTCGCGGACGCGGTGGGCCTGCACTACTCAACGGTGAGTCGGTTAGCCAACCGAGAGACCGCAAGAGGCAAGACCTGACCCCATCTTTCATTTTGGTGAAGGACCCGCTGCGGTTTGTCAGCGGAGACATGAATCTCTACGAATACGTGCTCAGTGATCCTGTGAATTGGCTCGATATCATGGGGTTGGACAGATTGATTAACCCATTTCCAGCTGGCCCCGGAGGCCCGGAGATCACTTTTGAAAACGATGTGCCTGGTGGGCCAAGCACGAATCTGCCGGTTTCTGATCAGACCGCGGACATGGTCGAACAGGTTGTCCGAGACACTGGGCTCAGTATAAATATAAACAGCACCACAGGCGGCGTCCATGATCCGTTGAGTCGTCATCCACTCGGTGTCCCGTCCGCCTGTCCGTGAGGCGGGTGGTGTCGTTCGGACTGTGGGTCATCGCGCTTCTTTCCCTCTCTTTCAGCTCTCCTGAAGGCCCGGCCGTTCCCCTCTAGGCCTCCTTGCATCAGCTAGCCGACCAATTTCCCCTCCTTGTTCCTGATTTGGTCAGTTGTTTTCCTCCATGGAGCGGACAGGTCCCGTACCCGCCTCGTGCACCTTACGCTCCCTCCATCGCGAACTGGTTAGCCGGGGTCTCCACTGACCCAGGCGAGTCGTTGAGAGAACCGAGCGGGGCGCAACCAGGGCGGCGCAAAGATATCCACTCCGGCCCAGACCTCGGCGGGGGTTCGACCGCGAAGGTGATCATGCGGGCGAGCATAGTTGTACCACCAGCGAACCTGAGCCAACCGGCCATCCAAGTCTTCCGCATTCACCACCGCGTCCGGTCCCAGTGCAGCCTTGACGGTGCCGAAAAACCGCTCGACCCGCCCGTTCTGCCACGGACAGCCGGGATCCGTGCGTTGCGGGCAGATCCCCAGAAGTCGTAGTGCCAGGCGAAATCGCCGCGACGCGAAGATCGCTTCGTTATCGGTCCGCAGCCATCTTGGCACCTTGTACCGCCGACACGTCTCGACCAGGTGCCGGAGCAGGGTGAGGGCCGACTTGTTGTGCAGCCGCTGCAAGCGTAGGCAGGCGCGACTGGCATGATCCAAGATAGCCAGCACCAGATGGGCACGACCCTGCTGATCCGTCTTCACCATCAGATCACAGCCCTAGATGAGATTGCGGGGCAGGGGCCGCGGGATCCGGTGTTTCAGCTTGCGACAGGCCTCCAGGAGGAGGTGCTGGTGTCGACGGACGGTGTCCGCGACATAGGTCTTGCCGACGGTCATGTGTCGGCAGGCGCTGAAGCGGCGGTTGAAGTGATGGGCGATTGTCCGACAGCCCGCCTCGGGCATCCGCGCTCGCAGCCAGATAATTTCCGTTCTGACCCACCGGGGCTTGGGCGGCCGGTATCCCGGCCGTGGCGCCGCCGCGGCTGGGCTGCGGCGAAACATCCCTGCCCGGACTGAGCGGCCCCTCAGCCACTCCCAGAGCCAGCGCCAAAGCCGGGCGACCCGATTGAACAGCCATTGCAAGACAGTCAGCATGGCGTGCTCCTTTCCTACCAGGTTCAGTTAGAAGACTGCCACATGTGGCCAGAGTGAGTAGGCTGCCTTGGGTTTGACAGTTCGGTGGGGTCTCCGCTATACTGAGGGTCATTCATGCCGGTGAGTCCTCAGGGTTAACCTGCCAGGCACTGAATCCGGTCTAGAGTCCATTCCAACGTCAACGAGAAGGCGGAGTGTCCAGAGGAGGTGTGTGTGATGAGTACGTCAGCCGTGAGTCGTAATTGGATTGGGTATGTCTGCGAATCGCTCGTGGCAACAGGCGCGATGCCGACCTGGGAAGCGGCCGAATACCTGACGGCCAATCTGTTCGGCGAGACGCCAAACTCCCGCTTGCACGAGACCAAGGCGCCCTATGAAGCGATCTCGAAGTTTCTGCATCGGGTCTACAGTCCCCTCGTCGAAGCGGCCACGCGGTCCGTGGATCTGCCGGCATCCTCGATGATCCACATCTTCACGGACGTGAGCTTGATCGGCAATTCGGCCGTGCTCGTCGTCTATTTCCCCGGTGAAAACCGGCCCCACCAACTCCTGCTCCTGGACGCAGCCCGCGCATGGGAGCTCGTGTTCCCCGATGCGACCGCATTCAATGGATGGGCTGAAGAGCGCTATGGCTGGATCGTGTCGGCGCTGCGCAGCAC
>JAHRHE010000076.1 GCA_020027965.1 Nitrospirota bacterium | reverse complement strand
GACCGTCCCGGATCAGGCAACGGTGTCCGCACGCGTAGCACACGACTTCTGCACCGTTCCGCGACTCGCAGAGTTCGGGCGCGGCGGCGCGGGTATACGTCGTGAGCGTCTTTGCCAAAGGGGACTCTTGGATAGGGGTTCGGGCCATCGTGACCCGATTATACGGTGATAGGCGGTGATGGGTAAACACCGGCCGGAAATATTAGCCACCCCGGTGCCTGGTCCATCCCGTTGGACTTTCCCCTGTTATCTACAAACATTCCATATTTTCAATAAGTTATGTCCACTGCCGCCCAGGGAATACTTTCATCTGCCCCAGAAGCCAAGAAATTTGAGCACTTAGCGCGAAATTGCTGGCATACGGGCCACTTCGGGTATATAATTAGGATTTAAATTTGGCTCCGGAGAGAGCCCATCTTGACGACGGCCGGATGGAGAAAGGGCAGCAAAATGGAGCGACGCGCCGCTTCCCACACTGAAGAAGAGGAAATGAACCTGCGGAGGCGACTCCTAAACCTTGCCAGAAAGGGAGACCCCAAGGCCATTAACCGGCTGTTTGAGTTGTACCAGGTCCGGGTCTTCACGGGGGAGGCCCTGAGCAAGACAGGGCGTCTCCCGCAATGGCCGACCGCCCACCAGAAAGTTGGGAAACGCGCGACACGCAAGCGCGTCCAGCGACGTTTTATCCGCACCTCTCGGCGCGTTGCCAGGCGGCGTGTTGCGGCCAGGCGCGTCACTGCGAGAAAATCCACGCGAAAAGCCTCTCGCCGGTAAGCGCTCCTCAGCCTAGAAACCTAGCCGTCAGATGCCGGGGAAGAGACACCGGCTCCCTCGGGAGAGCGGGAGGGGGGTTACTGAACCGAGACCCGCAGTCCGCCTGCGGAGAGGTGTTTGGCGATCCCTTCTGAGGTCTTCCACTCACCCTTATACACGACCGCGCTTCCTTCGTGATCGATCCGCCAGGCAAGTTCGAACGCCCGCTCCGAGTTCATCCCTGGAATGGCTTCGCAGAACAGTCTGATCACCTGCTGGTAGGTGTGGCAGTTGCAGTTGTAGACGGTCACCCGAGCCTCGAGCCCATCGCCTGTGCCTATGGTCTCCTCGTCGACGGTGACCGGAATTTCGAGGACACCTGGGAGATGAGGCATGGTGCGATATTCTAACAATCCGCCCTGCCCGTGCCAAGCCCCGGCCTGCCCTCGGAGACCAGACTCTCAATTTATCAATAGCCTTCCCGTTCAATCAGCCGGTTGGTGAGCGGCAACGCATCTCGCGCCAGGGTTCGCTGGAGCAGCTCGAAGTGGATCCTGGAATCCGTCACGGCCTCGAAGGCGTGCTGGCGGCACAAGCGAACCGTATAGAGCAGGGCCGCGGCGGTCTTGACCAGCGCGAGCCCGTATTCGTACGCGTATCCTTCTTCAAGCGACAGCCGCCCGTGGCCAAGTTGCCGAACGTTTTGTACAGACCAGGCCTGCGCCTTGCGCGCCGCTTCCACCAGGCGCAGCAGGGCGGACGGGCCAGGCACCAACGTGTCACCGATTCGCATGGCGTGTGAGAGGTCAAAGAGGCCGCGTTGAAACCGGCGGTCTGACGACAATCCATCGTGAAACTGCGAACGCCAGACGCCGTCAGCCAGATCCCGGTCGACGGCCGCGGTCGAATCGGAGTCGAGCGGGCCACTGACCGAGTACCCTTGCACGATCCTTCCGCTCTTCACCAGGTCACCGTGGGCGTCCCCCATTCGATCCATGTAGGCCGTGGTGCCGCTCATGGCGTCAAGTTGCAGGGCCATGTAGTCGCGAAAATGAACCGATGAGTACTCGCTGAGCAGACGATGTAGCGTCCGTTCGTGGCAGAGGTGGAACGGGTAAAAGAAGCCACGGCGTTCTGATCGAGTGGTCGTCGACAAGTTCGTGCGTCTATGCTAGGTTCACGCGAAGCCGTGAGCCGTGAACTGTGATCCAATACCTCTCAGCGTCCCTCGGACTCAATGTCCTTCTCGTGTTTGTTCCGGTCGCCCTGGGGCTCGTCCTGCTCGGGGCCGATCCCCGCCTGATCTTTTTCACCTCCGCGGTGGCCATTGTCCCCCTTGCCAGGTTGATGGGCATGGCCACGGAACAGCTCGCGAGTCGGGTCGGCACCGGGCTTGGCGCATTCCTCAACGCCTCGCTGGGCAATGCGGCCGAGTTGATCATCGCGATCGCCGCGCTGCGCGAGGGCCTCCACGACATGGTGAAGGCCTCCATCACGGGCTCCATCATCGGCAATATCCTGCTCGTGCTGGGCCTGGCGATGGTAGCCGGAGGTCTTCGACATGAGCGCCAGCGATTCAACCAGACTGCGGCAGGGATGGGTGCGAGTCTGCTGCTCCTGTCGGCGGTCGGGTTGGTCGTTCCCGCCCTGTATCACGTCATAGCGTCGGAGCAGGGGCTTCGCGTCGAGCGTGAACTGAGCGCCGACATTTCCGCCGTGCTCTTCACCATCTATCTGTTCAGCCTGGTCTTTTCCTTGAAGACTCACCGGCACCTGTACACCGGAACGGCGGATCTCTCCTCTGAGGCCGGACACCAGACCTGGGGGCTTGGCCGGGCGATTGGTCTGCTGGTGGTTGTGACCGTGGGTATCGCGGTCATGAGCGAGTGCCTCGTCGGCGCGGTGCAGCCGGCTGCTGACCGGCTCGGCCTGACGCAAGTGTTCGTCGGGGTCATCCTCGTCGCGCTCGTCGGCAACGCGGCAGAGCATTCGACGGCGGTCCTCGTTGCCATGAAGAACAAGATGGATCTGGCTTTTGGGATTGCCGTCGGTTCCAGTCTCCAGGTCGCCCTATTTGTCGCGCCGGTGTTGGTCTTCGCGAGCTACCTGCTGGGTGTTCCGATGGATCTGATCTTCACGCCCTTTGAGGTCGCGGCCGTGACGGTCTCGGTCTTGATCGTCGGGTTCATCTCGATGGACGGGGAGTCTCACTGGATGGAAGGCGTCATGCTGGTGGGCGTGTACCTGATTCTGGCGATCGCGTTCTATTTCCTTCCGGCCTAGCGCTCAAGGCAATCTTGAAAGGTCGTCACCACTTGTCCATGTCGATAACCTCCGTGGCGTCCCACAGGTTTTTCCATTCTGCGTCCGACAGGGCCAGTTCACGGTCTCTTTCCGTCTCGACCTCGAGGGGTTCCTTCCGGGACTGGCTGGAATCCCTGGTCTCGGGCACGGCCTTTGGCGACGTGTCGTCCGGTGAGGCCGGCTTCCGACGCTTCTTGCTCGGATCCCTGTTGACCGGCATGACGCTCCCTCCTGTAACTCAACCCTTCTGCATCCGTTAAATTTCTACAGCCATCCTGCGAGTGTTGTCAAGTGCGTGTCTCCCATCCGGCGATCTCGTGCGGCCCGTTGACTCGATCCAAGCGCCCTGCTAGAGTCTGGCCGCCGTTGTGAGGGTGCGAGGGTGTGTGAGGCTGCAGCTATGGGGAACGTGCCAAGGGTGGTCTGAGAAGAGGAAAAAAAGGGGAGCCCCCAGGTGGTACTCAACGCACGTGTCCTGTGGCCGCTATTTCCGCTGCTGCTTCTGATCGTGGTGGTGTGTCTCACGTGGGCCCTGGTCTATGTCGTCAGACGATCAAGCGGCGCAATGGCCATCTGGCTGCAAGCGGTTGCGCTGGGGTGCTACCTCCTTGCCGCAGCGGCGGCCATCGCGAGCGAGCGGCACCTGGTTTCCGCGAGCCTCCACCGCCCCTTCTCGCTCCTCACCCAGCTTGCCATTGCGGCGGCTCTGTTTCATGTATGGAGGCACAAAGATCGCCCGCGGCTGTTCCTCAACATGGCAGCCTGGGTCGCAATCCTGGCCGACACGGCGCTACACTCACTGCCTCGGTGACGGCTCGCTGGCTACAGCAGCTCGACTGCTACCGAGTCCGCGAAGCGGCGACCGACGGCGGTCAGCCTGATCCGGCCTGCTGCTTCCTCGACCAATCCCCTGTCGATCAGGTGAGTGAGGGCTCTCTCTACATCCGCCGGACGGGGGCCTGCTCCCAACGTCGTGATATCCATCCCGTCCGTGAGGCGCAAGCCGAACACGAGCGCTTCCCGCCGCTGCCGCTCGGAATTCAACTGCTCGTCCTGTAGGATTGGTAAACGGCCGGATTCCAGCGCATCATGATAGACGGCCAGGTCGTCCACATTTCCAAACCGACGGCCGTTGACGTAGGACTGCGCGCTCGGTCCCAGGCCCAGGTAGTCCTCGTTCATCCAGTACCGCAGATTATGCCGGCACGGGAAGCCGGGACGACAGTAGTTCGAGATCTCATACCGCTCATAGCCGCCCCTCGCCAGCCGATCTTCCGCCTCGTCTTCCATGGCGTTCTGGAGAACCGGGTCAGGCTCGTTGGCGGTGCCCCGAACCAGGTCCACGTGCAACCGGGTTCCCTCTTCCACTGTCAAGGCATAACAGGACACATGCGTGGGGTCCAGTGCAATGGTCTGGTCGAGAGTCGAACGCCAACTGTCGAGACTTTGGCCCGGTAAGCCGTAGATCAGGTCCAGGTTGAGGTTCACGAAGCCAGCCTCCCGCGCCAGTTGGACGGCGACGTGAATCCTGCGCGCGTCCGGGCTTCGACCGATCCGCCGCAGTTCTTCGTCATCCATGGATTCAAGGCCGAAGCTGATCCGGTTGAACCCGGCCTCGGCCAGGCGCTCGAGTTCCTCCCCGGTGACGGTGTCGGGGTGTGCTTCGAGCGTCAGCTCGGCGTCCTCCTCAACACCGAAGTAGCTCCGGACCCATGCCAGGACGTTGCTGAGCTGCTCGGATGTCAGTGTGGTCGGGGTCCCTCCGCCCAAGTAGACGGTACCAAGCGGCCGGCTCCCCGTGGTGTTCCTTGCCGCGTGGAGGTGAATCTCCCGCTCCAGCGACTGCAAATAGGCCTCTGCTCTGTCCTCACGATGGATCTGGAGGTAGAAGGCGCAGAAATGGCAACGCGTACGGCAGAAGGGCACATGGATGTAGAGACCAACGCCCATTGAAACACGGGAGATCTTAAGGATCATGTCAAGTGTTTCCAATAACTTACAGCGTACTATCTCATGTTACACTTCAATCTCATCACGTGCGGCGGCTCGGTCGGTGCGGAGGTGCTAACTCAAAACAGGACGGTCCTGTGTAAAATCTTTGAGCATAGCGATCTCGATCTCGTCATTCGGAGAGAGTCCTCTATTCCGGACATGAACCGCCCACGCTGGATGGCGTCGTAGGGCATCAAAGATGATTTTCAACAATTCAGGTTTGACCCGCCCGTCCCAGTCCTTCAGCCACGCGTAGTCATCCTCGGGGCCCTCATAATCCTCCGGGAAACTGGCCTCCAGGCTGAATCGCAGATTGAATGTTTTCTCTTCCTGGAACATGCGTTCCTCCGTTGCGAGAGGCGGCCCGTGGACCTATAATATCAGCCATCACCGTGAATAAGGGAGGCGAATCGATGCCTATCTTTGAATACGTCTGCCAGGAATGCAACCATCGCTTCGAGACGATTGTACAGGGATCGACCGTGCCATCTTGTCCGTCCTGCAAGGCTACCAAATTGCAGAAGCTGTTTTCTCCATTCGGGGTTGGTGCTACCGCCGACTGGGCGACCCCGAGCGGGCCGGGGCCATGCGGCACATGCGGCGATCCTCGCGGGCCAGGTGCCTGCTCGATGAACTAGCTGAAAGACGCGACCCTGTACACGTGAAATGATGAATGAAGCCTCATGACCGTCGACGAGGCGATCAGCACGCTTTCTCAGTCAGACCCCATCGTGAAACTTCTGCAGCAGGTGAAGCTTGGCCGCATGAGGGCGACTGACCCGGGTCTGCTGGCTATCACGGAGTCCTGGCTCAACACCTACCGGAAGGTCCTCGAAAGCGCCTCCGACCTCGATCAGACTTCCCTCCTTCGCCTCGACCCGTCCCCCCGGGTTACTGTCCTGGTGGACTCCGGGGTGCTGAAGCCCGATCATCCGGCGGTGGTGGCCCTCCACGAGGCCTTTCAACGGTCGCTCTCGAACGCGCGGCTGCGGGCTGCGCCTACTCGAGAGGCTCCAACCCTTGGTGCATGACTCGCGTTCTGTTGCCCTCGGGATCAGGTTTCCGATCACCAGAGCTCTGGAACGCGAGCGTTCGCTCGGCTCAGAAACTGATCAGTCTTCTCTGAGGCCACACGCACGGGCGATCCCGTCCCGGAAGTTTAGCCAGTGCTTCAGGGCTTCCTTGAGGTGATCAATGACGGCGTGTTGCTGTTCGGGTTCCACTGCATGGGTGAGGACCATGTGATACGCGGTATGGCGGTGCCCCGGCTCCACCATGTGGTGGGCCCGCACCAAATCCATGTAGGTCGGAGAAAGTCCGTGGTACTGAACTAGCGGATGTTTCTTGACCAGGTCTTCGATTTCGGCGGGGGTTTTCTTCTGCGAGGGATGTAGGATCTCCTGGCGGTCGTTGATGCTGCCCTCCACGAAAATCGTCAACACGGCGGCGGCCACGACCCAGTCTCGCTCCAACGAGATTGTGTCCAGCCACTCCCGGTAGACCCGGCTACTCGACAGAAGCTCGACGTCACGGAATTCAGTCCGCTCGAACCCCAGGCCCATCATCATGGCTAGGAAGAGGTCCGGGTGGGACCGTCCGAGCGACAGCCCGCCGGTATCTTCTTCGTAGATGTTGGCCGCCAGAATCCCCCGTACCTCCCGCGGGGGGTTTTTCCCATGAACGCGGGCCAGCAGCACGGGGAAATCCCGGACATAAACGGCGTATTCCTGGCGGAAGTGGATCCGAAGCTGATTCTTGGTGACCTTGCTTCCACTGAAATGCGTCCACGCCCAGTGATCCTTGCGGTCCATGATGCTCAGCAACTGTTCGCGAAACTGTTCAGTCGAGAATTTCTTCACTCCTGCACCTCGTGGAGTTCAGGAACGCGACGCATCCGCTGCGCTATCCGCCCGCGGCGCACTCCTTGTGTTCCCCCGTCCTGCTCGATAGAATGGTAGCTCCTGGGAGGGGACCGGGATGAATCCGATTACAATCGGGAAGTCTGATGAAATCCTGAATTTCCTGACTGAGATCTCGCTGCGAGGCAAAGGCTTTACGACGGAGTGTCTCATGGACTACGTTTTGGATGAGGGCTTCACCGAGCCGATTTACCTCAACGCCACCGGAGAGGATTCGGAGGCATTCTACAAGGGCCAGCCCAACGCGTGGGCGGTCTATCAAATTCGCGAATGGAAACGGGTCCTCACGGTCTCGGGTGGAGCCGGCAAGGAGCGCCGCGTCCAGATCACCGAAACCCCCTGACCATGCACTGACCCGGCTCCTTCAGGGCCTGGACCGGATGAAGGCTCCGGCTGGTCGGCGCCATCTAGTTAGTCTACGACGCCCGGGCCGCAAAAATCAATGACTTGGTCTCGAGACGGTTTCGGTGTTCCTGCATTGGCCATGAATTCGGGATGATGCCTGGCCCTGCCCGTCGCACGGGGGCCATGGCGAGGCGACGATATTGAAGTATCTGACGGCGGGAGTTGTGGGTCTCGGGCTTCTCGCGGCCACAACCTGGATGCTCCGGGCCTGGCCGATCATCAATGTCGTAGAGACGGGCCAGACGCCTGAATATCCCGACATCCAGCCACGAGTGTATCGCCAGGAGGTGGACCGGGTGTTCGACGGTGCCCTCCACGCCGTCCACCGGCTGCCCAGGTGGTCGCTGGTGTCCTATCGAGCGGAATCCGGAGAGATTCGTGCGGAAGCGACGAGCCGTGTGTTCCGATTCGTGGACGATGTGCTGATCCGCGTGACCAGGCGAGGGGACGAGACGGTCGTGACGGCGCGGTCGGCCTCGCGCCTCGGGCGTGGAGATTTCGGTCAGAACGCACGGAACATCAGGGCATTTTTCGAGGAGCTCGACCGGCAGGTCAGCGATTCGTCTCATCCTAAGAGCCGATAGCCCTTGCCTCATGCCGGTGTTGTTTCAAATATGGCACTGGTCAAACTCATCGAGCCGTTTGACGAAGGCGAACTGGCCTTGATCAGGAGCTTGCTGGACGCGAACGACATCGCCTTTTTCGTTCAGAACGAGCATTTCGGGAGTCTGTATCCCGGGATAGCCCTGCCGTTCAATGCGCGGATCGTGATGGTGGATGAGTCCGACCTGGGACGGGCCGAGACGCTGCTGGGGGAGCTGACGCGGTCGGAGGAAGGAGAGGATGAGGCCGGGTGAGCGGCCTAGTAGTACCAGCCACCGACAAGGACGCCCTCTTCAAAATACAGGTATCGGTGTTTCACGTTCGCGGCGTCCTTCCAATCTTCGTAAATCCATTCCTCTCGGCGGATCCCATCCTTCGTGTGGGTGATATTGGTCTGGTAGGGCGACCCCCAGGCTTGCAGCACCTGCTCGCGGGACATGCCCACGATCACTTGCTTGCTCTGAATGTGCTTTTGGAATGTGGGATCCAAGAGGCCGGGCAGGAAGCGCCACCCGAGCATGAGCAACAGGACCAGCACCAGAAAGGCGTAGAGGCTTAAGCGAACAGGGCGGCGGCACAGGAAGGGTGTGGAGGGCGGCGGAGTTACCGCGGGCTCACGGGTCTCCACCGAACCTCCGGCGCTGGACATGGAATCGGAAGCGAGCGGGGTCGTCTGTGTATGGGCTTGCGTAGCCATGGAGGAGTGGAGATAGTCTAAACAACGGGGCAGAGGGGAGTCAAGGCGGGGAGAAGGATGGGCGGGGCGGTCGGGGTTGGCCCCTGCTCGCAGAGCGCGCACTCAAGAAGGATGGGCGGGCCGGCCCGGCTGGCCGTTGTGCTCGCGCGTCGCGCACACAAGATCTATCGTTTCGGACTACGCGGTGGATGTGTGCTCGCCGGACGCGCGCAGTGAAGGCCAGCCCAGCCGCCGCCGTCTGAAAGAATAAGGTGGATAGAGTGCCGGGGGACCCGTTGCGCTTCCGTTGCAACGGGTCGTGACGCGCGCAATTGGGGTCAGCCAGGCCACCGGACCTTGAGAGAAGGTGGAAGTGTGCCGGGTACCCGTTGCTCTTCAGCAATGCAACGGGTGATGACGCGCGCAGACTGAGATTGCTAGGCCACCTGCCCTAAGAGAATGGAGGAGCAGAGGTGTGCTCGCGCGGGCCAGGGCGCGTCTTGGCGCGCCCGGGGTGGGCGGGTGAGAATGATGCGCGCAATAGGTCCCACCCCGACCACGCCGCTGAGCAGTACCCTCGCCCTGTGAGGGAGCCTTCGACGGTTCGACAGGCTCACCGTCCCGAGCAGGGTCGAGGGACAGGCCTCAGGCGAGCGAGGGGAGGGTGAGGGGAGAAGGAGTAGGAGGTGGCGCGGGCGATGTTCGTTGAAGTCGAGAGTAATCCCAATTGTGACAGCTCGATGTTCGTGCGATTCAAGGAGGCGGGACCGGCGAAGCTGGTGGTGAAGGTCAGGAGCTTCGAGCGCAACGCCCAAGGCGAGTGGTGTTGGGTCACCGGGTGGACCGATGATCTGGAGCACCCGATGTGTCCGGCCTATGTGCAACTTGTTGAGGACTCGGGGGCTGGGCTGACGTATCTTGTGTACGGCGGGATCTGGGGGATCAGGCTCAAGCCGATCGCGCTCAAGGAGGATTGGAGCCTCGAGAGTCGCAATCAGTGGGGCGAGCCGTATCTGTCACTTGCCGATCCGAAGGACATCATCCACGAAGACGCCTGACCCGTCGCTCGTCAAGCGTGACTCACGCCCACTTCCGCCCCCCTGCGAGGGGGAGGGCTAGGGAGGGGGGCAGTTCACGAATGACGATTGACGAACGACGGTTGACGATCTGCTGCTATGTTTTGGAAGCTGGCCGCCGATCTTGTCGTAGTGATCCACCTGCTGTGGATCATCTTCATCATGTTCGGGGCGCTGATCGGGCGGCGCGTGACGTGGGTGAAATGGCTTCATGTGGGGGCGCTGACGTTCAGCATCTGCCTGCAACTGTTCGATTGGATTTGTCCCCTGACCTATCTGGAAGTCTGGCTCCGTCAGCGCCATGATCCCGCGCTCGGCTACGCAGGAGATTTTCTCGCGCATTATGCGGAGCGCCTGGTCTATCTCCAGGCGCCACGAGAAGCGGTTTTGATCGCCACGCTGGCTGTTGTAGGCCTCTCGGCCTGGGCCTACTGGCCGCGAGAACGGCCCATGTAATCATCGCAGCCCGGCGCGCAGGCCTGGTCTGAGCTCGGGCACAGGAGTATGGTGTTTAGAGGAAAGGTACCTCAGAAGGAGGCCAGTTATGCGTTCGGAATGGGTGAGGAGGCAGGCTGAAGAGTTGAGCTGGCGAGGGGGACTTGTCATCGCCGGGTTGCTACTGCTCTGGATCACCGGCGCGGCCGAGGCAGGAGCAGACGATCAATTCTACTCGTATGTGGATGACAAGGGCACCACGGTGATGACCAACAAGTGGGAAAGTATCCCTGAGCGCTATCGCGCTCGGGCGAAAGTCATGGGAAAACCAGGCGAGCCGCTGGCAGAAGGTGCCGGCAAGGGGAACGAAGGCAGTGGTCCCTCGCAGATGGCAGCGCGGGCCGGCACGATAGCGACGCAGGCGGCCGAGGGACTGAAGGAGATGATCCCGACGCCCGAGGTCAAGATTCCCGGGCTGAGTGAGCATCAGTCACGGGTGCTCATCCTGGGGTTTGCTGCGGCAGTGCTCATGGGGGCCATTATGATGCTGACCGGCAACCCGGCCGTCCGCCTGCTCATGCGCTGGCTCCTCGTGCTCTTGGCGATCGGAACGACCGCCTCGATGTACTTCTCTGACGGCGGGGGCCTGATGCCGAAGGCGAAGGGAGCGGCCAAGGAGTTGGAGAAGACTCAACAAGGCAAGGCTGCCCAGGTGCAGGAGCTGGAGGCAGGACCCAAAGCGCCGTGAGGGCTGTTCAGTCCGCGTACGTGGGCTTTGGGATTTTTGTGGTCGGTGGTGGCGGCGGGGGTGGACGAAGGGCGAATTCCTTGGAAAACGGGTTGAGGATCGGCTCGTGCGTCAAGCGCTGGCGTTCCTTGACCATCTGCACGCTCTGCGCGCTGATTTCCATGCGGTCGATAGGCGCCTGGATGGTCAGGAATTCCGGGAGCCCCTGCAAGCTGAACATCTGGAAGGCCAGGGACCAGTCGAGCCGCTCCTTCCCCCTCTCACGGATGATGAACTGAGCGTCCGGTGAGGGCGGCCCTTTGAAAATGAGCACCCAGAGATTGGATCGGAAGGCCGGCGCGTCGGGTTCCGTCGGAGGGCGAAATTCGGGCACCAGCGACGGGATCTGTTGAATGGGGACGGGTGGGGAGAACTCAATGTCCACCAGCCGCACATAGAGGGGTGGATAATCCGATGGATCATTCAGATCAGGCACGTAGCCGAAGGAATAGCGCACGGTAATCTCATCCCGCTTGTAGTTGTAAACATCCTCCCCATTTTGCGGCGAGATCAGCTTCTTGAAGTACTTCTCCCAGTCCTGGAATGAGTAGTAATTGAACACCCGGAGCGCAGCTTTCCGGTCGCGAACCGCTTGCGGTTGGCCAAGTTTGGCGCGCAACTCGGCCTGCGTGAGGCCCAGGTAGCCGTCTTCGAAATAAGCGCCGGCAAGGGCGGAGCTGGGAGCCAGGCAGCTCAAGAGGGTAGACAAGAGGGCACAATTGAAGAGCGTGACCGACGCGAAACGGCGAGCGAAGAGCCTGCTGTATCGAATCACTCGCATTCCCCAACGATGTCTCCCCATCCTAACGGCGCCCCTACCCGAAGTCAACACGGACATTGGGCCATACCTTGCGAGGCCGAGGACGATCCAGTATAGTGGCGAAGATCACAATTCTCCTATAAGTGTAGGTGCTTCCAACTAATGCGTGGGGCGACGGTGATGAGCAAGGATACGGACAGGTTGGCGGAGCTCGAGGACATTCTGCGCCGTCGTATCGCCATTATTGATGGCGCGATGGGCACGATGATCCAGGGCCACAAGCTCGACGAGTCCGGCTATAGGGGGCAGCAGTTTGCCCATCACCCCCACGATCTCAAAGGGTGCAACGATCTCCTGTGCCTCACCCAGCCGGGCATCATCGAGACCATCCACCGGCAATATCTGGAGGCGGGGGCCGACATCATTGAGACCAATACCTTCAACTCGACCTCTGTGTCGATGGCGGACTACAAGCTCGAGCAGGTAGTGTATGACCTCAATGTGGCCGGCGCCAGGCTGGCGCGCAACGCCGTCGCAGCGGTGCTCGCGAAGGACCCGACACGCCCGCGCTTCGTGGCCGGGGCCATGGGCCCGACCAACCGCACGGCCTCCATGTCGCCGGATGTGAACAACCCGGCCTTCCGGGCGGTGACCTTTGATCAACTCGTGGCGGCCTATGCCGAACAGGTTCGCGGCCTGATGGAAGGAGGCGTAGATCTGCTCCTGCTTGAGACGGTCTTCGACACGCTGAACCTCAAAGCGGCCCTCTTCGCCGTGGATCAGTATTTCGAGGAGCAGGACCGAGGTGTACCCGTGATGGTCTCGGTAACCGTCACGGACCGGAGCGGGCGCACGCTGTCCGGCCAGACCGTCGAAGCGTTCTGGAACTCCACTTCGCACATCAAACTCCTGAGCGTAGGCATCAACTGCGCGCTCGGTGCGAAGGAGATGCGGCCGTACATCGAGGAACTGTCACGGATCGCTCCGGTGTATATCAGTTGCTACCCCAACGCCGGGTTGCCGAATGCCTTCGGCGGGTTCGATGAAACGCCGGGCATCATGGCTCCGGACCTCCGGGAGTTTGCGGCGAACGGATGGGTGAACATTATTGGCGGCTGCTGTGGGACCACCCCGGCCCATATCAAGGCCATCGCGGAGGCGGTCCGCGACCTTCCTCCGCGCACCTTCCCGCAGGTCGAACCCTACACGCGCCTCAGCGGGCTCGAAGCGCTGACGATTCGCCCTGAGACGAATTTCGTCAACATCGGGGAACGCACCAACGTGACCGGGTCCCCTGCGTTTGCCAAGCTGATCTTGAGTGGCGACTACGAGGGGGCCTTGTCCGTTGCGCGCCAACAGGTGGACGGAGGTGCGCAGATCATTGACGTGAACGTGGACGAGGGCATGCTGGACTCGAAGGAGGCGATGGTGAGGTTTCTCCATCTGATCGCCTCGGAGCCGGACATCGCCCGCGTGCCGATCATGATCGACAGCTCCAAGTGGTCGGTCATCGAGGCGGGCCTCAAATGCGTCCAGGGGAAGCCCATCGTCAACTCCACCAGCCTCAAGGAGGGTGAGGCCGTCTTCAAGCAGCACGCGAAGCTGGTCAGACGCTTCGGAGCGGCCGTCGTGGTCATGGCGTTCGACGAGGCCGGTCAGGCCGATACCATTGAACGCAAGGTGGAGATCTGCACGCGCGCGTACCGCATTCTGACCGAGGAGATTGGGTTTCCGCCGCAGGACATCATCTTCGATCCAAATGTTCTGACGGTCGCGACCGGGATCGAGGAGCATAATGCGTACGCCGTCAACTTCATTGAGGCCACCCGGCGGATCAAAGCCATGCTTCCGCTTTGCAAGGTGAGCGGGGGGATCAGCAATATCTCCTTTTCCTTCCGTGGGAACAATACCGTGCGCGAGGCGATGCACTCCGCGTTTCTCTACCACGCAATCCGGGCTGGGCTCGACATGGGCATTGTGAATGCCGGGCAGCTTGCGGTGTACGAGGAGATTCCTAAAGATCTGCTTGAATTAGTGGAAGACGTGCTCCTGAACCGGCGGCCTGACGCGACCGAGCGGCTGCTGGCGTTCGCGGAGACGGTCAAGGAGAAGGGCAAAACGGCCGTCAAGGACGAGGCTTGGCGGCAAGGAACGGTGGAGGAACGCCTTTCGCATGCGCTCGTGAAGGGCATCGTAGACTATATCGAGACGGACGCGGAGGAGGCGCGGACCAAGTACGGCAAGCCGTTGCCGGTGATCGAGGGACCCTTGATGGCGGGCATGAACGTCGTGGGCGACCTCTTCGGCGCGGGGAAAATGTTCCTGCCCCAGGTGGTCAAGAGCGCCCGCGTGATGAAAAAGGCCGTGGCCTATCTCCAGCCCTTCCTGGAGGCGGAAAAGCAGACGCTCGGGAGCAGCCGGGCCCAGGGGACGATCGTGATGGCAACGGTCAAAGGGGACGTGCATGACATCGGCAAGAACATCGTCGGGGTCGTGCTGGGGTGCAACGAGGGATTTCAGATTCCGCTGTTGATCGGCGGCGCCACGACCAGCAAGGCGCACACGGCGGTGAAGATCGCGCCGGCCTACGAGCCGGCGGTGGTCCATGTGCTGGATGCCTCGCGGGCAGTGGGGGTGGTCGGCCAGTTGGTGAGCCCGGAGCACCAAGTCTCGTTCGCCGAAAAGAATCGGCTCGACCAAGAGGGGATCCGAAAGGCCCACCAGGCGCGAGTGATGACCAGGCACGTGCTCACGCTGGCGCAGGCTCGCGAGAGGAGGACCCCCGTCGTCTGGCGTGAAGCGGAGATCGCGACACCGGCCTTCATGGGTATCCGCGTGCTGGACCGGTTCCCGCTTGATCAGATCGTGCCGTTTATTGACTGGTCTCCGTTCTTTCACACCTGGGAGCTCCGTGGCCGGTATCCTCAAATTCTGGAGGATGCCACGATCGGCAGCAAGGCCAGAGAATTGTTCGAGGATGCCCGGACCCTGCTGGATCGGATCGTTGGCCAGAGGCTGTTAACCGCGCGGGCCGTGTATGGATTCTTCCCCGCGAAGAGTGTCGGCGACGACATCGAAGTGTACACGGACGACCGGCGCCAGGAGGTGTTGACGACCTTCCACACGCTTCGCCAGCAGGCGCAGAAGCCGGAAGGGCAGTACAATCAGGCGCTGTCGGATTTCATCGCGCCCAAGTCCACCGGTCTGGCCGACTATCTGGGGGCGTTCGCCGTAACCTCCGGGGTCGGGCTGGAGGCTCTGTGCGAGCGGTTCGAACGAGAGCATGACGACTATAGCTCGATCATGGCCAAAGCGCTGGCTGATCGTCTGGCGGAAGGCTTTGCGGAACTCCTGCACAAGAAAGCCCGTGAAGATTGGGGCTATGGGAAGGCAGAAGGGCTTTCCCACGAGGACTTGATTCGCGAGCGGTACCGCGGGATCCGTCCCGCCCCGGGGTATCCGGCCTGTCCGGATCATACGGAGAAGCGACTGCTGTTCGATCTGCTGCAGGTGGAGAAGCAGACGGGTATCCAGCTCACGGAGACGTACGCCATGTATCCGGCCAGCTCCGTGAGCGGGCTCTACTTTGCGCACCCGGCGGCCAAGTATTTCGCCGTGGGAAAGATCGAGCGGGACCAGGTGGAGGATTATGCCCGACGCAAGGGGATGGACCTGCAGACGGTCGAGAAATGGCTGGCGCCGAATCTGGGGTACGAGCCGCAGGAGGGTGGGAGCTAATGGCGAATAGCTTATCCCTCGATGGAACTCGGGATGGTGAGCTCGTCCCTCGACTGAGCTCGGGACCCTGAGCTTGTCGATGGGTCGAACCATGGCTGACGGTCAAACGACTGTCGGTATTTGGTGACCCTCGCCGTTATCCTTTGGCCATACGCTATATCCCATCAGCCATAGGCCGCGCGCCGCTCCTTGATCAGACGTGCACGCTGACAGTCTCGGGTTGCGCCATGCGCTCCACGGTGCTGCGCAGCGCCGACACGATCCAGCCATAGCGCTCTTCAGCCCATCCATTGAATGCGGTCGCATCGGGGAACACGAGCTCCCATGCGCGGGCTGCG
>JAHRHE010000008.1 GCA_020027965.1 Nitrospirota bacterium | reverse complement strand
ACGATCCGCTCCACATCGCCGCTGCTGGAGGCTCGCACCATCTCCGCCCGCATGGCGGCTGCCTGACGGAATCCCTTGCAGTACC
This sequence comes from Nitrospirota bacterium, assembly GCA_020027965.1. Classification (GTDB taxonomy): domain Bacteria; phylum Nitrospirota; class Nitrospiria; order Nitrospirales; family Nitrospiraceae; genus JAHRHE01. The sequence goes on along the minus strand of JAHRHE010000008.1, from coordinate 43,438 downwards.
AGCCCAGATGCTTGCGCATGTGCGGGAAGCGTTCCACGCCGAACAGGGCCTCGAAGAGGCGGGCATGCTCCAGCATCACCTTGAAGCGCCGCGAGAGGTCATCGGCCTCCTGGGTGAGCACCTCAGCCAGATCGCCGCCGCGTTGTAACCATCCCCCTTGCGCCATTACGGCCGCCCGCATGGTCTCCTTTCCCCGGAAGAACCACGGACTGCCAAGCGCACCGCGCCCGACCAGCACCCCATGCACTGAGGTCTCGCGGAGCCTGTGAACGACATCCAGCGTGGAATGCAGGTCGCCATTGCCCAGCAACAGCGTGTCGGTCTGCCGGGCCAGCCTGGCGGCTCGCTCAATGGCCGTCCAGTCCGCCTCCCCCCGGTACATCTGCTGCAGTGTGCGACCATGCACCGAGAGGGCCACCGGCCGCTCTTCCAGGAGATGGGTCACCCACTCCTCAATGACGACCGAGTCATAACCAAGGCGCGTTTTGACCGACAGGGGAATGACCCGCCGCCGTGGGCTGGAAGACCCGTTCCGCCTGAGGTTCATCGTCCGGATGAGGTCCACGCGCGCCGGACGCAAGCCTGCCCCTTCAGGAGTCTGGCCCGCTGCCCAATCGAGGATGCCCTGGCGTGCGGCGCGCATAATGGCGTGAGCGAGCGCCGGCGTCCGGATCAGACCGGCGCCGGAGCCGGACGAGGCGACGCTGCGAGAGGGACACCCCATGTTGATGTCCAGCCCATCAAATCCCAACTCACACACCGCATGGGCCGCCAGGTAGAAGAGGTCCGGGTCCTTGCCGTAGAGCTGCGCCACCACCGGCCGCTCGACTTCGCCATACAGGAGCGAGGTCAGCACATAGTCTGGCCCGCGACAGAGATCCCCCACACTGGTGAACTCCGTAAACATGACATCCGGCGGCCCCTGGGTGGCGACCACCAGCCTGAACGCAGCGTCCGTGACGCCGTCCATCGGGGACAGCCCGATGATGGGCTGCGGGAGCGTCTGCCAGAACGGAACGTGATGCGGGGCACCCATTGCATTCTGTTGAGCAATGGGTCCCGGTGACTCGTGACACGTCAAGAATTGTTCCATCGTGTGCTCCGGTCTCAGCACCTTACACCTCACGCGTCACGCTTCACGAACGACGGGTACACATGCATCCTGATAGGCGGCCCGAAGCTCGGCGGCTTCGCGAGCGGCGGTGCAGGCTGCGCTCGGCAGGACTTCCTCCACGTACTCACAGAACCGCTCCGACTTCAGCAGGAAAAAATCGTAGGGACTCAGAACCGCTCGCGCCTGCCGAAACCAATAGTGGACGAATCCGCCGAGGGGGATGTGGCGCGCGTCCAGCTCCCGGCAGGTCTCCGGAAACATATCCCGGAGATCTCCTCCCCAGACCAGGATCTCGTGCGGCAGGTAGGCCTGGCGATACGCATTCAGCGCCTCGGATTCGGTGCCGAAGCCTCGGAACAGCGCGGGCAGCTCCGCCGATGACCGACCGGTCACGGTGCGAGCGTACAGCTCATACTGCTCCCGCAGTCCTTGAGCCTCCGCGCTGGGCTCGCGCTCGACCGACCGTGGCTCGGGCGAGGCGCCCGGGCGTGCAAGGCTTGCAGGGGCGACCCTCTGTGAGAGGCGCTCGACGAGCTCGCCGAATCGAGCACGCACCCGCTCGAACTCTGAGAGAATCAGGGAGACCGGTTTCGTGTCCACCTCCAGGGCCACGCCCTTGAGAAACCTCAGGTCGGGGTGCGAGAGCACCTGCGCCAGCATCTCGCACAGCACCGCCGGGATCGGGGCCGCATGGGCATCGATCCACCGCGGACACGGTCTTGAGTCCGGCAGCACGGAAGAGACATCGTCGGGGTGGCAGGCCAGGCCGGCCAGGTGCACTTGCACGACGCGCTCCAGCGGAAAGGCGTCCAGAAACTCCGCCACAAAGGCCTCCACCGATCGGCGCCGCCACTCGCCGGTGTAGCAGTAGACCGTCCAGAGATGTCCCACATCCAACACCAGCCCGCAGGCAGCCCTCTCGGCCAGCCGCCGAAAGAACTCCGCCACCGGAAGATCGCCCGCTCCAAAATAGGTCAGCGGCGGCAATTCCAGCAGCAGGAGGGGCCCCGGGTGGCCGGGCTTCGCGCTCAGATCATCAAGACGCTGCTGAACGATCGTGGCGTTCTCGGCCGTGAGGTTGGCGCTTGCGCGGGTGAACAGGGGCGGCAGGTACGTCCCGAAGGAATAGCCGGCGATCTGCTTGCTCGCGCATTCGTGGTTCAGCCAGTGACTGCCCAGTGCGCGCAGGTTCGCGGCCGTCTCGGCCAGTTCGGCACCGAGCGGATAGTCCGCCTCGAGCCCGGGCTGGGTCACCCAGATCCCCTCAGCGTGGTACTCCAACAGCGCTGAGGGCAGGCCCTTCCGTACCGCCGAGAGGACAGGTTCAGGGGCCCGGAAGATCTCCAGGTAGCCGTAAGGAAGCCCGCCCCCATCGAGCGCGCCGACGAGCTCAAACAGGGCAGGCGAATAGACATCCACCGACAGCCCCATCCCATGGGGAGGGATGTGTGTCACGCGACGCCGGAATTCGTGGTCACACGCGGTCATGATCGGGTCAGTGTAATCGCGACGGGCGCTGTTTGACAAGGGATGTTTCGCTAGGAGCCACGGCATCTATCTGGTATAGTAATTCTATAATATCGCCTTCTTGTGAGCCCCCACAGCACACCAGAGCAGGCCATCGCCGGAGATATCGGCTCTGTTATGATTCAAGCCAAGGATCATCTGTTCGGTCTGGGCAAGGACCATCCCCCGCTGGTGGTCCATGCGATGACGCGGGGCATTGTCCAGATTCCTGGTGACCTCTCGGTCCTCGAGGCCGCACGACTCCTGCGCAAGGAGCATGTCCCCTGTTTGCTGGTCAAGGACACGGAACGCCGCACCGGCCTCCTGTCCCACACGGACATCGTCTACAAGGTCGTGGTGAAGGGACTGCATCCCAGCGAGGTGGAAGCGCGCACGATCATGTCGATGCCGGTCCAAACCATCGAGTTCGACCAATCCATCGAAAGCGCTGCGACCATTATGGCCTCGAAGGGGGTCCCGCTCCTGGTGGTCACGAAAGCCACGCGGCCCATCGGAGTCCTCACGGCGCGGGACCTGGTCTTTTCGCCCACCCAGCGAGAGTCCCGCATCACCGCCTCGATGAAGACCCATGAGGCAAAGGACGAGGCGACGCAGGTCGCAACCATTACGCAATTGAATCATCTCGGCGCATTCGTGGAGACTCCCACGCCGCTCCCGCCAGAGACCGCGTTGAGTCTGAACTTCTACCTTCCCGGCTCGAGCCGTCCGATCGTCGCGCAGGCCACCGTGACCTCAAGCCGCCGTCCGGCACGACGGTCCAGCGACGCCCCCGGTGACGGCCCTCGCTCCAGCCCCCCGGGGATGGAACTGCGGTTCTCCCGGATCTCGGGAACCGACCAGTCGCAAATCGCCTCGTGGATCATCCGGACCTCGTACAAGCAGTCTGGAGAGCAGTGACCAGGTCCTGCTTTCGGAAGGGGTTCGGCCGCTTTGACCTTCCGTGGTCGACCTGCTAAGATTTTTATGTGATGCGCAAACACATGATGCCGGTGGCCTGAGGACAGGAGGGAAGGACTCGTGGGACGCCCCACCGTACCCGGTCGGCCGGTGTTGACCAACCCGGAGATTCTCGAGCAGATCCAGGCTCTGTTGGAAGAGCCAGGCGAGGACCTGCAGAGGCTCTTGTTGAAGGAGATGGTCGTGGGTGTCCTCAAGCTCAAGGACTCCCACCTCGATACGCTCGACCTCAAGATCCTCAACCGCACGCTGAAAGAGCTTCGGTACGCCCTGAAGGTGTTCCGCCCCTACCGCAACAGGCCGAAAGTCAGCATCTTCGGCTCAGCCAGGACCCAGTCCGACGATCCCAACTACCAGCTTGCGTTCCGGTTCGCACGGCGCGTGGTTGAGCGTGGATACATGGTCATTACCGGCGGTGCAGACGGGATCATGGGAGCCAGCCAGCAAGGGGCGGGTAAGGAAAACAGTTTCGGGGTCAACATCATGCTGCCCTTCGAGCAGGGGCCGAACGCGGTGATCGCGGAGGACCCCAAGCTGATCAACTTCAAATACTTCTTCACCCGCAAATTGATTTTCCAGAAGGAGTCCCACGCCGTGGCCATGTTCCCCGGCGGGTTCGGCACCCACGACGAGGGGTTCGAGGTCTTGACCCTCGCCCAGACCGGGAAGAGCAACCCCCAGCCGATCGTCTGCCTCCAGGCGCCGGGCTGCGACTACTGGGACCGATGGAACAGCTTTTTTTCTGATCAGCTCCTGTCACGGGGGCTCATCAACGCGGAGGATCTGAGCCTCTTCAGGATCGTGGACTCGGAGGACGCCGCGGTGGAGGAAATCGAAACCTTTTATCGAACCTATCACTCGATTCGGTTCGTGGACCGATACCTGTCGGTCCGCCTCAAGCACCCCTTGTCGGACGCCCATCTGAAGCAGATCAACGCCGAATTCGGCGATCTCCTCGCGAATGGGTCCTTCGAACAGCGCGGGCCGCTGCCGGATGAGCTCAGCGAACCGGAGCTGAAAGACCTCCCACGCCTCGTCTTTCTGTACAACCGCCGCAGCGCCGGCCGGCTCCGACAACTCATTGACCGCATCAACGCCGATGCATCGCCGCCCGGTCGAACCGCACAGGTCGAACGGCCTCAAGTCTGAGACTCCGGACTTGTCACGGTCGGACGTGTGACGTCCGGCGGTCGCCTCGCCTCCCGCCGAGTGCCAGGGATTCTGATGTTATCCCGCGCGCCAATCGTGGTATGCTGTCCCCCGATCGTATGAGCTATGCGCACGCCCAAACAGACGCCGTGATTCCTCCCGATCTGGTCTTGTACCATGCCGAGTGCGCGGACGGGTTCGGCGCCGCCTGGGCGATCTGGAAGCGCTTTCCCGCCGCCCATTATCTCCCGGTCAAGCACGGGATGCCTCCGCCCCTCGGCCTTGCAGGTCGCCGCATCATGATCCTTGACTTCAGCTATTCCCGCGCGATCCTCGAAGCCATCGCGCAGGACTCGGCCAGCCTGCTGGTCCTCGATCACCACATCACCGCAGAGCGTGCCCTGGTGGGCCTGCCGTTCGCCCGCTTCGATCTGAAGAAGTCCGGCGCCGTGATGGCGTGGGAGTGGGCCCATACCAGCCCCCTTCCCTGGCTGCTCCAGTACGTGCAGGACAAAGACCTCTGGCACTGGGCCTTGCCCGCCAGCCGCGAGATCAACGCGGCCCTGGCCTCCTATCCGTTCGATTTCCACGTGTGGGACGGACTTCGGCAGGAGACACTCGAGGCGGAGGGGCGGGCGATCCTTCGGTACGAGAACGAGCTGGTGGATAAACTGGCGGCAGAGGCGGTGCTGGTCTCCTTCAATGGAGAAACGGTCCCTGCTGTCCAGAGCGCGGTGCTCACCAGCCAGATTGGGGAGCGACTCTCCAGAGACCATCCGTTCTGCCTGATCTGGCACGATCGCGACGGGCGGCGCTATTTCAGCCTTCGGTCACGCGCCGACGGGCCGGATGTGGCCTCCATCGCGACGGGCTATGGAGGCGGTGGGCACACCCATGCCGCAGGATTCTCAGTCCCGCTCGGCTCGAAGACGGGCTCGCCACTGGCGCCAATTTCAAAATTACCAATGCAAGATGCAAAATCGAAGAAAAGGGGAACAGGCAAGAGAACGGCCCGCTGATTCAACCCATCACGATCTGCTCTTTCCATTTTGCATTGTAGCGCCGCATGATTCCGCTCCACGACGATAACCCCACCGAGCTCACCCCGTTGCTCACCATCGCCTTCATCGGCGCGTGCGTGTTGGTCTTTCTCTATCAAGCCTCGCTGCCCGACAGGATGGGAGAGATGTTTGTCTACCGTTACGGTGCGATCCCGGCGGTGCTGTTCGGACACCCCACTCAGCTTCCGGATATCGCGTTCCAGGCAGGATTCGGCACCCTCTTCACGAGCATGTTTCTGCATGGAGGCTGGATGCACCTGATCGGCAACATGCTCTACCTGTGGATCTTCGGGAACAATGTTGAGGACGCGATGGGGCATGTCAAGTTCATCGTCTTCTACCTCACCTGCGGCGTCATCGCCGCCTTGAGCCATGCCCTGACTGATCCGTCCTCCGCAATGCCGATGGTCGGCGCGAGTGGGGCCATCTCGGGTGTCCTGGGCGCCTATCTGTTGCTCTATCCCCACGCGAGGGTGCTCGTGCTGATCCCATTGGGCGTGTTGACCAGGATGGTCTATGTACCGGCCAGCGTCGTTCTGGGGCTGTGGTTCGTCTTGCAGATTCTGAGCGGAGGCATGAGCCTCGGACGAGAGGGCGGCGGCGTGGCCTTCTTCGCCCATATCGGAGGATTTCTTGCCGGCATGGCCTTGATCGGCCTCTTCAAGCGCCCCGAGGTCCGCTTCTTCGCCCCAGCCCGTCCGCGATCGCGTCGAGACGACGAGTGGGAATGGTGAAGCCGTCCTGCATCTGGTCTGCCGGTCTCCCGCTTGGGCCGCACCGGCTCCTTGCCTCCCCGGGAGAGGCCGGCGGCGAAGAGAGATTCTCCCATGTCGGGTGACTCGTGACACGTCAGGGCGTGCTGCCTTCCGCTTACACCAGGAACCTCGCGCTCGCCGCATCACTCTGGATCGTCGCGCTGATCGTGTTGCCGGAGGTGGCGGCTGCCCAGGCTTCCGAGGCTGACGTCTTCGTCGCCCATGCGGTGCTGGCCTATGAGGAGAAAAAGTACGAGGAGGCGCTCGCCCGGCTCCGCGAAGCCCTGGAAATGGACCCGGACAATGTGGAGGCCCTCTACTACACCGGTCTGGTGTTCATGGCCCAGCAGAAGTTTGCCGAAGCCGCAGCGGTTCTGGAAACGGCCAGACGCAGGGCGCCGGACGACCTCTCCATCGCCTTCCACCTGGGCGTCGCCTACTTCAGCCTGGAGCGGTATGACAAGGCGGAGCCGCTTCTGAGCCTTGTGTTCAAAGAACGGCCACAAACGGACGGCCTCGGCTACTACCTGGGCTTCATCCGCTACCGGAACAAGGACTACCAAGGTGCGCTCCTGGCCTTCAGCGCCGGCGCCACGACAGATCCCAACCTTCAGCAACTCACGCGCTTCTACACCGGCCTGGCGTTGGCGATCCTCGGTGAGCCCGAGCGGGCGGCCGGCGAGTTGGAGGAGGCGACCAGGATCCGGACAGTCTCCCCGCTGAGCGGCCCGGCCGACCGACTGCGCGACACGCTCCTGACCGTCCGCGACCGCGAGCGACGGTTCCACGGCGAGCTCCGGTTCGGCGGATTCTATGACAGCAACGTGACCGTCAATCCCTTGCCGAGCGGCGACCCAACGGCGGAAGCGCTCCGCGGTCGAAAGTCGGACTCGCCGGGAGAGTTGGCGGCGGCACACCTCGAATATGCGTTTCTCAGAGCCGGGCCCTGGGAGGCCACGGCCGGCTATACCTTTTTCCAGACGCTCAACAATGCCATCCCGAGCTTCAACGTGCGGGATCACCTGGGCACGCTGTCCGGCTACTACCGGGGCCTCGTCGCCTTCATGCCGTTCCAGGTCGGCCTGCAGCTTGCCTATGATGACATGACGCTCGGCAACGACCAGTTCCTCAATCGCCTGACCGCCACCCTCTTCGGCACGCTCGTGGAGAACTCAGGCCACCTGACCACCCTGCAGGGCCGGGTCCAGGGGAAAGACTTTGCGGATCAGTTCCTGATCGGCGGAGGCACCATCCCTGAGGAGAACCGCAGCGCGACCAACTGGATGGTCGGCATCACGCACCTCTTCCGGTTCGCCAACGACCGGCATCTGATCCGGATCGGCTACCAGTACGACCTCGAAGATGCCGAGGGACAAGACTGGTACTATCGGGGAAACCGGCTCCTCGCCGGCCTCCAGTACACCCTCCCGTGGGGAGACACTCGCCTCAAATTAGATTTCGATGTCCACTTCAGGAAGTACCCGTTTCCGAACGCGGTGTTTCCGACCAACGCTCCGGGCACGGTCAAGCAAAACGTCACGGAGCAGAACTATGTCGCCCGAGTGGAGAAACCCCTCCCCTACAATTTCACCGTGGCGGCGGATTTCCAGGCCACCCTCAGTCACTCCAACATCCCGGTCATTTTCAACTATAACCGGTTCGTCGGCACGCTGAGTCTCGCCTGGCAGTTCTGAGCCGTAGCGGACCGTTCTCAATTGTAATCAAATCGAACGTCCACAACTCGAACACGTCAACTGGAGATGATCAGGCGGGGACCCAACGGCCTCGGCGTGCGGATACAGTCGGAAGGCTAGCGCCTGGAGAATGGAGACATGGTCAGGCTAGAGCTGAACTGCGCCCAGAAGCGCTGCCGCTCAATCCCATCTCAGAGGAACGGCTCAGGGCGCAGACGCACCGCGACCAGCTATTACGGCAACCCGGTAATCGTGACACGGGTTTGGGGCCCATGAACCTCGATGAGGCTGCCGCCATTGGGGAAGGAGATCGTTCCGAGACCGGAGCCTTTGATGGGCGTGCCGGTAATGCTCACCTGGTCAAGTTGAGCCCCACCGGTCAGGCTGATGGGGATCCCGAAAATCGTTGCGCTCGGACGCGCAGTGTTATTCACCACGATGCTATTGCCGCCGGATCCGCCGAAGGCCACCAGGGCCCCTGATACGTTCAGGACAGACCCGCCGGACGCTGCGATCAGGAATCCGCTGTTTGCGTGCTGGATATTGATCAGACTCCCATTGCTGAGGACCATCAGATCGCCGGTCACCTTCAGAAAGCTGCCGCCCGCCAGATTGATTAAGGAGCCAGTTAAGACAGAGATCGAGCTGCCATTCAGAGTCAGGACGGGCCCCACACTGGTGACCTTGGCCGATCGGGCGAGGCCGATCAGATCCCCAGCGGAAACAATGCGGGTCGCAGCCATCGCGCTAATCAGCGGCATCGTTGCTTCCAGAAGGGCCGCGTCGATACTGATCGCCTCCTGGATCGGAGCCGCGTCGGACCCAATTGACGCACCGGAGGCTTCGATGAGGGATGCCCGAACGGGACAGGATGGGCAGACGCCCGCACCCTTCAGCGGCCGGTCGGTGGCCTGATTCTGCCCGGTCTCAGGATCAAAGGCACGGTTCGCCGGGCTGCCTTGGAAATCGAACAGGGTGCTGGCGGTCAGCGAGCCGCCGGACAATGAGAACAGTGGATTGAGGGACGTCGCGGTCAGCGAGACTCCGGTGGGGATCTCGAGCAACCCGACATTATTGCCCGGAATCGTGATCGTGCTGTTGACGGCGTTCAAGAGCTGGCCGGCAACCTGCACGCCACTGGACCCGGAAACCTCGATGAGATTGTGATTCGGACCCGCCGGACAGCTCGTACAGACCGTGGTTCCCGCGAGCTGGATCTGTGGGGACGTATCCGTCAGCGTCAACCCCAGATTCCCGCCGGAGAGCTGGAGTAGCGGTCCGTTGGTGTTGATTGTACTGTCGCTTGCAATCACGGCGACCCCGGACCCGCCTGACGGGTTCATGCCGGTGCCCTCGAACATGACCAACGGCTCATTCGACCGGGTCAGGTTCAGGGTGCTGCTCGTCAGGCGTATGGCCGGCTCGCCGGCCGCCAGCGTCCGCTGGAGCGTCGGCGCCGTGCCCCCAACCAGCGACCCCATCGTGACCGTGGCGTCGGAAAGATCCAGCGTGCTGCCCGTGATCTGGATGGTGTTTCCGGGACCGGCAGATTGAAACAGGGCATCGAGTGTGAGGGAGCCACCGTTGATCCGGAGAGCCGGGCCCGCCGTCATGCTCAAGGAGCTTCCGCTGCTCAATTGCGCCAGACTCTGGTTGCCGAGATTAAGAGGCGTATTCGTCAGATCCAGGAGGGACCCGCCGACTGACAGCGTGGCGCCGGCAGCCAGATCCAGCAGCGGCTTGCTCGTGGGGACCGTCAGCAGACCGTTCGTGGCAACGAGCAAGGGGCCGTTGACGGTGACCGGACCACCGACTTCGATCAGGCTGTCCGGCCCTGTCTGAGTGAGTCCGCCTTGAACCGAGACCACCGCAGACCCTGGAGTCAGCGTGCTGTTGCTCACGTTGAGGAGCGCGCCCTGAATGGTCGCGTCGGCTCCGGGCACTACAGTGATCAGGCTGTCGGGTGCAGACTGGCTCACCGTCGCATTCGTGATCTGGACCACGGGGGAAGAACCCAGACGGACGCTGGTTCCGCTGAAGGTTTTCAGACTCTCTCCCGAACCGAGCACCATGGATGCGCCGTTGATTTGAACATCCGGCACGCCTTGACCCTGAGCCACACCTTCAGGGTTCGTGGTGGAAGCCACGGGCGCTCCGTTGGGGTTCCCTGGTGTCTTGGTCGGGGCCGCGACACTGGTCGAGGCGTTGGCCGCCTGCTGGACCAGCGGCGAGGACGCGTCGGCAAGCTCCGGGTCAGCCCGTCCGTCCTTCGGCTTTTCCTTGGCGGTCTCACTCGGCTTTTGCTCAGGCTTCGGCTCCCCCGGTGACAGCAGCATCGCGAGCGCCGTGGCTTTTCCCACTTCCTTCTCACTGGCTCCCTTCTTGAACTCCTCAGAGGACTCCGTGTGCTGGAGCGGGGCCTTCCCCATCTGCCGGAGCGTGTCGACGGCCACAGGAGGGAGCTGTCGGAGCGGCCCCATCGTCGCCCCGGTCACGCTGACACTCTGGAACGCACCCACTGTCACCGGCCTGGCCAGCGAGTCGCGGGGCGTCACTTCCACAAAACCCTTAAGCACGCTGATGGTGGTCGTCACGGCGGCCGAGCCCAGCGAGAACAGCCCGCTGGATGCCGGTGTGACCTCCACGATAAGCACGGTGCCACGCACCGCGGCCACCGCGTTGGGAGTCCGTACCTCGATCACTTCGCCCGGGCGCATTCGTAGGCGCGCCACGGCCATCGCCAGCTTTCCCTTCACCATCTCCACCAGGGTGGGACGGCCCTGCTCTTCGGTAATCGTGAAATCCGACAGTTCCCTTACCGTGACGAGCGCCTTCCCGTCCAGCAACACGCGCACCAGCGAGTGCTCGCCGGTGCTGATCTTGTCGCCTCGATAGACCTCGTCACGAAACTTGAGCGCGATCGGTTGCGGACGAGCAAACTTCGTCACGGTCGCCTGCCCGGAGACCGCTGTCACGATCCCGGCTCCGCGCGGGGTGTCGGCCGAAGCGTGCGAACTCCAGAGTGGAGGTGCGAAGAACAGAAGGAGAGGAAGAAACAACCGAGCCATCCGGTGATTCATATAGCCTGGTCCTTTCATCAAGTGGTCTCGGCGAAGGAATTCGCTCGCATGACGTCGCAATTGGCACAAAGCAGGGGGCAGAAGCGATCTGATGGAGCTTCACTACAGAAGTGAGATGCTACACCCGAGCCTGACTCCTGTCAACGAATTTGCCCATTTCTTTAGTAGGGGGTCCCCCCTCCAAAAGTAGGGGTGTGACGCATCTTGACGACCTTTATGGTCTTTATACCGCATACCGCAACTGTGTCGAGCGGAGCCGCGGGGTGAAGCGAGGTAAGGAAAAGATTCATCGGAGGGCAAAAACGGGCCGCATCAAGAGACGCCTCGCGGCCGGGTCACAGGATTAGGCGCACACCGGCCGATCCTGCCGACCTCCGGCTGACCACACGAGAGGTAACTGCGTGTTTCGAGATAAAGAAACGGGGTGGTCACGAAGCTCCTGTCAAGCCCAGGTCAAGACAGCCGACTTGGACACTGCCGGCGGCCGCTATTTCGGTGTCGCCGGAGCGGAGGGCTGAGAAGACGGCAAGCCCGCGCCCGGGCGGAGGCCCGGCGTCAGCACGATGCTGGACAGCCCGCAGGCAGTCCTCTGGAGGTTGTCTTTCAACGCCCGCTTCTGTTCATCGGCGAGATTCGCCGCATCGATCCGCCCCGCCAGGAGCTGCTGCGCCCCAGTACCCCAACCCCAGTGTAAATTCTCCACATCCACCTCGACGAACGTCGTGCGTTTGGTGTCCTGGCTCTGGATCTGGTGCCAGACGCATCCGGACATCGTATCGATCAGAAACGGACTGCCTGGATGGCCGGGGACCACCACGAGCTGAAACCGCCCGCTCAAAGTGGAGGAGGGCGCCGGAGCACCCGCCTGGGGAACGGCCCCGGCAGGCGACACCGGAGGGGCGTCCGGAGTCGGAGTGGCCGCATGGGCACAGGCCACTTGCCCCGCAATGAGACTGACCGACAACAGTGTCACCATCCGCATCGGAATCCCCCCTCCTCAGAAGAATTTGTTTATTGGTTCATATCATCATGGATCAATTCTTACGGGAGGTCCCCTGTCGGGCCACGAAAGCCTCCAGGACCGTGTGATCATCAGGCTTGACATCGAGGAACATGAAGCCGGCTCTGTCGTCTACACTCCAGACCACCTGGGCGGTGACCGTGACCGGCCTCATTGACGCGGGCAGGTCGAACCGGAGCTGCACGAGCCGGTCCTTGGTCAACTCCGTCGGCAGGCGACATACGGCCACCCCGCTGCAACTCAGATCGGTGATCGAGCCGTGAAGCGTGATGTCTCCGTCGGTAATGCCCACGCCGATCTCCATTGGAACCCGCGAATCCTCGCGGAGGTCCTTCTCCACCACCGCGTGGATTTTCACCGGGACCTCCTTTCCTCTCACCGTCACCTCTCCCAGGAGGCGCGTGCGGAACTGTCCTCGGATGTCCTGGTAGGTCGTCTCCCCGATGATGATCGGCGTATGGAACTCTTTGGTGATGCTCTCGAGCCGGGACGCCAGGTTGACCGTGTCACCGATGGCGGTGTACTCCAGACGTTGCCGGGCGCCCATCGTCCCGACGACCGCGTCTCCGGTGTTGATGCCGACTCCGGCCCGGAGTGGCCCACCCAGCTTCGCCTCCCAGCGGGCCGACAGCGCGCGCATCCGCTGCTGAAACTCGACCGCGGTCCGCACCGCCCGGGCCGCATGGTCCGGCTGCGCGAGGGGGACGTTGTAGAGCGCCATGATGCAATCACCCACGTACTTGTCCACGGTACCTCCGTGCCGGAAGACCACCTCGGTCAGGTCCGTGAGGTACTCCGTCAGGATCTCCACGACCTGTTCGGGAGGAAGCTTTTCTGACAGCGACGTAAACCCCCGGATGTCGGAGAACAGGACCGTGATCCGCCGGCGTGCGCTGCCCATCATCTCGTCTTTCCGGTGCCGGATGATCTCCGTGACGACGGCCGGTGAAAAAAACCGGGCCAGCCGTTTCTTCTCGCGCTGCTCCCGGATGAAGTTCTCCACCACCGAGGCGCCGTACCCCAGGACCAGCGCGACCTGCACGGCCGCGACGTCCGCCCACAGGCGACCCTGCACAAACGCGACCAACCCGACGCCGAGCGAGAGCCCCGCCACCAGGCCGACCGTCCCCAGGGCGACGAGGGGGCGCATCCGGTTGCCTGCCCAGACCGCCAACAAGGAGGCAGCCAGCATGAACGCCACCGCGAGCAGTCCGTGGACCCGCACCAGCGGAATGCCACGGATGAGCGTCTCCAGGACGTTGGCGTGGATTTCGACGCCCGGCATGTCCCCATGCGGCGCGAAGGGCGTCGGAAATTGATCGTGGAGCACCGGGCTCGTGGCTCCGACGAGCACGATCTTCCCCGAAAACTCTTCCGGCAAGATCTCGCCGCGGAGGACCTGATAGTAGGGAATCGTGGTGAAGGTTCTTGGCGCGCCCCGAAAATTGATCAGCAGGCTCGTCCCCTGCACGGGCCTCGTGTGGATGCCGGCCTTGGCAGCAGCTCGATAGACGAGCAGATCGAAGCTGGGATATACCTTCCCCTGGTGGATCCAATTCAGGTGCGCTCGGCGAACGAAGGCGTCATCATCGGGCTCGAAGTCCACGGGGCCGTAGCCGGCTGCCCCCTCTCGAATGGGGGTGATGGGGGGGTTCATGTCTCGTTTCTCGCCCACGCTCCCCTGGGCCAGTGTCAGGGTCGCGGCCAGGATGACGTTGCCCGCCCGTCGCACCGCCCGCCCCAAGGCGAGATCATCTTGCGGTCCGAACGGCGAGGGTTCTGGAAACACGACGTCCAACCCGATGACGGCCGGATGCCCGCGGCTGAGTATGTCCAGGAACCGGGCGTGAAGCGCGCGGGGCCACGGCCAGCGCTGGTGAAGCTCGTCGAAGGAATCTTCACCGATGGAGATCAGGACGACGGGGGTCTGTGGGGGCTCAGCCCCTCTGAGGGTGAACTGAAGATCCAACCACGCGCGTTCTAGCGGCTCGAGGAAGCCCAGGACAAACACCAGCACCACGCAGAGGCCGAGGCCGGCCCCACGAAACCACAGGGGTGCGGCTCCTCTCAGCCACTCCATCGCTTTCATCACCCATCACCCGCCTTCGTCAAGACTTCGGCCTTCGTCGACCGACCAGTCGGCCAGAGCTTTCCGCCTTCTCGCGTGGCTTCGGCGACGGCGGCGCATCACCGTCTTTGAGAAGGCTCCGAAAGGCCACGGCGGTCTCCCAGGCATCCTCAACCTTCTCGCGCAAGAACGTGACGTGGCCCATTTTCCGCCCCGCACGGATCGTTCGCTTGCCATAGACGTGGAGCTTGGCACCGGGAAGCCGCAGGAGGCTGAGAAGACCCTCGCCCGAGCCGATCCGCCTCAGATCCTCGCCAATCAGATTGATCATCACGGCCGGACAGAGCAGTCGCACTTCACCGAGCGGGAGGCCACAGACGGCCCGCACTTGCTGCTCGAACTGCGAGACCGTGCAGGCATCCAGGGTGTAATGTCCCGAGTTGTGGGGGCGCGGCGCGACTTCGTTCACGAACAAGCGACCATCCGGCATCAGAAACAGCTCCACGCAGAACACACCGACCCCCTCCAACGCCTCCACCACCGCCAGGGCCAGGCCGGCCGCCCGCTCCGCGATGCCTGGCTCGACCGCAGCAGGCACGCGGCTGGCTCTCAAGATGCCCGCTTCATGCAGGTTCTCCACCGCCGGATAGGCACGGCGGTCGCCGTCGGCCGCACGGACCACCACGACCGACAGCTCTTTGGCAAAGGAGAGGAACTGCTCCAGGATCCACGGCCCTTTCTGATCAGTCTGCCGGAGCCGCTCCTGCAGCGCCCGCGCCTCACCCGGGCCCGCCAGGCGCCACTGCCCCTTCCCGTCATACCCCGCTGTCGCGGTCTTGCAGAGGCTGGGGAACCCGATCTCATCCGGCACAGTCAGCTCGTTCGGGGTGGAAACGGGCTTGAAGGGAGCAACGGGGAAGCCCTGGCGCGCAAGGAAGGTCTTTTCCTCAAGCCGATTCTGAAGCAGCGACAAAATTCGAGGCGCCGGGCGGACCGGCACCAGCCGGTCTAACGCCTCGGTCAAGGCGACCGGGACGTTCTCCCATTCGTAGGTGGCCGCGCTGATCGTGCTCACAAAGCCTTCCAGCGCGTCGGCATCGGTGAAGGCAGCCCGCAGGGGATGATCCACGACTTTCAGCGCGGGCGCATCGGGGTCCGGATCCCAGGCCGCAATCCGATAGCCGAGGCGCCGCCCGGCCGCGGCGAACATGGCGCCGAGCTGTCCCCCGCCCAGGACACCGACGACCGCGCCTGGCTCGATGTATCGCGCCATTTGCAGTGAACTCTTACCTCCTGCGTATCCCCCGGCTGACACGAATTTTCTCCGTCCTGTCTCCAAGGACCGCGCGCGTCTGGTTGGCGCGAAATTGGAGCAGGCGATCACGGATCCTTCGGTACCGCCCGGCCAGAATCTGGGCAGCCAGCACCCCGGCATTTTCAGCCCCGCCAATCGCCACGGTGGCGACCGGCACCCCACGGGGCATTTGAACGATCGAGAGGAGCGAGTCCAGGCCTTTCAGGCTTTCGGTAGGAATGGGAACGCCGATGACCGGCAGGTGGGTCTTGGCCGCCAGCATGCCCGGGAGGTGGGCCGCCCCTCCCGCTCCGGCCACGATGACTTCAATGCCACGCGCCGCCGCCCGTTCGGCGTACTCGAAGAGGCGATCCGGCGTCCGGTGCGCCGAGACAACCAGCAGTTCGCAGGGCACCCCCAGTTGTGTGAGGACCGCGACCGTCTTCTCGAGCACCGGGAAATCACTCTTGCTGCCACCCAGAACCCCGACGAGCGGCGCCCCGCGCGTCCCCCCAGTCATCGCCCGCTTCACCGCCGTCATCGTGCGCCTAGATGGGCCCCGCCGCTGAGACGGCATCACCGTTCCTCGCAAATCGCCACTCGCCAGCACTTCCTAGCTCTGAGCTACTCGCTGCGCGCTGTTTGCTGGTGCAATGCGCGTTACCATAGTCCTTCTCCTGCAGAGGGGTCAAGGGCCGACAGGCGGCTGGGGGGCGCTCGTCCGGCCTCATCCAGCCCGGGCCATTTGACCTGGCACCGGAAAATCCCGTATAGTGAGAGTGTTTGGCTCAGGAGGCACGCGGATGCGTCGTCGTCTGACCGACACCATGAAGGGCAAGATGCTGGCGCTCGTCAATCAGCCGACGGGCCTGGACGATATTCAGATCGATCACCTCGCCACCTCCACCAAGCTCCAATCCTGGGAAGCGGTTCAGATTCCGGAGCGGCTGCGTTTCTCGGCTAGGCTTGCCGTCAAGCTCATCCTTCTGTTCGGCCTCGGAATCGCCTTTGTTCCCTGGACCCAGACCATCACCGCGACCGGGGCGCTGTCCGCCTATTCGCCTTACGAGCGGCCGCAGGATATGGAAGCTCAGATCGCTGCCCGCATCAAGAAATGGCACGTGCTGGAGGGGGTGCGGGTGAAAAAGGGCGATTTGATCCTCGAGATGGACGATGTGGACCCCAATTTCATGGCGCCCGACCTGCTGGCCCTGCTCGAGCAATCCAATGCGGCCCTGGTGCAGACCCGCAAGGCGGCCCTCGATCGCGCCGATCAGCTCACCCGGCGCATCAAGGAAATGGACAAGTTGGTGCGCGCCGCCGTGCCCTCCGCCGAAGCCAGAGTCATGGAGGCCGCGAACAAGGTCGGGGGCGCCGAGCAGAACCTGCTCGCGGCCAAGATCGCCGTGGACACCGCCGAGTTGAACGTCGGGCGGCATCGCCAACTGGCGGAGCGGGGCCTGGTGTCGCAGCGGGAACTGGAGCTGACGATCCAGGCCGCCATCGCGAGCAAAGCCGAGTACCAGGCGGCCGAAGCCGCCTTGAACGAAGCCAAGCAGGGCATGCGGGCCCTGAGTTTCGGCCGCGATCAGATCAGCGCCGACGTGATTCAGCGTCTGCTGGAAGCCGAGGCCGCGCGGGCCGGCGCGCTGGCAGAGGCCGCACGCGCGACCGATCAGTTGGCCGCGCTCCAGCTGCGCCTCTCCAATGCCACGCAGCGGAGAATCGCCAGCCGGGTGTTCGCGCCGATCGATGGCACCGTCGTGCGCATGGCCGAGGTGGGCCCCGGCCAAACCGTAAGGCCCGGCGACACGCTGATTCGCATCTCCCCCACGAGCGCGGATAAGGCCGCGGAGCTGGTCGCGGACGGGCTGGACGCCCCATTGCTGAATGTCGGCCGCAAGGTGCGTCTGCTCTTCTACGGCATCCCCGCCATTCCTCTGCCCGCCTGGCCCGAGTTGATGGCCGGGACCTACGGCGGGGTGATCAAGGTGGTGGACCAGGTGGATAACGGGAAAGGCAACTTCCGCTTCTGGGTCGTGCCGGACCCCGAGGAACGACCGTGGCCCGAGCAAAGTCATGTGAGGCAGGGGAGCAAGATCATGGGATGGGTCATCCTGAATCGCGTGCCCTTGTGGTATGAACTCTGGCGGCGGTTCAACCTGTTCCCGCCGGATTATCAGGAAGGTCCGCCCAGCCTGCTCGACACTCTTCTCCCCAAAGCCGGTCGAGGTGCGAAGTAGAGCCGCTCGCCCGCTTGATGCCTGCCGGCGGGACTCCGTCTGCCTGCCCTTTTTTCACGCGTCATCATTCCTCAGCGAACAAGCCTGAGGTCCCCCGTGTGGAGCGGGGAAGGACCGAAGAAAGGAGCTGACACCATGATGCGACTGCACCCATTGGCCGCGACGGTTGCTGTGATCATCCTCTGTCTGACCAACACCGCCGTGGGAGTCGCGGCGGAGGAGCCCAAGTCCAAAGCCCTTCCGCCGATTCCTCTGACGCTAGCCGAGGTGCTCGCCTGGGTGGATGGCTCGCACCCGCTGCTGAAGGGATCCGGGACGGAAAAAATCGTCGCCCGAGGGAAATTGCTGAAAGCCTTGGGCGCCTTTGAGCCGACCTTGGTCAACGATTACGAGCTTGAACGGCTCGTCAAGTCTGGAAAGACCGTGAGCGTCGGGTTCAACGACACCTTTCTGGATGTGCGACACCCCTGGGGGGCCAGGGCCATCGGAGGGTTCCGTGCCGGCATCGGTCCGATCGAAATCGCCGACCTCGCCATCGGCCCCAGCGAGTCGAATCAACCGATCATGGGCCTGTTCCTTCCGCTGCTGCGAGGGTTCATGATCAATCCGGAGAATGCCGAGTTGAAGAGGTCCGAATTGGCCGACCCGCGAGCCGATATTCAGATCGCGCAGAGCCGGCAGGAGCTGTTCCTGGGCGCGGCGATGCAATACTGGGATTGGGTCGCGGCCTGGAAGCTGGTGGATGTACAGAGGCGGGCCGTCCGAGTCGCGGATGATCGGGCCAAGCAGGTGGAGCAACGCGCCAAGGCCGGGGCGGTGGCGCCGCTGGACGTCGTCGAGGCCAATCAGGAAGTGCAGCGCCGGAAAGAGACGCTGATCGCCGCTCAGCGGGCCGTCGAGCAGGAACAGTACAAGCTGTCCCTGTTCCTCTGGGATGGAGACGCGCCCGCCACCCCGCCCGGCGAGCGGGTTCCCGACCTCCCGAAGCCGGTCGAGCTGCCGTCACCCGAGGTGGTCCAGGCGGACAAGGTCGCGGCCAAGTCGGTGCGCCCGGAAGTCCGTGAGGTGGCGATCGAGGCGAAGCTCAACAACATTGACCTGGAGCTCGCGAAGAACAACCTTCTGCCCCGCCTGGATGCCGAAGCGGAGCCGTCAAGAAAGCCCGGGGAATTCGTGCTCGGATTGGGTTACCGGTTCGGCATTGAGATGCGGATTCCGTTCCTGCAGCGCCGCGCGCGCGGCGAGGTGCTGGAGGCCCAGGGCAAGGCGGACCGCTTCGTGCTCGTCCAGAAGTTCCGTGAACAGCAGGTGGTGGTCGACGTGGATAATGCCCTCTCTGCCATCGAGCGAGCCAAACAGCGGATCACGGCGGCCACGCAGTCCCTGCAACTGGCCAGAACCCTCGAGGAGGGAGAGCGCTTTCGCTTTACCCTGGGCGCCACCAGCGTTCTGTTCGTGAACTTGCGCGAGCGGAATGCGGTGGATTCGGAGAACCAGTGGATCAGGGCGCAGGCGGATTACCAGAAGTCCCTGGCGCTCTATCAGTGGGCCATTGGAGCTTGGGCGAAAGCCCCGGCGGCCGTGACGCCGGTGAATTACCGTCCCACCAAGTAGCACAAGGACGGTGGCTTTTTCTCTCAACCTCGTGATAATGTAAGCAGATTATCGAGATGGGCCGCCACGGAGGCCGGTTTGAGACCGGTCGGCGCGAGCATGGCCCTGGCAGGGAGCGTGGGTATGGATGCGCCCGGCGCCGGCATGACCGGCGCGCAACAGAACATCGGCCTCATTCAGCGCATGGCCGCCCTGATCGGTCTCTTCTTCCGGGTCGAGCGGCGGGTGTTCGGCCTCGTCGTCTCCTACTCCCTCGCTATCGCCTTATTCTCCCTCATTGTGCCGTTGACCGTGCAGGAATTGGTCAACACCTTCGCCTTCGCCATCCAGCCGATTACGATCGTGACCCTCGCGGCCATCATGGCGCTGACCCTCCTGTTCGTGGGCGCCTTCCGGGCGCTCCAGTTTTTCGCCGTGGAGATACTGGAACGCCGGATCTTCGCGCGGATCGCGTTCACCATGACCCAGCAAACGCCCTGTTTCCAGGACCAGGCCTTCATTCCCAAGTATGCGAACTATTTTTTTGAGTCGGTCTTGATGCAACGGGCCCTCTCGGTGTTCCTGGTGGATCTGATCAACGTGGTGATCGGCAGCATTGTGGGGATGACGATCCTGGTCTTCTACCACCCCTACTTTCTGGCGTTCAACGCGGCCCTCCTGGTAGGGTTCGGGGTCGTGGTCTTCATGCTGGGACACGGCGGTCTGGCGGCGACGATCGCCATGTCTCAGGCCAAGTACGATACCGTGAACTGGATACAGGAGATCGCGAACAACCTGATGCATTTCAAATCCACGGCGAGCACGCCCTTGCTGATGAAGAAAACCGACGAGCAGATCAAGGCCTACCTGGAAGCCAGGCGGACTCGTTTCCAGGTGCTCATGCGCCAGTATCTGGGCTCGGTGGGATGGCAGGCCGTGGGCCACAGCGGACTGATCGCGACGGCGGGGTGGTTGCTGGCCATGGGCCAGCTCACCTTGGGACAGTTGGTCGCCGCGGAGGTGATCGTCAGCACGATCCTCCTGAACTTTGATGCGGTGGTCAAGCGCATGGCCCATGTGTACTACTTCTGCACCTCGTTGGTCGAGCTGGACTACCTCTTTTCCCTTCCCAAGGATATCGCCAGGACCACGGTGGCGGTCCCGCTGCCGGACCCGGCGCTCTACGGGATCAGGCTCACATGCAAGGAGGTCTCGCTGGCGACTCCGGGAGGCGCGCCGGTCTTCGAGAACTTCGATCTGGAAGTGTCGCCGGGGGAGAAGGTGGCGATTTTTGCCGGCAGCAGCAGCGGGAAGACCGGCCTGGCTCGAGTGCTGGCTGGTCTCTACACGCCCACCTCCGGGGTCGTCCGTTACAATGGAGTGGACCTGCGCCACGTGAGCATGGAAGCGTTGAATGCGTGCCGGGGATTGGTGCTGGACTCGCAGCTCACCCTGTTCGAAGGCACGCTGGAAGAGAACATCACGCTTGGCCGTCCCAAGGTGGACTATCAGGATATCCTCTGGGCGCTTCGCTACGTCGAGATGGAGGAAGAAGTCGACGCGTTCCCCCAGGGGTTGAAGACGTCGATTCGAGCCCGGGGCAGAACCTTCACCACCAGCCAGGTGCTGAGAATCCTCGTGGCACGCGCGATCGTGTCCCGGCCGCACATTCTCATCCTGGACGGCACCCTGCACAGCATGAACCCGGCCACCCGCGACACCATCCTCAGGCGGCTGTGCTCTAAAGAGGAACCCTGGTCCGTCATCTTCGTCTCCAACGATCCCACCCTGACCGCCCACGTCGACCGCCGCCTGACCCTGGAATAACGTCGCCCCGTCGGCCCCCGACCGACACCATCCTCACCCCCAGCCTGCCCTGAGCCTCGTAATTCGACAGGCTCACCACACCGAGCTAAGTCGAGGGGTCGAAGGGCCTGCCCTGAGTCTCGTCGAAGGGCCTGCCCTCAGCCTCGTGATTCGACCCATCGACAAGCTCAGGGTCCCGAGCTCGGTCGAGGGACAAGCTCATGACAGGCCCTGGTCGAAGTTCCCGCCCTGCCAACCCTGAGCCCGCCTGCCCTGAGCCTGCCGAACGGGTCGAAGGGCCCCCTCAGACCGTCTCACCCCCTACTTAAGGAGGGGTAGCTTTTTTTAAACAGCCATGATACACCCGCCAGACCATTGTCCGGCATGTCGTCACCCTGTCGGAGGCGCACGGTCCCATGAGCACTGCGGGCAAGCCAGCCATGGCCTGGACTGCGCGAGGGCTCGCCGGGGCTGTCCTCTGGTCCGCCTGCCTCCTGTCCCTGAGCTCCAGCCTCTGGGCCAATTCCCCATCTATGCGAACCGGCAAACTCGCGCAGGCGCGGGCGGGGCACACTGCCACCTTGCTCGCCGACGGCACCGTCCTGATCACGGGCGGCCGGCGCAAGGACCACGACATCCTGGACAGCGTCGAGGTGTTTGATCCCCAGACTCTGCGGAGCACGCTGCTGTCAGCCGAGCTGAGCGTCCCCCGCACCGAGCACACGGCGACGCTCTTGCCGACCGGCGAGACGCTGCTGGCCGGTGGCCGGGATACGGCCGGGGTGCTCTTCACCACTGAACTGTTTCAGCGGGACGGCAGCTTTCATCCCCTTCCGGCCACGGTCCAGGTGCCGCGGGCCGGGCACACCGCCACCCTGCTGCCCGACGGCCGGGTGCTGATTCTCGGCGGGCTGGATGCGTCTCGTCTCGCGCTGGAGTCAGGGGAGTCGTTCGAGGTGCCCACCGGCATGCTCTACGATCCACGCAACGGACACGTGACTCTCTTGCCCCATGCTCTGGCCGTGCCGCGGCACAATCACACGGCGACCCTGCTGCCGACGGGCCAGGTGCTCGTGGTGGGTGGGCGACAGGACGACGAGATCCTAGACTCGGCTGAGCTGGTCGACCCGGCCACGGGGGAGAGCCGGCTGCTCGACAGCCATCTTCAGACTGGACGTCTGCGACACACCGCCAGCCTGCTGAATGATGGGCGTGTGCTGACCGCCGGCGGGCGGTCCAAGAAAGATGCCCTCGACTCGGTCGAGGTCTTTGATCCGGCCGCCCAGACCTTCGCAACACTTCGGCCCAAGCTGCGCGAGGGGCGATTCAATCATACGGCGACCGTGCTCCCGGCCGGGGACATCCTGATTGCCGGAGGCCGGGACGATGACGACAAAGATCCGACACGGGACACTGAATTGTATTCCCAGCCGGGGCAGGACACGACGCCGCCCACGGTGCTGGAGGTCACGCCGGCCAATGACGCCACCGGCATCTCACGCACGCCGCTCGTTGCGATCCGGTTCTCCGAGCCCATCCGGGTGACCACCCTCACCGGCGCCACGCTGACGCTCACAGGGCCGCAGGGCCCGGTCCCTGGTACTGTGAGTCCGGGCGAATCCGGCCTCTTGGCTTTCTTTGTGCCCGCGGCTCCCCTCGCCGAAGGCACCACCTACACACTGCGGCTGAGCGGGCTTACGGATCGAGCCGGGAATCCGCTGCTCACGTTCACCAGCTCGTTCGCGACGGTTCTTCCGGCGCCGACCCTCACCGGGGTGACGCCCAGCAGCGGGCCGATCGGGACGGTCGTCCAGCTCACGGGCACAAATTTCGTGAATGTCCAGTCGGTGACTTTCAACGGCGTCCCCGCGTCGTCCTTCACGGTCTCAAGTCCCACTGCGCTGACGGCCACGGTGCCCCCCGACGCGACCAGCGGCCCTGTGACTGTGACAACGCCGGGCGGCACAGCGAGCAGCGCCGCGCCTTTCACCGTGCTCACCGCGCCGACGATCACGAGCTTCACGCCGGCGCAGGGACCCGTGGGGACGCCGGTCATGATTACCGGCACGAACTTCGTGAACGTCCAGTCGGTCACCTTGAGCGGCGTGCCCGCTCAGACCGTTTCGGTCACGAGCCCCTCCGCGCTCACCGCCACCGTGCCGGCAGGCGCCACGACCGGCCTCATCACGGTGACGACGCCGCAAGGGAGCGCCACCAGTGCCGCACCGTTTATCGTCACCAATGCGGCGCCCGTGTTGGCGCCCATCGGGAACAAGACTGTCCCGTTGGGGAGCACGCTGGCCTTCACGGTGGCGGCAACCGATCCTGAGAGTGACCTGGTGACCTTTGCAGTGACACCGGTGCCCTTGCCGGCCCATGCGGCGTTCAACGCCCAGACTGGCGAGTTCATGTTCACGCCGGACGCGTCGCAGGTCGGGACGTTCATGGTGACCATTGTGGCCAGTGACGGCGCGCATATGTCGTCCGAAACCATCACGCTCACCGTGCCCGGTGCGCCGCCGGGCGGCGCGACCGCCCTCACTGGCCGGGTGGATGATACCGCGCGCCAGCCCGTCTCTCAGGTGATTGTCGCCCTGAAAGGGACCAGCCTGAGTACGCTCACCGATGCGCAGGGGCAGTTCACCCTAACCGGCATCCCGGAGACGCAGGTTGGGCGCCAGCAGGTGGTGGTCACGGGCTTTACTCAGGGCTATGCCAACCTCGTCGCTCCGGTGGATCTCATCGCCAACGTCACGAATCAACTGCCGCAACCGCTGACGCTGCCGCCGGTGGACATGACCACCGCGGTGCCCGTCAATCCGAACGCCGCCACGGTGGTGCAGAGCACCACCCTGAACGTGGCCGTGACCATTCCGCCGCACACCGCCAAGAACGCGGATGGGACGGAGTACACAGGGGTGCTCACGATCAGCCCGGTGCCCGAGTACGGCCGCGTGGAATCCCGGCCGGCGGAGCTGCGGCCGGGACTCTCGATCACCATTCAGCCGGCCGGCGTCGTGCTCGATCCCCCGGTGCCGATCACCTTTCCGAACGTGGACGGAATGGCCCCCGGCAACGAGCTGGACCTCTGGTCGCTCTCCCCGGACACCGGCACGTTCTTGCAGGTGGGCGTGATGCGGGTGAGCGCGGATGGACAACGGATTGAAACCATCAGCGGGGGCGTGCGCAAAACCGCCTGGCACTTCGCCCTGGCGCCCGGCCCCGCCCCGGTCTTTGCCCGAAAAGGAGAGACAGGCACCTGCACCGCCTGTACCACCGGCTCCCAGAGCGACCTGGAAGAAGGCGCCCTCAGCCTGGATCTCCCCCTCGCCAGCGTCCGCTCGGTGGGGGTAAGCCGCGATCTCCGGCTCCACTACCGCTCCACCACCGCGGATGTGCGTCCGATCCTGCCGCTCGATGCCAGCCTGCCGGTGGTCGCGGCGGTGCCGCAGACCTTCTCGGCGCGGCTGACCGTCGGGGGCCTCCAGCAGGGGGGCGACCTCTATTGGAATGCGGCCGGTCTGCCCGAGGACGCGAATTCCGTCTCGCGCCTCGGGCTGCCATGGGACGCGAGCCAGTTCCCCACCGGGCGCTACCGGTATGAGGCTATGCTGTTCTCCAACTATCCCCAGTCCAGCATCGGCGGCGGCCTCAGCAGCCTTGTGCTCGTGCGGAATGAGCGCGAGAGCTCCCTCGGGGCAGGCTGGCTGCTGGCCGGGCTCGACCGTGTCCTGCCCCAGCCCGACGGAGCGGTGCTGCTGGCCAGCGGGGAGGGCGCCCTCGCGGTGTTTGAGCCCGCCGCCCGGCCGCTCGTCATCGAGAGCGTCGGCGTCGGCCGGGCCGGCGGGGTCACGGCAGATCCCGCGACCACCTTCAGTTTTCTCGGCGGGACCGGCTATGGCGCGGCGAAGAACGATCTGCTGGATCCTGCCAACTTCGGGCCGACGGGGATCGTCAGGCGCCCTGTCCAGTTCCGCTCGGGCCTGCAGACGATCACGACGGCTGCCCTGGCTGGCGTGGATGTCATTATCTACGGCCCCCTCTCCTCGCCGTTGACCCCCACCGAGGCGGTGGGGCTGGAGGAGTTCCTCCAAGAGGGCGGCGCGCTGTTGCAACTGGGCGCCTTCAACGATTTCGACCCCCCGATCCTGGGGACCGATCTCGGCGGCTTAGTCTGTGTGGGGTTTTCCACTTACACCGGCGTTGGGCTGACCTCGGTGCTGCGGCAGGGGCCGTTTGGGACCGCGCCAGCCGGAACGCTGTTCATGGGCTGCAACTGGTCCTATACGCTCACCGGTAGCACGACCGCGGTCGCCACCAATGGCGCGGGGCCCGATCTGCTCCTGCTCCAACCGGGGCCGGGCTTCGGAGGAACCGGCCGCGCGGTCCTGATTGGCGATGAAGACATCTTTGGCAGCAATCTCGCGGGCCCCTGGGCCAACTACTATAGCGTCAACCGGACCCTGTTCCTGAACACCATGGCCTTCCTAGCCGAGGCGCCGGGGTTTCGGCCCGCTCCGGCTCCGCCCGGGAGCAGCAGCACGTTGACAGGCCCCCCGGGAGATTTTTCGACCCTCACCAAGAACCCCGACGGCACCTTCACGCGCACCCTCAAGGACAGGACCCGCTACGACTTCAACGCCCAAGGGCTCCAGACCACCGTCACGGACCGGAACGGCAACCAGACGACCTATGCCTACGATGCCGACGGCCGCCTGCTCAGGATCACCGACCCGGTGGGCCTCATCACCACCTTCAGCTACAGCGGCGGGCGGCTTCAGGCCATCACCGATCCTGCCGGGCGGGTCACGCAGCTCCAGCACGACGGCGACGGGAATCTCACGCGCGTCACCTATGCGGACAGCACGACCCAGCAGTTCGTCTACGATCCGCAACGCCGCATGACCCAGCGCACCGATGCCCGGAGCCAGGTGACGCACTATCAGTACGACCACGCCGGCCGGCTCACCCAAGTCACCCTGCCCACGGGCGCGGTGCGAAAGATCACCCCCTCCCAACTCGCCGCCGTGCCGAATCTCGCCGCCGGTGAGGGGACCCAGGCCAACCCCGCGCCACTCGCGCCCGCGGGGAATACGGCCCGCTTCACCGACGCGCGGGGCAATGCCACGGTGTTCGAACTGGACGCCTTGTCCCGCGTGAGCAAGCAGACGGACGCGCTGAACCGGGCGACCACTATCCAGCGGGATGCCCAGGGGAATCCCACGCGAATCACCCGCCCCAACAGCGCCGTCACGACGATGACCTACGATGCCAAGGGCAACCTGCTCACCACGAACGAGCAGGCCATTGCGGCCACGACCACGTTCACCTATGAGCCAACGTTCAATCAGGTGACCAGCGTTCAAGATCCGAAGAACAACACCACGACCATCGGCTATGATGCCAAGGGCAATCCCACACAGATCACGGATGCCGACGGCAAAGTCACCACACTGGCCTACGATCCGCGCGGCTTGCTCACCACAACCACCGATGCGCTCGGCCAAACGACGACTTTTACCTACGACAGCCTCGGCCGCCTGCTTACCACCACCGATCCTCTTGGCAGGACCACAACGCTGGCGTATGATGCGGCGGGGAATGTGGCCACGAATACGGACGCCCTGGGCCGAGTGACGCGGTTCACGTACGATCCGCTGAATCGCCTGACGCAGGTGACCGACCCGGCCAGTGGAGTGACGCGCTATGCGTACGATGGGAATGGCAATCTGGTGACAGTGACGGATGCGAAGGGGCAGGTGACGACGTATGCCTATGACGCGCTCAACCGGCTGGCGTCGACCACCGACCCGCTGGGCAAGACGGAGACCTATACCTACGATGGGGCCGATAACTTGACCACGCGGGTCACGCCCAGGAACGAGACCATCACGTTCGTCTATGATGCGGTCAATCAATTGCTGAGCAAGACGCTACCGGGGAACCTGGTGACCAGCTACGCCTATGATAGTGTGGGCAACTTGAGTGGCGTCACCGATCCCGATAGTGTGCTGGCCATGACCTATGATCTGGCCAATCGCCTGACCATCGTCTCGACCACTGGCTCGCCGAACCAGCCAGCCGTCGCGCTGAGCTACACCTACGACAAGAATGGGAATCGCTTGATGTTGGCCAACCCAACCGGGACCAATAGCTACAGCTACGATCCCCTGAACCGCCTCAGCTCGCTCACGAGTCCGGCCGGGACCACGACCTACGCCTACGATACGCTGAGCCGCCGCACCTCGATGAGCCTGCCCAATGGGACGCAGACCACGTATTCCTACGATCCGGCGAGCCAGGTCACGAATATCCTGCACAAGATCACGGCGACCAACGCGCCGATCAACGAGGCCACGTACACTTACAACAACGTCGGGAACAGAACGAGTCTCGGTGATAAGCGCGGGACGCAATCATTCAGCTATGATGCGCTGGATCGGCTGACCTCCGCCACGCACCCGCTGACGTTGGATCAAACGTTCGCCTATGATCCGGTCGGCAACCGGACGACCAACAGCAGCCAGCACAATACGGGCAACCAATTAACCGAAGACAGCGGGTTC
Source organism: Nitrospirota bacterium (assembly GCA_020027965.1). Taxonomy (GTDB): domain Bacteria; phylum Nitrospirota; class Nitrospiria; order Nitrospirales; family Nitrospiraceae; genus JAHRHE01. The sequence continues at coordinate 15,510 of JAHRHE010000008.1, read as the reverse complement.
ACGTACCAGTACGACGCGAACGGCAATCTCATTCGCAAGACCGTCAAGGCCAGCGGCGTGCACACCGATTACACCTACGACGCGGAAAACCGGCTCGTGAAGGTCGAGGAGTTCGCAGCGGGGGCGACGGTGCCGACGGCGACCTCAACATACCGCTACGATGGTCTAGGCCGGCGGATCGAGAAGGTGGGCAACGGGCTCACTCGCCGCTTCATCTACGACGGCGAAGACATCCTGCTGGAATACGACGAGACGAACACGCTGCTGGCTCGCTACACGCACGGCCCGGGCATTGATGAGCCCATTGCCATGACGCGCGGCGGGAGCATCTTCTTCTATCTTCAGGATGGCTTCGGCACGGTGACGGAGCTGACCGAGGGGACCGGCACCACCGCGCAGAGCTACGTCTACGACGCCTGGGGCAACATCGTGCAGCAGACCGGCAACCTGGAGAATCCCTACACCTACACGGGGCGGGAGTTTGATCCGGAGACAGGGCTCTATTACTACCGCGCGCGGTATTATGATCCAGTGGTTGGGCGGTTCTTAAACAAAGATCCCATTGGATTCAGCGGTGGGGATACGACTCTCTACTCGTATGTGAGCAACAGACCGACTTACTTCATAGATCCAACAGGGACTGAACGAGTTCGCCTTGATAGTCGACATACCGCTCGAATAGACAAGGGGGCTGTTAACTCAAAGGGAACGGAAATTACCGAGTATCCAAATGCGCACATTCTTAATAAGCGCGGGAACGATATCGGTCGAGTGCAGATTGACAAAACAAACCCCGAGGGACCACTCAAGGAGAACTACGGTTCAATAAAGAACCGTCACAAGGAGCAGTTAGACCCTTTACTCCGTGAACGCTACCGGCAGCTATTGCAGAGAATTGGCAAGAGACTCAATGTCTGCTTGGCTTTTTTGGACTTTCTTGAATTGGCGAATTCGATAGAACAACTGCCAGAGCCCAGGGACAGTTGCTTCTACTACGATCCGATAACAGGAAATTTCTTTGTCGATACCTGCGGCCGCGACCCGAACAGTTTGTGAAGCAAGCAGAATCCAGGCGGCGATGTGTATGTCGGACAGGCAAGTGACCACGAGGAAGCGCGTTCAAGTCTATGGAGTTGGGCTGATCCCTGTTGAGTCAGGATCATGTATTGGTTTCTGGTCCCTAACGCTAGGCGACATCCTTTCCGTGATGTGGGAAGAGATCGAAAGGCAATGTGTGATAATAACCAAGTGCGACGTGGAAGGGGGAGGGTGGAAGCGCCGCAAGAAAGCATACGAGTACTTGAGCAAGACCGGCATTAACTACAAGCGATTGGTCAGTGGTTACGCTGCGCTGGCGGGGAGTGATTTCCCTCGCTTCGAAAGGCGCATTCGTAAGGCCCTCCGGGTTGGGACCCTCGATTTTCTAAACAGCCGTGCTATGCCCCCCTACAAACTGTTCGACGGGTTCAAGAAGAAAAACATTGAATTTGTCTACGGCGACCCGTCCTTGCCTGTAGAACTCGGATCGACAGTCGGCTGTCACATCCACGACGGCTATATGGGGGCAATCACCGTTCGCGACCAAGCCCGCGAGGCCGTGGTTGTTGCTCGCTTGCTGTCACAGATCGTTGTTCGTAAACTTGGGAGCCGTGCGCCCAGAATAGCGCAGGGTCTGATGCGCAGCTCGTTGTCTAAAAACACAGCAACGTGGAAAAGGCTGCGTAAGATCTTGTTAACGACTGGCATCACGGGACGCTGGGAGGATGTTCGCCTTCGAAGGGGAGAGCTCCTGATGACGTGCTACGATATACATCCAGAATGGAGCAGAGGTTCTGGCGAGAAACTGTTTACGATAGAGTGTTCGCTTAAGAGAGAGCAATGGTCGCTCTCGGAGCCGAAGCAGGCAGGTATTTCATTGAGAAATTGCATCCTGGTTCCACGCGTGTGAAGTCGGGGTCATCGAGAAAAGGGGGTCGCGGTCGAGAAAAGGGGTCGTCGAGAAAATCGGAAAAGGGGTCGAAATCGGAAAAGGGGTCAGAGTGAGCTAGCCCGGGTTCCTTGAAGACCCTGATTTTGCGTTCGGCTTGTTAGGCATCCGGGCGTGAGCATTCCCGATGGGGCTTCTCTCGGACCGGCTGATCTGCTAGACTCCAGGGGCGAACAGGATGGGATGGCTGCAGGCGAGGGATCGCCTGTCACGGTGGAGGGCCGTCGGTGGCGGCTCGATTTAGACTGAACATTCGGCCCAGTCTGGGCCAGATCGTGGTCAGCGTTCTGGTGGCCGGGCTTGGGATTTGGAGCGCGGAGGCCCTGAGCCAGGTGGATCAGGACCTCCGCATCATCTATACAGAGTATACCCTTGGCGCCGTGGACTTGGCCCACATTACCGCGGATGTCATGCGGTACCGGAACACCGTGCTCCGGGCCGTGGAAGCCCAGACGAAGCAGGATTACGAGCTGATCACCGCCTCCTTGCCGGACCAGCGCGCCCGCATCCAGCACGCCGTGGACCGGTACGCCGCCGCCAGCTTACGTGTCTCCCGGAGCGGCCGCAGCGAACCCGAGGACATCCAGGCGGTGCGGGACAGTCTCGATGCCTACTTCTCAGCCGCCAGCCGGACCATCGCGCTGCTCAACCAGTTGTGGGTCGCCGCCACCCCGCAGGAAGCCACGGAGCTTCGAATCAAGGCTGAGTTCAATGCGGCCGAGATTGGGGGGTCGAAGCTGATTCAGGTCAGTCTCGCCCTGGACCACCTGCTGGAGACCGTGGCTGAAGTCGCCAAGGACAAGCGGGATGAGGGGACGAAGATCATCCGTACAAACAGTGCCGCGCTGATCGTCGTAGGCTTCCTGATCGCGCTGCTCAATCTGTTCATCACCAGGGCGCCGGCGCAGCGGGCGTCAGGCCCGCAGCCCTCCAGTCGGGACGAGCACCCCGAGCGAGAATCGCCCGTCCAGCTCCCGATGGAGCCCACCGACCCCCTGCTGCGGCGCGACTAACACCTCGGCATTCTTCAGCGGACGCCTATCTGCTCGGGAGGAGCCTTCCCGTCTGCGTAAACGGCAAGGTAAGCGTGCCATAGGGAGACGTGAAGTTGGCCTCCCCGGTCAGCTTGACGGTGACCCGCTCCTGCCCCGATGAGCCGGATCCCAGGATGGACCGTACGCTCGGGATGTCCAGGTGGACAGGAATCCGAACGAGTTGCGCACCCTTGCCTGTCGCGGGCTCCGGCGCGACCGTGCCGGCCGCCACCTTCGCCTCGTTGAACGTCAGCGCGTACGTGAGGTTGGTCAAGGCGATGGCCGGTTGAGGCGAGGTCGCAATCTCGACCGCAACCTCGAGGGAGGCGCCCTTCAACGTCAGCGCATCCATCTTGACGCCTTGCAACCGCACTTGGGGCAGCGTGAGGACAGGGAGGCGTCCTTCCTTCTGCAACGGCAATCGGAAGTTTCCCAGCCCCGTCTTGACCATCAGGGCGACCGCGAGGTCATACGCGACGTCCTGGCGCGGTTTCAGCGAATCCAGCGTCTTCACAAGGTCCGAGAATGGGATCACGACGGGAACCGGGATGGTCGTGACCGAGCGGGGTTTCAGCTCGATCCCCTCGTCCGACATGCCGTTCAGGAATGGGCGCCCTTCGATGTGCAGGTCGTAGTCATACCCTGCAATCATCAGGGTTCCTGAGCTGCCATTCTCCACCCCCACGTCGAAGCGCAGCTTTAGCGTCTGAAAATCCACGCCGACTACGTGCATGGATACGCTCTTGACCGTGGGTCTCCGGATCAGGTCCTGCAGGGTCGTACACCCATTCAGACTGAGCGCCGCCAACGCCGCCCAAGCCGCCACCGCGAAGACCCGGACAAGGACGTGGCCTTCATGCATCACGGCCAGCTCCTCCTTGCGTGGTCGGGGTGATCGTCTGTGAGACACGCCGCAAGGCCTTGAACAGCTCGGCACGCTCCTGGTCGGACAGGTTTGTCCACCGCCCGACCGGCAACCGCCCGAGCGCAATACTCATGATCCTGGTCCGGTGCAGCGCGGTGACCCGATAGCCCAGCGCCTGGCACATCCGCCGGATCTGCCGATTGCGACCCTCCGTGAGGATGATCCGGAACTCACGCGGCCCGGTGCGAGTGAGGCGGCACGGGCGCGTGAGCCTGCCCAGGATCACGACGCCGCGCGCCATGCATGCCAGAAAGGTCTCCTCATACGGCCGGTCGAGCCGAACGAGATACTCCCTCTCATGCTGATGCTCGGCGCGAAGGATCTCATTCACGATGTCCCCATCGTTGGTCAACAACATCAAGCCGGAGGAGTCCTTGTCCAGCCGGCCGATGGGAAAGATCCGCTGCGGATGTCCCACATACGCGATGATGTTGCCGGGCACGCCCAATTCCGTGGTGGTAGTCACCCCAAGGGGTTTGTGAAATTTGATGTAGACGGGCGGATTGCCCCAGGGCACCACCACCCCATCCTTCGTGATCACGTCCTGCGGCCCGACCCGGTCGCCCAGCACAGCCAGGCGCCCGTTGATCCGGACCCGCTTTTCTTCGATCAAGGCATCGGCCTCTCGTCTCGAACAGGCGCCCTGCCGGGTGAAGAACTTGTTGATGCGGATGGACGCTCCCTGACCCGCACCGGCTGGCACAGACCGGCTCCCGGTTGCCGAGGACCGGCTAGAGAGGCGCTGATGCACTCGAGCCGAAGGCATACGATGGTGACGCTGGCAATGTTGGTGAAAGTCGGGGGCTAGCCCGGATTATGCATGAATGTCGTCGCGAGGCAAACGAGGCCGAAGTCCGCCGGTGCTTCTCGCAAGTGAGGCCGACGCAGGCGTACCGGGGACCCGTTGCTCCCTGAAGTGCAACGGGTGATCGGTACGGTGACCACATACAGTACTGAGAAAAGCGCATGGCCCATTGCATTTCTGGGAGCAATGGGCACCCCACGAGAGAATCGGATGCCGCAGTAGATATTCATGGACGATCCGGGCTAGTGGACGCGACGACCGGCCCGCACCCGGCCCAGAATCCGGTAGATGAGCCTCGCAATGGCGAATTGGGGCGCGACCAGGCCCTCGATCGGAGCGATCTCGCTCACATCCATGCCGATGATGCCCGGCCCCTCAGCCAGCGCCGTCACCATCGCGAGGGTGTCGTACCAGCCGAGCCCTCCGGGCTCCGGGGTCCCCAGGGCCGGCACGAGTGACGCATCCAGGCCGTCGCAGTCGAACGTCAGATAGACCGGGCCCCTGCAGGCCTTGACCACCTCCGGGACCCACCGCGCGGCACGGCCTTCGTAGGGTCCGGACGGATCCAGAATTTGCGAAGCGAAAAACGTCGCGATGGTCTTGGTGCGACGGATCAGATCGATTTCTTCGGGTGATACGGATCGGATGCCGACCTGGACCAGCGGAAGGCCGTCCTCCACGACACGCGCCATCACGCTCGCATGGCTGTACGGGTTGTTCTGGTAGGCCTGCCGGAGGTCTCCGTGCGCATCAACCTGCACGACGCACAGATCACGGAACCGTCTGGCATGAGCCCGGATGGCCCCGAGCGCTCCCGTATGTTCGCCGGTCAACGTGACGAGAAACCGAGCCGGGTCCACGTGGCGCTGAACCATCTTCTCGATTGCGTGGACGGCCTCCCGGTCGATTTTCCCCGCCAGGTCTAGCGGTGCTCGCGTGGCCACCCCACCCCATTCACGGTACGTTTCGGAGCCGAGAGTTTCGTCATAAAGCTCTACCTGGCGGGACGCTTCAATGATCGCCGATGGCCCGCGATCCGATCCTTGCACATAACTGGAAGTGTGCTCGTAAGGCGCGGGCAGCACGTAGACCCCCGCGTGCTCCGGGTGGCACCAGGGCTCCTCGATGCCGAGAAAATTCTGCTCCGCGCCGAGCCATCCGTCAGGGAGCGTCATGCCCTCCCTCTGAAGCCGATCATGCGACCGCAACCCTTCCCATACGCTGACTCGCTATTCCTGCGACTTTGTCTGGCCTCGGAGCCGCAGCTTTTTCGGGACGTTCTCGAGAGGGATGAACACCGCCAGGGCGACGACGGTCGTCCACCGATTCGCTTTCCCGATCGCCGACTGGGTGATGTTCAACGTGCGGACGATCTTCCCGCCCATCTTGAACACCTGTTCCCGCTCCTTCCACGCGATGTTGGGATCGAATTCGATCCCCAGTGTCGTCGCCAGCATCTGAGCCGCCAGGTCTTCCGTGTACTCGCCCGATTCTTCGTCCGTCTCACCGTAGGCATGGTGTTCAGAGAGGTACCCGTAGGTGTGCCGGTCGGTCGGGATCGCGAGCCCGATGGAGGCGGAGATGAGACGATTGCGCTCGTTGGTTTCGCTCCGCGCCATCACGCAATAGGTGATCTCGCCCGGGTTGAGGAGCGCCTCCCCTATCTTACGCGGGATGATCTTGCAGGCGGGAGGAAGAATCGACGACACGCTGACCAGATTGCAGTACGCGATCCCCGCGCCGCGCAGCGCTTCCTCAAACGATGCCAGCTTCTCCCGGTGCACCCCGACGCCTCTCGTCAGAAACATGTGGGTTGGAACCATCGTGCCTCCATTGGCCGCACAGCGCTTCCCCGGAGCGTGGCCTTCTCAGGGATCGTGCCGTGATTGCCTCTCACCACCTGTCGCTTTGCATCCCACGGGGACAGTCCCCCTCCCGCGTGGGGACTGTCCCCGTGCGACGCCGTCGCAGTTGTACCAATTTGCCGGCTTTTCCGCAATATGGTCACGCGAGATTTTTTTTCGGGGGGAGCCGGGCGGGTCCCGGGCAGCGACACCAGCGCCGGGATGGACAGCAGGCCGAGCGCTCACACGCGCTCGGGAGGTTTTGTGTTCAACACCAGGAGCTTCACCTCGGTCATCTCTTCAATGGCGTACCGGACTCCCTCCCGGCCGAGGCCCGAATCCTTCACACCGCCATAGGGCATGTGGTCGGCCCGAAAGGTCGGGATCTCGTTGGCCAGGACCGTCCCGACGTCCAAGTTACGATAGGCCGCAAAGATCCGGTCTACGTCTTGGGTGAACAGCCCGGCCTGGAGGCCGTAGTCAGAATCATTCAACGCGGCAATCGCCTCTTCAAGCCGCCTATAGCGGCTCACGGTCACGACGGGGCCGAAGACCTCCTGGCACGAGACCTTCATGGCCGGCGTGACGTCGGCCAACACCGTAGCATCCACGACCGCTCCGGACCGCTTCCCGCCGGCCAGGACCTTGGCCCCTTGCGCGACGGCTTCCCCGATCCACTCCTCGACGCGACGGGCCGCCCGCTCGTCGATCAGCGGTCCGATCACCGTCTCCTCGTCCTTGGGGTTTCCCGTCCGGAGCGCCCAGACTCGACTGAGGAACTGCTCCAGAAACCGGTCATAGACCGTCTCTTGAATGAAGATGCGTTGCACGGAGATACAGGTCTGCCCGGAATACACATATCCCCCGGTCGCGCACCGCTGGGCCGCCAGCTCCAGATCGGCATCCGGTTCGATGATCACACCCGCGTTACCGCCCAGTTCCAGCACGACTCGCTTCTTGCCGCATTTGGCTTTGAGCATCCACCCCACGGCGGCGCTGCCGGTGAAGCTGAGGAGTTTGAACCGAGGATCCGCCACCATCTCCTCGGCCACGCGGTTGTCGCACGGCAGGACGCTGATGGCCCCCGCTGGAAGGCCCGACTCCAGAATGACCTCTCCCAGGATCAGGGCTGTGAGCGGCGTCTGCGGGGCGGGCTTCACCACAATTGGATTCCCGGCGGCCAGACAGGGGGCTACCTTGTGCGCCACGAGGTTCAGAGGGAAGTTAAACGGCGTGATGCCCAGCACCGGCCCGATGGGAAACCGGCGTGCGATCCCGAGGTACGTGTCGAGCCCTGGCGTCAGGTCCAGCGGGACCACCTCGCCCGGGATGCGCTTGGCTTCCTCCGCGGCCACCGTGAAGGTTTGAATCGCACGGGTCACCTCTCGCCGCGCGTCGGTGATCGGCTTGCCCGACTCTGCCGTCATGGTCCGCGCGATCTCGTCACGTCGCGTGGTGAGCCCCGCTGCGATCGTGCTCAGCGCGGTCGCCCGGACGTGGGCCGGCAGCCGTCTCATGGTCGCAAAGGCTGTGACCGACGTCTGGATGGCCTCCTCCGCATCGGACTTGCCCGCGAGGCAGACTTCCGCCACGATACTCCGGTCGTAGGGGTTCACGACCGAGGCCGTCGCGGAACTCTGGCGCCACCGGTCACCGATGAGAAATGGACGGGCCGCGGTCATGCCGAGCCTCTCGTGTGGGTTACGCGGGTGGGGTGGGTTCCGGAATCTCGTCTGCCTGGACGGGCGGCTGTTCAACGAAGGCGTGGGCCTGTTCAGCTTTGGCAATCAGTTCTTCCGTACCCCAGTCACGAATAGATTCGAGCGTAAACGACTCGTAGGTGGACACGCGGTGGCAGGACGGGCAGTCCGGCATGGGCACTTTGCTCCGGAACACCTCGCTCAAGCATGACATGCACACCATCAGATCCGGCTCACCCTCTCCGCATTCGACCGGCCAGAACGGTTGTTCGCTTGCCATGGTTCCCTTCCCTCTCGCGTAGCGAGTACCTGGTAGCGTGTAGCTGGTAGCTAGAAGTTCGGCGCTGTCTGCTCTTGGCTATTTGCTCTTCGCTCGACAAGGCTCAAGCATAGGCTCCTGCTCTGAGGAATTCAACCCTCCCGCTCGCCCTTCACTCGTTTCAGGAGACTCTCAATCTGTTCCTGGAACACCTCGAACGGAAGGGCGCCCGGAAGGAGAATGGGGGATTCCTCACGGCTCTCGCCTGTTCTCACTAATGCGAAGCCGGGCGTGCCTCGGAAGCCGAGATTGTAGCCTTCCTTCCGATCCAGGAAGATCTCTCGCGTGTACGGGGCGTCCCGCAGACACGCGGCAAAGGCATCACGATCCAGGCCGAGGGTGGTCGCATGCTGCTGAAACTCGCGCGTGGCCAATGTCCCGTCAGAACCGAAGAGCCGGTCGTGCATCTGCCAGTATTGGCCCTGGTCTCCCGCGCAGCGCGCAGCCTGCGCGGCCTCCAGGCCGGGTCCCTCAGAGGCACGCGGGTAGTCCCGGTAGACGAATCGGACCTTGCCTGAATCGACATAGTGCGCGCGGATCCGGGGCCAGGTCTCCCGGAAGAACCGCACGCAGAATCCGCACGTGAAATCGGAATATTCGATCAGTGTGACCGGTGCGCGCGGGCTGCCTCGTGATCGCCCGTCATCTCGCGCCAGGTCCCGACGATTCTCTCCACCAAGCGAGTCCGTGACGAGCAGGAGCGCCATCAGCCATGCAAAGGTCCAGACGACCCCTGCACGCCCGACGGTGGCGCGTCGTCTCTCACGTGTCATCCCCACGAGATTAGTCATCCTGGTCTCGCACCACCGCGCGCAAGCGTTTGATAGCCTGGGACCGCTTTTTCTCCGCCAGGCGGCGCTCAACGGCCCGCTTGGACACGCGCGTCGGAACTCGCGGAGGGGACACGCGGTTCAGGCTCTGGAGCCGCCTGATCAGCCGCGCGAAGGCCGTCTCTCGATTCCGGTGCTGGGAGCGCGAATCCGCCGCAATGACGCGCACGCCTGACGGCGGGTGGAGCAAGCGTACCGCGGAGTCGGTCACGTTCCGATGCTGCCCGCCTGGCCCGCCCGTCCGGAAGGCCTCCATCACGACTTCGCGCTCCAGCATGGCGCGGTCGGTGTGGTACGGAGGCTCCGAGATCCGGTGAGCCGGTTTCATCCTGCGGCTCATGATCGGCCGGGGAGTCGGAACACGACCGGGTCAGGGCGGCGAGGTTTTTGGACGAAACCGTTCAAGCAGCCCCATCATGAGGAGCGGCCAGACGACCGTCGCATCGCTCAGGACCTCGGCGTAGCGGCCACCTTCCTGCGGTGTGACAAACTTTCCCCAAGAGATCCCTTCGTTATAGGTACACCCGCTGAGCCCGCCCCAATAGTCCGGCTCCGGGCAGATGCGTACTCCGTACTGGAAGCGCGGCGGCTTCACGTTCAATCCCAGGCGAATGTTGCCGATTTCGATGTAGGGAGGTACCTGCTGAGCCCAGTTCCTCGGGACGCCTCCCCCGATCGTAAAAATGCCCAGCCGTTTGGCCGTGAGCAATCGTTCTGTATAGCTGTTGAGATCCAAATAGGGGTTGAAAGTGGGCAGGTGCTGATGCAGGGCGCGCAACACGCTGAGATCTCCATCCCGGCCCTGGCTCCGCGCCCAGTCGAGATTGCTCGCCATTGACCACGTCGCCACGTCGAGGCCCATCTCTGAGTCCGTGAAGGCGGGAATATACACCGGCACACCCTTCAGAAAGGCGCTCTTGAGAATGCCGCCACCTTCGTGTTCATCCACCAGGGTGCGCCCCAGCTCTCGCATCAACAGCTCCGAGGACAGCGGCGCCTGATGGCCCAGCCGCTTGAGGGTCTGCGAGACGACGTGCTCGACATAGTTCAGGTTCGCTTCCATCTCCAGCGTGTCGTAGACCCGGTTGTACCCTTTGCGGAACAGCTCTTCGTCCTTCATGGACGGGTGATGGCGATAGTGGACCTTCCCGACCGACTCGGTGAGCCCATGCGCGACCAATGCGCCGGTCGACACGACGATCTGGACCATACCGAGATCCAGCATCGCGCTGATGATCTTCCCCATCTTCGCGATGGTCATCGCGCCCGACAGACTCATCACGACCACGCAGTCCGGGTCGCCGATCATCTCCGACAGCACCGCATAGGCCTCTCCCAGGCGCCGGCCGCCGAAGGCGGTTTTCCCCATCGCCACCAGGAGATCCGAGAAGGACCGAATCTTCTCAGGGTCGAGCGGCTCTAACGGCTCCAGCCCATCCTGGGCGCCGTCGTGAAATTCGCGTGGTTGCATCCCACACCTGCCCTCTTAGACACACGGACTCACGTTTCGCACGACTTACTTATACACAACCGCTCTCATGCGCGTCAATCGTCTCAGCCTCACCGCACCGCATGTCCGCGCGTGAACACATGTCTGTCGAGTAAGACCTCGGCGGTCCAACAACACTGGCTCGTCAGTCCCGCGAGGTGTCATACGCTCGCCTCGGTCGAATAGGCTCGCGTCTCGGTGAGGATTCTCGATTCATTGTGCCTATGGCATCACGTCGTGAGTGTCTCGCGTTGAGCACGGTTCCGCAGAGTTTGACTGAATCGCTTTGCATCAAGAGATTTAATTGAGGTAACATGCGCTCAATCGTCTCGGCGGAAGTGTCGCGATGGACTGCCGACAAATAAACAAGAGCGGACCGCCTCATGCGCGCCGGGCGCCCGATTGGAGAGTAGGACTGCTCCTCGTCATGGGTCTGTGTTACCTCGTGGGGTGCGCGACACAGGGGCTGGTGACCGTGTTACCGAATCGGGACGCCACCATTGGAAAGAGCAAAGAAGCCCTGTTGGCCTGTGCCGGTGAACCGACCCGTCAAACGGTCGAGGGCCATAGTGTCATTTTCCTCTACTACAAAGAGGCTCAGATGCTACAGGAATCTTTTCCGGGATCGAAAGGAAGTTTTCCACGGCCTCACCATGGCTGCTGGGCGAGTGTGCTTCTGGAAGGAGATCAGGTCTCGGACATCGGCTATCAATCCGTCCCGAGTACTATCGACGCCCTGAACCACTGTGAAGCCATCTTTGCAGCCTGTAATCCATAGTGATCATGGGCCGGTCCTGTTGGAGACTCCAGCCGAGCTGAGCAGGCAAGAGTCTCGCTCCTGGAAGATTTCGCTGGACAGACCTTCATCCCGACTGTACAAGGTCATTCGCGGCTCCGCGGCTTTCGCTCCCGTGAAATACTGGAGCGAGCGCGAGAAGGGAACCGTTGCGTGGAGGTAGCCCGTGGATCCCGGTGGTAGGCAATCCTTTTTAGCGACATGCCTGCTTAGGGAGTCCTGCGCGTCCAGAATTCCCGTTTCAAGCGCCCGCCGCATCGCCTGACCCAATTGGCTCGGTGGCGGCTCTTGTTCGGTCCACGCAGGGCGGATCGAGGAAGGGCGACATCGTGGCCATCTTCACCATCAAGCAGAGTAGCCTCATATTCAAGATCTCAGGGGCGGCTCCTGCCCGGAGGGTCTTCCTGTCCATCGGGGCCGGGCTTGCCGTATGGGCCTGGCTCCTAGGTCCAGCGTTCGCGTTGGAGAAATATGGTCGGCCGCTTCCTTCCCTCGAGGAGCAAGGGGACACGGCCAGGGAGGCGGAGGAAACATTGTTCGGAGGCTATTTCCTGACCGGCGTATTTGTCTCGAACCCGACGTTTGCAGCTCGGCCCGACAATACCGGCCTCGTCGGATTGCGCCACATGCTTCATTTGGAAACGGACCTGTACAAACAGTATCTCACCTTCTACACCGATCAGAATTTCTTCTCCGATCGCAAGGAGGGCTGGATCATACTCACCGAGTGGGATATGACCTACGCCCTCACCGGGTTGATTGATCGTTGGGGCTGGCGGATCCAGTATGAGCGCGATGCGCCGCTCGATCGGAGTGGCCTCAAACAAATCTATGCCGATGCCCTACTGACCGGCCGCTTTCAAGCCGCTGATGATCTTTCCTGGTGGCGGCAACGGTTTCCGAATCAGAATCTTAATGCCTACGCCGGGTTCGGCTGGTTGTTTCACAACAGCAACTATTTCGCGCGACCGGATAACACCGGCAGAGCCCTGTTCCGGTATGTGGCGCATTTGGACGCAGACCTCTACAAGAATTTGGTTGTCTTCTTTGGAGACATAAATATGTTCACGGACCGAGAGTTGGACAATAAGCTCAGCCCCACCGAATTAGATTGGATTTTGGGCCTCGCGTTTCGCTGGAAGGACCATTATGAATTGAGTGTGTACCGGGAACAGGATCGCTCGTTGGACCATCCAGGCACGCTGGTGCAGGAATACTGGGCTGTGCAACTCCGGTTTGCGTTCGATGTACCAAAACTAAGCTTCACGCGAGAGCAGGGCTCACAGGGGTTGCGGAACGGCCCATGAGATCCTTTCCAGCCCGCTCGCCTTCCTCGAGGGAAAACAGCTCAGCGGTGTCTTACTCTCACGGCAAGAAAAATGACTTGGCGCTCGACTTCGCGAGCGCGGGGTAGGCTCAAACTGGCCTGCCATGGGCCCCTCGACCTGGCTTGTGGCACTATTCGACGCCCGGGAATTTGTAGAACAAAGGGTGGCCTGCCATGAGCAAGCCCTGAGTCCATCGAAGGGCGCGTCGAATGGTGGTCCCAACGGGATTCGAACCCGTGTTTGGGCCTTGAGAGGGCCCCGTCCTAGGCCAGGCTAGACGATGGGACCAGCCGGTCGTGATTACCGCGAAGAGAGCTTTGCGGAGGGAGTGAACTTTAGCACAAGGGGTATGGGATTTCAACGCGGACATACCACCGGAGAGAGCGTGAGTGGGTTATCGCTCCCTCAAAGGTGCAAATAGGCCTTGATATCCGCGGTCGTCCATCGCCGAATGCCTGGTATTCCATCAAAGGCCTGGTCGTTGGACCAGATCCCATCATTCTCACGAGCAAGCGCCAGGGCCACAAACGGCACATCATTCGGATCAACACCACCGATCAGCTCTTCTGCCGCCTGCATATGGGATCTAATCTCCTCTTTCGGTACGACGGAAATGGACTCGAGGAGGATAGTGAGTAGTAAGTCAATCTCTTCTCCTCGCAGACGTGCATGCCGAGCAATTTTTGTCCGGTGCTTGGTGATTTCCTCGAGGGCGTATTCGGGGAGGAGAAGTTCGAAGCCAGGGAATAGGAGAATTTCCCTGGTCAGAGAATCTTTCATTAAGGCGGCGATCAGGACATTCGTATCAAGGATCAACCTCATCGCGTGCTGCGTTTGACGTACCGACGACGTAGCCCGGCCTTGACCTCCCGCCCGATCGTTTTGGCCGCCTCAACGGTCAATGCGCTCCGAGAGGCCAGTCGGTCTGTGAGCTGCACCTTGCGCGCATACTGCCACAAGGCCTGCTCCGCCACACGCGTCCACGGGATCTCGCGATGACGTTTTAAGATAGCGCTCAATTCCACGGGCACTTCAAGAACGAGCTTGGATGCGTCAGCGCCTTTTCGCCCCATAAGAAGATTTCTCCTTATTCAACACTTGGCAGAGGTAACCTACTTTACACCAACTGAACCGCCATCACAAACTGTTCGCGAGCGCCTGCCTGGGAGGAGCGGACGATTCGAACCCGTGTTTGGGCCTTGAGAGGGCCCGATCAGCCCGGATGAATCAGGAACGTCGTCGCGAGGCAGCGGAGACCGAAGGCCTCAGCGGCTGCTCGCAGGCGAGGACGACGCAGGCGTACTCTCTGCAGTACGTCGAGGAGGCTGAGCGAGAACAGTCGCGCCGGGCGAGAGGATCGGCTGCCGCAGTAGATGTTCGTGATTCATCCGGGCAGGGCCAGGCTAGACGATGGGACCAGCCGGTCTTCGATTGAGAGGGGGATCTGTCGAATGGGGCCGCACTTTATCACAGGGTCTGCGGGATTTCAATGAGACGAACCGGACTGGAAGAGCCGCGTGCGTCCGAGGGTGTTGAGGCCGGTGGGATGATCCGAGCGTGCCGCGAGAATCAAAGGACTCGGCCCGAGAATGTCTCCCGCCTTCGCACCCCCGGAAAGATGCTTGACTCCTCCGGGACACCTGGACCAACATCGACCAGGCGCAAGGGAGAGAAGAGAAAGATTCTGGCTAGCGAGGTGCGAGCAGGTGAGCACGCACAAGGTACGAAGTACAGGCTTAAGGACGCTGGTGGTGGCGCTCGTTACGCTGGCTGCGCTGGCCGGCTGTGACCTGGAACGAAGCCGGCTCATGAAGGAGAAGTATCCCGCCTACCCCGAGCACATCAAGCGAGCCATCGACCAAGGCTACCCTGTGCATGGCATGGATCATGACCAGGTCTACCTGGTGTTCGGCGAACCCATCTGCAAGAAAACCATTCAGTACCAAGGCAGGCCCGTCGAAGTGTGGCTCTATCCTCCCGGCGGGAGGAATCCCTGCGACACGGCTGAGTTTCGGGTCTATTTCGAAGACGGCGCGGTCACCTCCTGGCAACGGGTGCAAGTGCCATCGGGAGGAGGATAGGCGCTGCGGGGTGCGCCCGTCATGCCATGTTGTTGATGATCTCACTCCCAAATGCCAAGCACTTGATCTCCTCCACATCAGTACGACCCTCTTCCTTCATCAGCCGGTCGAAGTCGTAGGTGACGGTCCCAGCGTTGATGGCCTTCGCCATCCTCTTCTCGATCAGGCGAGCCGCCTCGCCCCAGCCCATATACTCCAGCATCATCACGCCCGCTCGGTGGCGCTGGACAATGGCGTTGATCTGCGCCGGAATCGCCTCGACCACGAAATTCGGCCACATCGGCAAAGTCACGAACCGGCGGCCTTCGTGCCAAAATATTCCTGTCGACTCACCGCCACGTCGGAGACAAACATCACGCCGGAATAGCGGTC
>JAHRHE010000174.1 GCA_020027965.1 Nitrospirota bacterium | reverse complement strand
TTCGGCCAGGAGATCGAAATTGGTGCCCTGGTCATCACTATTTTTCAACCCCAGCCACACATGCAGGTCGCTGGCCGCGGTGAGGGTCCCCGACGTCAGGGACGGATCGGCTGGCCAGGTGCCGACCTCTTTCCAGGGATTGCCGCCGCTGAAATTAATACCGACCGAGTCGCGGAATTTCGCGCTGGCGGCGGTGGGCGCCGTTGGGTTCAGCAGCAGCGTGGGCGGGTTATTGTCGGGCCCGGTGCCGTGGAGGAAGAAGTCTTGCGGCGCAGCGCTGGCCACGCCGGTGCCGAGCAGCAGCAGGAGGGCCATCCAGTTCGCGATGTGTGTCAGGCGGCGGAGCGGTTTCGACCGGTCAGACGGGCTGGTCCCTCCAAAGGGGGAGTGGGTCGAACCGCGGAGCTTGTCCTGTGCAGGCGGCATGGACACGCCAGGCCCTCACGGACGGATACTCGGTACAGCCGAGTCGCTCATTCCGTCCACGAGGTACGTTGCGCGGCCTGCCGCGTGATGGGCTGGAGCGACCCTTGAGAGAGCCCTGCTCTTACTCGCTTTGAGGGCGCAAGTCAAGAGAACATGCCACCCTAATGGTTGTCATTCTTCTACGAGAGCCGGTTCAGGCTCACAGGGGGCAGCCGGCACCCTCGTCGGACCACACCTGGACGCCATCGCATGGCCGCAGAAGCGGGCCACCCGTCGCCACCCGAGGCCACCCTCTTTGCTCCGCCCCCCGACCCCTCCCACACCAGCGCCCCGGGTGAAATGGATGGATCAGCTGTAGTTCCTCTGTAACGGGCGTGGCGACCGTGGTGCCTCCAACTGTGCGCGTCACTTGTTTTTTTCATCGAGCAGGGTGGTCAGGGTGGGACCTATTGCGCGCATCATTTTCACCCGCCCACCCCGGGCGCGCCAAGACGCGCCCTTGCCCGAGCGAGCACACCTCATTTACTTATCCATTCTCCTAGGGCAGGTGGCCTAGCAGCCTCAGACTGCGCGCGTCCAGCGAGCACACATCCACTACTTTCCGAAGCGATAGATCTTGTGTGCGCGATGCGCGAGCACGTGAGGCTGCTAGGCTACCTCAGGCCGTTCCCGTGTGCGCGCTCTGCGAGCAGGGGCCCGCCCTGACCGCACTGCCCCTCCTTCTTGAGTGCGCGATGCCGCGAGGAGGCGGGTCAGGCCGGTCGGCCCTACTAGCATCATCGCGAAACCGGAACTGCCGGCCCTTCTTCACCCGAGCACACCCTATCTCCCTCCTTGCCGCACGATCCGCTCCACCCGCTCGTCCTTGCCGCCCAGTTCCAGATACTTTCGGTAGGACACCAGCGCCCTCGGAAAATCTTTTCGGTGCAGCTCGTAGAACAGCCCAAGGCTGTAATGGGCCTCGGCCATGTTCGGTTTCAGGGCCACCGCGGTCTCGTATTCCTCTTCGGCAAGGTCCAGCTTGTTCATGCTGGTGTAGAGGCCGCCGAGATTCAGATGCGCCTCCGCATATTCCGGACGGAGCCGAATCACTTCCTGAAACTCGCGCACCGCGTCCTGTAACCTGTCCTCGCTCCGGTAGAGAAACGCCAGGTTGTAGTGGGCGTCCACCAGGTCCGGCTTGGCCGCGACCGCCATGCGATAGGCTTCGAGGGCCTTCGGGAGATGGGATTCCTTCTCCTCGATGCGCCCTAGCAGGTACCACCCGTCGGGATGGCTGGGATCCACCTTGGTCAACCGCTCCAACGCCTCGCGCGCTTTGGCGGTGTCACCCTGACCGTCGTAGATGACGCCGAGACTGTACAACGCGCCCGTGTGATTCGGATTGACCGCCAGCAACTGCCCATAGACCTGAATCGCCCGATCGTTCACCCGGTTCCGCTGAAACTGCCGGGCCAGGACCCAGTAGGCCTCCTCGTATTTCGGGGAGATCTCGATGGCGCGTCGGAGCACCTGTTCGGCATCCGCGAATTTGCCCTGAGCCTGGTAGATGACTCCGAGATGGTAGTAGGCCTCCGCATAGTCCGGCTTGAGCTGGATGGCCTGTTTCTGCGCGGTAATCGCATCCGCCGGCCGCCGCTTGCCCTCGAAGTACACCTGCCCCAGGAGCTGATAGGCCTCCGGAAAGTTGGGCCGGAGCTGGACGGCCTTCTTCAGCGCGGCAATGGCGTCGTCATGCTTCTCCTGTTGGAACAATTTGGCCGCCTGCAAGTAGTGCTCCTGAGCCTTGTCCGCCGGCGCGGCCTGGATCGGACTGGCCAACGCGGAGAGCAGGACCACCATGGCGACGATGAGGCCGGAGATTAAACGCAGCGAGTGTTCTCCCTGAGGGCTCATGTGAGGTCTCCCTTCGCCTGAACAAGGGAAGGACTATAAAGGGAGGAGCGTCCCAAATCAAGGCGCCAAAAAGGTCCGGTGAGATGTTCGGTCGCAGCCCTGTGTGGAAGAAAAACGCATGAAGTGCTGGGAGGACTGAGGTGGCTGAGTAGCAGGGAGCCCAGCGAAGACGACACTGTGCCGTGTGTCACGTGGATCCGATTTAATGCGTGGTTTATCCAAACGGATATGGTCGGGATGTTCACGTCTTCACTGAAGCGAAACAGACCGCGACTTGTCTCCTCCTTTGATTCGGTTGATCACTTCCTCGATCTTCTGCTCCGTCAGCAGACCCCCTTTGATGTACTCCTGAACGATGCCATGCTCGTCAATGAACACGCTGACCGGGAGCCCGTACACGCCGTACTGATTCGCGACCCGGTTGTCTTGATCCAGAAGAACCGGGAAGGTATGGCCATAGGCCTTGATGTGCTCGCGGACCTTGGCTTCATCCTCCAGTTCGTTGACCGCGAGTACCACGAAGCCCTTGTCGCGGAGGCGATCATAGCAGGCCTGCATCGCGGGCATCTCCGTTGTACAGGGCTTGCACCAGGTCGCCCAGAAGTTCACCAGCACGATGTTCCCGCGATGCTGGCTGAGACTGTGAGCGCGTCCTTCCAGATCAACCAGGGTAAACTCCGAGGCCGCCGTTCCGATCACGGGAGGTCTGGACCCCATCCCCCACACATCCCCGCCAAGCTGACCAACCGCCAACAGAGCGAGCAGGACACTTGCCGCTCCCAACCTTTCGATCGCCTTTTTCATACTCTCCTCCCGTCCCTCACTCTTCTCGGGTGCCGAGTGCACAGGAGCGGGCCGAGGCCCGCTCCGCGCTCAAGACGCTGGTTTGTAGACCTGAAACGACTTCGTAATCCCGAAAATGAAACTGGTGCCCTGCGCCAGATTGTTATTGGAATCCCGTGCTACGGGAATCTGGGAATAAAAATAGAACGACGTCATTCTGGTTAAAGGCGAGTCGAACAGCCCTTCCAAATTGACCTGAAAGCCTGGCGAGAAGGCGAGAAAGGTCGACCCGGTGTTGGGCACCCGGCGGTCCGTGATGAGCGGATCGATCACGATCGGGTCACCGGGGAAGGGCACGTCGGCTGGTGTGGCCGACCGCTCCAACGACGCACTGATATTGTCGTGCACCAGATACCGGTAATTGAATTGACCCATGAGCACGAGCCAGGGCACCGTGACCAGATTGGCGCCGATATTCAGATTGTATTCGTCCCCGAATTGATAGCCGTCGTTATTGCGGAAGGTATGCCGGTAGCTGGCAAACGAAAACTGATTCAACCGATGAGGAATCAGCTCATAGGTCTGATAGATGGACCCGATGAGGCCAACCTGTCCTCGTCCGAGCTGCGTCGGGGCTTCCATGACTCCGCCGGCGCTGTCCGTTGCCGTCGTGCTCCCGGTTGGGAGCTGCACGCCGAACATCAGGACCAGCATGCTCCTCAGCGTGGGAAGCACGTTGTACTTGGTGGTGATGGTCATATCCCCGATGTTGTCGTCGGAGAACGTGACACGTTCCCCTTCACCGGTGGGTCCGTCTTCACCCAGTCCGTCAGTGTGCTTGTGGGTTCGCCAGAGATATGGAATCGTGACTTCCACGCCCCACCGGTCCGTGATGCCATAGTTCAGGTCGAACGTCAGCGTATTCGTGATCGTCCGGGTCTCCTGGTGATGGTCAAGAATCAAACGACGCTGGGTCTGATCGATCGCGGGAATGACCCCTGAGGTTCCGCTCAATAAGCGCATCGGCGTGTAGTTGTAGATCGTATTGGTCGTGAGTAACCCGGCTTGCGGTACTTGTTGTTGAGATCCAATCACCACGAAGCACGTCACGGCCCCACAAGCCGCCTGCGCATGTGACGTCATCAATCCACAGAACGCCAATAGGCTCGATAGGACGAAGAGTTTGAGTGCACCAGAACCCGCTGTTCTGCCCATAGCTCCTCCGCTTCACACGCCCGGCAGCGCGCCATCGCGCGCGCCGGACCTGTTCCGAGCAATGATGGGCCGAGTGTGGGCAGGCCAGTCATGGGGCTCCTCTGTGCAGCATGTCCCCCTCACCTACCTTTCTCTCCCAATCAGGAGAGGGGAGGAGCGCGAGAACCTCTCGCTCAGATTGGGTGAGAGAGGAAGGTGAGGGAAACACCCTCACTCAGCCCGGTGATTGCTGCAGGGTATTTAGATGAATCGTGGAGGAGGACCGCGGGAGGTGGACGCCGGAAGAACGGGACTGGGGGGCGCTTCATGAACGGCGAGCCCGGCCAGGAAGACCGGGCCGAGGGGAGACTGGACGCTAAACGCCACCCCTTCGAGCCCTTGTCCCGCCGCACACATCCAAGTGCAGAGAACCGTCGCGTGGGTGGCGGCGTTGTGGTGGGCATGGTGCGCCGCATGCGGCACCGTCAGCGGGTACATGAGCCCGCTGAGGAGCAGGAGGCAGACAGTCAGGGCGACCGAGAGGGAGCGTTGCAGGGTTCTATCCATGCTGCACGCGGCAACCCAAAAAGGCGCGAAGCCGAATACTAAACGGAGGACGATTCGGTGTCAAGCCGCGCTCCCCTGCCCTGTCGGTAGCATGTGAAATGTCCGCCTCTCCTAGCACGTGATCTGTCCGCTTTGGGCGGAGGACGGGTAGAGTGGCGGCCTCTGGGGAAGGGAGGTCGC
>JAHRHE010000173.1 GCA_020027965.1 Nitrospirota bacterium | reverse complement strand
CTGCTCACCCGCTGCGGGTGAAGGACGATCAGGGATCACTGATCGAGTTCCTGCGCCAGCAGCAGATCCCGGTCGCCGGGGGGGAAACCCAGGGGGTCCACGACGATCGGAGAGTGACTCTCTACGCCGGCGCCCGGGCGCTTCGCGACCGTGCGCTCGTCCCCCTGCGGCAGGGCGAAGCGATCGTCCTCTTTGCCGAGCGAGAGACAGAAACTCCGCGCTTTCTGGTCGAGCGCAAGGGTGAAGGAATGGCCGTCACCGTCGAGATGCGTCTCCTCGACCGCCTGGCCGCCGATCCCCTCGCGCAGAAAATATTTCTCGAGCTGTTCGAGGTCCTCAACAACGAGCAACAGTCAACGGGAGGGAATGACCGATGAGTCACTGTACGTCCGACCGCGTTGTTCGAGCCATGCCGGCCCTGCTGGTCCTTTCGCTTTTCCTGGTCTGTGCTCCTGTCGCCGCTGTCGCCCCGTCGGGTGACGAGCGACATCTCGCGGTTGCCGTCCTCGACTTCGAATCCGAAAATCCGCAGACCAAGGCGACGGCGAAGAACGTGACCGAGCTCCTCACCACCAGGCTTTCGACGCATCCGAACCTGATCCTCGTCGAGCGTCAGCGTCTGAATGAGGTGCTGAGTGAGATCGAGTTCGGGATCTCCGGGACGGTCCGACCCGATACGGCGGCCACGATTGGACGCCTGATCGGCGCGAAAGCCCTGGTCACCGGTCGACTGTTTTCCTCAGGTGACGACCTGGTCGTCGTCGTGCGCATGATCGGGACGGAGACCGGTCGGGTCTACTCGGAAAGTGTCACCCTGGCCGCCAACGAGCCGCCCAGCCGGTTCGCAGACATTCTGGCCGACAGGCTGATGTCGCCTCTGCCGGAACGCTGGAACGCGCTCGTCTCGCCTCGGCCCGCTCCGGAAGACCTCATCCAACGTCTGGCACGGATGACCAAGGGAAAGAAGCTGCCGTCGGTGTCCGTTGCGATCCCAGAGCGTCATTCCGGTCGCGCCGCTCTTGATCCGGCCGCCGAAACCGAGATCGGGCGGATCCTCGTGGCGCTCGGCTTTCCGCTCGTCAATTCCCACCCCAACGTCCGCGCCGACATCCAGATCACGGGAGAGGCCCTCAGCGAGGTCGGCTCGCGGCGGGGAAATCTGGTCTCGGCGAGCGGGCGAGTCGAGATCAAGGCTGTTGACCGGGCAAGCCATGCGGTGGTTGCGGTGGACCGACAGACCGAGGTCGCCGTGGACCTGTCGGGGGAGATTGCCGGGAAAAAGGCGCTGCAGCAGGCCTCGGAGGCCCTCGCCGAGCGACTCGTGGGCTCGTTGCTGAAGAACCGCTAATTGCGTTCCATCGCGCCGAGGTCCTGACTGTCGGCCCACCGCCGGCACAACCCTTGCACCGCCTCCTTGCGTCGACTTGCGCGCAGAGGAGGGGTAAGAGTGAAGGTCATAGGGAGACGAGCGACAGTCTGGGCAATCGTGATCGGCTGCGCTCTCGTCGTCGGCTGTTCGATCGCCGAGCAGTTCAAGGAGATGCAGGAGGATTCCGGAAAGGCAAAAGCCGCGATCGAATCGGAGCTCGGAGGCGAGGTGCAGATCGGCTGGAACATCACGAACGGCAGGGTCATCGCAGTTCGCGTCGCCTTCGTAAAGCCGCCAGCGCATGAGGCCGATCTGAAGCAGCTCAAGGTGCGCGTCACCGAGCTGGTGACCAAGACTTTCCGGCGGGGCGTAGAACGCGTCGAAGTATCGATATAGCGGATGCAGGGCCCGGCCGGGTTCCCGCGGCTTCACTGGCCGGAAGACGGGCGCCAGGCGCGGCGGGGCTGCGCCAGCTCGTACACTTTCTTGCGGTGCAGAATCGCTAGGATCCACACTTCCTGCTTGACTACCCGGTACACCACCCGGTAATCCCCACCCCGCAGCTTCCGGTACCCCTGGAATGGTCCGCGCTGAGCTTCCCCGAAGCATTCGGGTGCCGTCGCAAGGTGCGGCAAGCGCTCACTGGCTCACCTCGTGCACCGGGCCGGCAGCGATATCTTCGAGATACACCACCCTGGTCCGCTGGGGTTTGACGCTTCGCAACGCCTCATCGACGACCCGTGAGCATGCGGCTTTGAACGACTCGTCATTGGTGTGCTGCCCGACCCAAAAGCCTCCGACGAACCCCACAAGCGCTGCGGTGATGACGAGGGTGAAGACCCCGAGGATCGTCCAGATTCTCTGCCGAACAAAGGCCGTCGAAAGGAACTCTCTGTCTGCAATCAGGACATCATATTCTCGACGATCAACAACCGCCACAGGTGTGGTGAGGAGGGCGGGCCACGCAGAACTCGCTGGTCTGTTCATCATTTTCGCCTCCCCCTTGATGTGTTGGTTGAGCGGTGCAATCTGCTTCGATCAATGGCGTGATGATCAGGAGTGGGTCTCTGCGGGACTGCAGGTCGCAATCCATGTGCCAAGACCTGCCTCCTTGAAAGTTGCCGAAATTCAAGAGGGTGAGGCGACAGGCGTCTGTCTCATAGGGCCGGATTCTGGACGGTTGACCGGAAATCGACAGGCGCCAGGACTTGAAGAGGGGGCTTGACACAGGAGAGATGTCTCGGTGTACAAGAGAGGCACCACTCGGCGAATAAGGACCCCACGGTGGCGGTCAAGACACTCCTCTAGCACACGTGAGCCATGTACTTCATCATCCTGGCGACCGACAAGCCGAATGCGACCCAGATCCGGCAGCAGGCCCGGCCGGCGCATCTCGACTACATCGCCGGCTTCGGCACACAGATCGTGGCCGCCGGTGCGACCCTCTCTGACGACGGGACGGCCATGACCGGCAGCTTCATCCTGGTGGACATGCCGAACCGGGGGGCGGTGGAGGAGTACTTGCGGAACGATCCCTACGTGAAGGCGGGGCTCTTCGAGAGGGTCGAAATCCGGCGGTGGCGCAAGGTGATCTTTCACCCACCGGCGGAGTGAAGAGTGTAAGCCCAGCTCCCTTCGCCCTCCCGAAGACACCCGTCCGGCTTTCTTAGGTAGCGCCCCCGGCCCCTCGCTCCGGGGCTCTCGCGGCGACCCTGTGCGGCGGCTTACGGCCCGGGTCCCTCCGTGTTCACGATCCGTGCAAGGAAACGGGACACGGATCGCGCCTCGGTTTCCCAGGCCGTCGCCCGCCGGGGGGCCCCGCCGCTTCCGCCAATGTCGCTCGGGGCCTGTAGGCGCTGAGTCCTCCCTCGCCCTTTAGCGGAGAGGGGAGAATGGCTCGGGAAAACAGAAGTAAGGGCTGCTGACTGCTGATAGCTGACGGCTGACAGCTGGTGGATGTGCCACGCCGCGCACGATGGAGGTCACGCGATGCGCAAGAGACCGGTGGTGCTGGTGACCCGGAAATTGCCGGAGGCGGTGGAGGATCGGCTGCGCCGGGATTACGAGCCGCGGCTGAACCCGCAGGACCGCCTGTACGAGAGCGACGAGCTGATCGCGCTGGCCGCGGGGGCCGACGCCCTCCTCCCCTGCCACACCGAGCGCTTGACGGCCCAGCTGATCGCCCGCCTGCCGGAGAGCGTCCGGGCCATCGCGAACTTCTCCGTCGGCGTGGACCACGTTGATCTGGCGGCGGCCAGGGCACGGGGGATCATCGTGACCAACACGCCCGATGTCCTCACGGACGCCACCGCCGAGCTGACCATCCTGCTGATGCTCGGTGCGGCGCGGCGGGCCAGCGAGGGGGAGCGGCTCATGCGGACGGGGGCCTGGGATTCATGGAGCCCGAGCTTCATGGTGGGCGTCCAGGTGACGGGCAAGCGTCTCGGCATCATCGGGATGGGCCGTGTGGGGCAGGTGACGGCGCGCCGCGCGCGCGGCTTCGACATGACGATCCATTATCACAACCGCCGGCGCCTTTCGGCGGGACTCGAGGGCGGCGCCATCTACCACCAGACGGCGGAGGAGCTGCTGCCACACTGTGATTTCCTGGCGATGCACTGCCCGGCCACCCCGGAGACGCATCGCCTACTCGACGGGGTGCGCATCGCGCTCTTGCCTGGCGGGGCGATCGTGGTCAACACTGCCCGGGGCAGTGTCGTGGACGAAGAGGCGCTGATCACCGCGCTGAAGTCCGGGAAACTGGCGGCGGCAGGCCTGGACGTTTACAACAACGAGCCCCACATCAACGCCGCCTTCCGGGAGCTTCCCAACACCTTCCTGCTGCCCCATATCGGCAGCGCCACGCGCGAGACGCGCGACGCCATGGGCTTCCGGGCTCTGGACAACCTCGACGCCATCTTCGCCGGCCGCGCTCCGCGCGACCGGGTGGCCTGATCCTTGGCTGAGGCGAACGTGGCGGATCTGGAGTAGGGTCGTGGCGATTTGGGTCGGTACATCGGGGTACAACTATCCGGAGTGGCGGGGGAGTTTCTATCCCGAGAAGTTCCCGACGGCCAAGATGCTCCCGTTCTATGCCGAGCGCTTCTCCACCGTCGAGATCAATTACACGTTCTACCGGATGCCGAACGCCAAAACGATCGCCGGCTGGAATGCCGAGACCCCGGCCGGGTTTACGTTCGCACTCAAGGCATCCAGGCGGATCACCCACGACGCCCGCCTCAAGGACGTGGATGAGCCGCTCCGCTACTTCCTCGACACGGCGCGGGCCCTCGGCCCGAAGCTCGGTCCGGTCCTCTTCCAGCTCCCGCCCTTCTTCAAGAAAGACATGGACCGGCTGGGAGACGCGCTGGTCCTTTTGCCGACCGGCCTCCGCTGCGCCTTCGAGTTCCGCCACGAGTCGTGGTTCGCCGAGGATGTGTACGCGCTCCTCAAGACCCGGAACGCGGCCCTGTGCATCGCCGACACCGACAAGGGGACCACGCCGCTGATCGCGACGGCCGATTTCGGCTATTTCCGGCTGCGCGATGAGGGGTATGTGGCCGAAGACCTTAGGAAATGGAGTCAAACCGTGAAGCAGCTCGGCACGGGCTGGCGGGACACCTTCATCTACTTCAAGCACGAGGAATCGGGGATTGGCCCGGCGCTTGCACAAAAATTCATCGGGCTGCTCACGGAGGACGTATCCTAGTGGTGCAATCCACAC
>JAHRHE010000075.1 GCA_020027965.1 Nitrospirota bacterium | reverse complement strand
CTGAAGATCGTCATCGACGACGTGATCCAGGCACGGCGCGCAGGTCTCCTCATCTGGCTCATCGCCGGGTTCCTGCTGGCCTACGGGCTCAAGAGCCTGTTCGCGTCCCTCCGAATCCGCTTAAACAATACCGTCGAACAGCGCGTCGTGTTCGATCTACGGGAGCAGATCTTCGCCGCCTTGCAGCGGCTGTCAGTGAGTTATTACGAAAGTCGGTCGACCGGCGAGATCATGTCTCGCGTCAACAGCGACACGGAGCACGTTGAGCGGATCTTTATCGACGGGATTGAAGGGCTGCTGACTGCCTCACTGACGCTGATCGGCATCACAATCATGCTGTTCCGATTGAACTGGAAGCTGGCTCTACTCTCACTCATTCCGATCCCCGTGCTGGTTGCATCGGCAAGCGTGTTCACCGGGCGTGTGCATCGGTATTACCATGCGATCCGGAGGAGTGCCGCTGAGCTGAATGCCTACCTCCAAGACGCCTTGTCGGGGATTCGTGAGACGATCGGATTCAACCGGCAAGCCTACGAGCAGACTCGGTTCAATCGGCTGAGTCGGGACTACAGCGAGAGCAACCTGAAAGCCATGTATCTGTGGTCCGTGTATTCGCCGAGTATGATCTTCATCGGCAGCCTCGGGACGGTGCTGATCCTGTGGTACGGAGTGGCCGAGGTGCTTCAGGGAGCCCTGACCGTGGGGGAGCTGGTGATGTTCCTGTCGTATTTGGCCCTCTTCTACGTCCCGATCAATCAGATCCACTCGGTCAACCACATGCTCCAGCATGCCCTCGCCGCCAGCGAGCGCGTCTTCGAGATTCTAGATACGTCTCCGGAGGTGCAGGATCGGCCGGGCGCGGTCGAACCAGTCGAGCGCTTGAGCGGTGCAGTCCGGTTCGACCGGGTTGGCTTCCACTATCGCCCGGATCTCCCGATCCTCCGTTCCCTGAGGCTGCAGGTCCAGCCAGGCGAGCGGATTGCGCTGGTAGGGCCAAGCGGAGCCGGCAAGAGCACCATGCTGAAGCTGTTAATGCGGTTCTACGACGTGCACGAGGGCGCGATCACGATTGACGGGTATGACGTGCGGGATTTGCCTTTAGCCTATTTGCGCAGCCAGATCGGTCTTGTTCAACAGGAGCCCTTCCTCTTTAACGGTACTGTCCTCGACAACATCGTGTACGGGGATCTGACTGCCGACCAGGCCCGGATCGAGGCGGTGGCGCGGGCAGCCCGCGCCTCTGACTTCATTGCCGAGCTTCCGGAGGGGTACGACACCTGGATCGGAGAGCGGGGCGTCAAATTATCAGTCGGGCAGAAACAGCGGGTATCCATTGCGCGGGTATTGCTCAAGAATCCACCAATCGTTATTTTTGACGAGGCGACCTCGAACATTGATACCGAGACCGAGGTCAAGATTCGAGAGGCGCTTCACTATCTCACTCAGGGCCGTACCACATTCATCATTGCTCATCGGCTCTCAACCCTGCACCACGTAGACCGCATCGTCGTCGTGGATGGGGGGCGGATCGTGGAGCAAGGCCTCCACGATGATCTTCTCACCAAAGGGGGGCTGTACGCCGGCTTGTACGAGGCGCAATTCCAAATCTAGCCGTAAGGCGTCCTTCGACCACTCGACAACGCTCGCGGTGGTGAGCCTGCCCCTCGATCCTCCTCGGGGCCCTGAGCGAGTCGAAGGGTCGAACCACAGGCTCAGCACCCCGAGCTGAGTCGAGGGGTAACGGCTTAGGGGTAAGGCGTATGGGGAGTGGGATTGCCACCAGGACAGGGAGCTCGGTATACTACTGACAATCACTGTTCCGGAGTCGCTTTATGGTCTTAGTGTTCGAAAACGATCCACTGGACACCGAAGAGGCGCGCGGGCGTTTCTATCATGTCTGTCTAGGTAAGGTGGAGGAACGGGAGCTGGCAGTCCCTCCGCCGGACAAGCCGTATGAATGTCCACGGTGTGGAATCGAGCTCGAGACCGAAGACTTCTTTCACGCTCAACTCAAGGGGTCCGTGTAATTGTAATACTGAGGACTGAGCCCCGGCCCTCAGTCCTGAGGCGGCAGCGCTGGAGGATGCTCTGCCATGCAAGGCAGCGCGGGACGCAAGACGGTATCGGTGATGCGCGGCTTCATGATGCTGTGCGACACCTGCTACGACCATGTCATCACGGATAAGCTCGTGGATACCAAGAACTACGTCGCAGACCACGAGGCCCTGTTCGACACAATCTGCCCCGGCTGCACGGACATCAACCGTCCCCTGATCGACGACATGCTCGGCAGTTCGGAGTGAGCGGTCCCTCTCAGAAAACCCCGTCGACAAGTCACTAGAACCGCAGTCATTTCGCTGCAGTCCGCCATCCCGGTCGCGCGATGGATACAAAACACCTGCCGCTTGCCCAGGTTCCCGACTGCCTGGCGCACAGATAGGGAGCCTGGTCATACCGCGCGGAATTCGGCGGAGACCGCCTGATGATTTTGAATCGTATAGACCCGTAGGTCAGGGTTCACTCGGTCCTGAAGGGAGATGATGAGGTACAGGGGTTTGGGAAGATTCAACTTCTCCCGAATAACATCGAATTCTGTGGCGTTCTTGATATCCGTAAGCGATGGACGCGCGGGGCTGACGGGATGGGAATGATACACCGCCTGCAATCGGATTCCTTTGGCTCGCATGTCTTTGAGTGCCAACGCCTGCTCATGAGCATCCATTACAAAAGCGATCTCCGCCCGTTCTTCCGGGCTGAGGAGCTGGAGATGGGCGACCTTTGACTCGTCAAAGTGTGTGACCGTCTCCGCGCCCTCCAGAGCCACGACGTTCTTGATGCGATAGAGCTGGGTCACCAGATCGTCTGAACCTCCCAGCAGCCCGCAGCACTCATGGGGAGCCAACTCGCGTGCGTGGGAGACCATCGCGTCGAGGATGTCTTGCGGGATCTTCAGCACAAGTAGGTTAGCCCGAGCTAGATGCTACAGGAGACGCTGTAGTTGCCGCTGAGATCGGTGATGGTGGGATGAGACCCGCACAGTGGGCATGCCGGGTCTTTCGGGCGCGTCACCTTGCGGAACTTCATCTCGAGGGCGTCGTAGATCAGCAGGCGGTCGGCGAGGGTTTCCCCGAAGCCGAGGATCTCTTTGATGGCTTCATTGGCCTGGAGTACGCCGATCGTGCCGGCCAGCACACCGAGCACCCCGGCTTCCTGGCAGTTCGGGACAAGGCCGGCGGGTGGCGGTTCGGGGTAGAGGCACCGATAGCATGGATAGCCCTCGTGCGGCTTGATCGTCGTGAGCTGGCCCTCGAACCGGAAGATGCTGCCTGAGATCAGCGTCTTCCTGGCAAAGAAGCAGGCGTCATTGACCAGGAATCTCGTCGAGAAATTATCGGAACCGTCCAGGACGATGTCATAGTCCGGCAAGAAGCGCATGATGTTGTCGGACGTGATGTTGTCCTGGTAGGACTTGATCGTGATCTCGGGATTCAACGCGGCCAGCATCCGCTGTCCCGATTCCACCTTGGGGACTCCGACGTCCGCGGTGGTGTGCAGGATCTGTCGCTGAAGATTGGAGAGGTCCACTACGTCGCCGTCCACCAGCCCCAGCGTGCCCACGCCTGCAGCCGCCAGGTACAGGGCAGACGGGGAGCCCAGCCCGCCGGCCCCGATGACCAGGACCTTGGCTCGGGACAGCTTTTTCTGACCCTTCCCACCGACTTCCGGGAGGATCATATGGCGGCTGTATCGCTGAATCTGCGCGTCAGTGAATTCCATATCTAGGCTATGGGCGATAGGCCATGGGCTATAGGCAAGAGAAAGCAGTGACATACGGGTCCTGCCCATTGCCTATTGCCCCGTGCCTCTCGCCTGTCATTCCACGACATTCAACTCGATCGGGTCCACGAGCACCCCTTTCTTCCTCAGACCTTCAACCGCCCGTTCGATCTCGGCGGTCTCGCCGGTGAGTTCCACGTCCATCCACCCGGTAGTCTCCCGGACGTCTGCTCGCCGGACATTCGTCACGACCTTGTACTCGTGGCCGATCTGGTAAATGATCGGCTCCTTGATCTTGTCTTCCGGAAACCGGATGTGGAACCGAAGGCTGGCCATGTCTAGCCTCCCGCGATCGCCGGAACGATCGATACCTCGTCCCCGTCCTTCAGGACCGTGTCCTTCCCCTTCAGGAACCGGATATCCTCTTCGTTCACGTACACGTTCACGAAGCGGCGGAGCTCGCCTTTCTCATCGCACAGCCTCGCTTTGAGCCCGGGATGCATCCCCTCCAGATGGTCGATCATTTCGGCGACGCTGCCGCCCTTGGTCTCCACCTCTCCCTGGCCTCGGGTCAACGGCCGGAGCGGGGTCGGGATTCGGACCTTGATCATGCGGCACCCCCGCCGTTTTTCCCCATTTTAAAGGTCCGCTCAAAGCTGACGAGGCTCGGCTGGATGCGGACCGGCCTTCCCACTGCGTCAATGACGGCCTCCTGAGTTTTCAGGCCGTTCCCGGTGATGTAGGCGACCGTGAGGTCGCTCCGTTTGATGATCCCTTGCTTGACCAGTTTCCTAAGGACACCAACCGTCACACCGCCAGCGGTCTCGGCGAAGATGCCCTCGGTCTGGGCCAGCAGTTTGATCCCTTCAACCACCTCTTCGTCGGAGACCATGTCCATCGCGCCTCCACTTTCGGCGGTGGCCTTCAAGGCGTAGTACCCGTCCGCGGGGTTGCCGATCGCGAGGGACTTGGCGATCGTCTTTGGCTTGACCGGCTTGAAGAAATCGCGCCCCTCCCGGTAGGCGGTGGCGATCGGAGAGCATCCTTCTGCCTGTGCCCCATTGACCTTGGTCCGGACTTCCTCGACGAGCCCAAGCATCAACATTTCGTTGAGCCCTTTCCAAATCTTCGTGAGCAGGGAGCCCGAGGCCATCGGCACGACCGCGTGATCCGGCGCGCGCCAACCCAGCTGCTCGACGGTCTCAAACGCCAGCGTCTTGGAGCCCTCAGCATAGTAGGGGCGGATGTTGATGTTCACGAAGGCCCAGCCATGTTCGGCCGCGATCTCGCTGCACAGGCGGTTCACGTCGTCATAGTTCCCTTCTACCTCCACGACGTTGGGACGGTAGATCAGGTTCCCCAACACCTTGGCCGCCTCCAGGTCGCCGGGAATGAAGACGTAGCACTGAAGACCTGCGGCGGCGGCGTGGGCCGCGACGGAATTCGCCAGGTTCCCCGTGGATGCGCAGGCGACGGTCCCGAATCCCAATTCTCTGGCCCGCGTGAGGGCCACGGCAACGACTCGGTCCTTAAACGACAGGGTCGGATGATTGACCGTGTCATTCTTGATGTACAGTTCATTCAGCCCCAAGTAGGCTCCCAGGTTGTGGGCCCTGACCATCGGCGTG
Organism: Nitrospirota bacterium; assembly: GCA_020027965.1. GTDB lineage: Bacteria > Nitrospirota > Nitrospiria > Nitrospirales > Nitrospiraceae > JAHRHE01. The sequence continues at coordinate 9,494 of JAHRHE010000075.1, read as the reverse complement.
AACCCTGCGTGCGGTCCGACCGTGGCGGCACCCTCGACCGGAAGCAGGTCAATGTACCGCCACATGCTGTGCGGGCCGCTTTCGATCTTGTGCCGCGAGATCCCTTTCTTGATCTCGTCGTAGTTGTATTTGACCTCCAGCGGGCCGAAACAGAGCTCGCAGACGTGGATCGCCTTGGTCGGGTACTCCTTCCCGCATTCCCGGCAGACCAGCGCTTTCATCTTCGCCATCGTTATCACCTTAAGGAAGTGACGAGTGATGAGCCGCCTGCGCCCGGCTCCGGCGGCCCGCCGAAGCGAAGCGAAGGTGGGCCATAAGTGATGAGTTGACAGGAATTGTGTTCATGAGATGTCACTAGTCACCTTGACCGCGCATTCCGTCTCTTCATGGTCGACAAGTTCCGTGATTGTCGGGTGATCTCCGCACAAGGGGCAGTTGGGGTTCCGCCTCGTCTTGATCTCGCGGAAGGCCGTCCGTCGTGCATCGAAGTCCAGCATCCGGTCGGTCAAGGGCCGGCCGATCCCGAGGACAAGCTTGAGGGCCTCAGTGGCCTGGATCGTCCCGATGATGCCGGCCAGCACCCCGATGACCCCGGCCTCCTGGCAACTGGCGACCAGACCAGGCGGAGGGGGATTTCTGAAGACGCAGCGGTAGCAGGCTGATTTCTTCGGGAGGATCGTCGTCACCCGCCCATCAAAGCGGAGGATCCCTCCATGGACCAGGGGCTTCTCGGCGAAATAACAGGCGTCATTGATCAGGAACTTGGCGGGAAAGTTGTCCACACCATCGATGACCACGTCGTACCCGCGGACGAGCTCCAGGGCATTCCGCGCAAGGAGCCGGTCCTCGTATGTCACCACATTGACGTCGGGGTTGAGTGCGCGGATCTTCTCCTTGGCCGAGAGTACCTTTGAGCGGCCCAAGTCCGGCGTATGATGGATGATCTGCCGCTGGAGATTCGAGAGATCGACGGCGTCGCTGTCGATCAGACCAAGCGTGCCGACCCCTGCCGCGGCCAGGTAGAGGGCAGCGGGCGAGCCGAGCCCACCTGCACCGACGATCAGCAGCCGGGCCTTGGCGAGTTTCTTCTGGCCCTTTCCGCCGACCTCCGGAAGGAGGATGTGCCGGCTGTAGCGCGTAATCTGTTCGTCAGTGAAATCCATGCTTGCACGCAGGCTATAGGCGCGAGGCTAGAGGCTATAGGTCCGAAGTGTTCGCTCACCTATCGCCAATTGCCTAGAGCCCATAGCCATCAGATGTTAAAGTACTTCTCAATACTGATATACCGCTCACCGGTGTCGGGGAGGATGGTCACCACATTCTTGCCCACCCCGAGTTCTTGGGCCACTTTCTGCGCGGCGAACACGTTGGCCCCCGCGGAAATTCCGACCAGCAGTCCTTCTTTCTTGGCCAGGAGCTTGGAGGTCTGATACGCCTCGTCGTCGGTCACCGTGATCACCTTGTCAAGGATGGAACGGTTCAACACCTTTGGGACGAAGCCGGCTCCAATGCCCTGGATCTTGTGTGGGCCGGGATCCCCTCCCGAGAGCACGGGCGATCCGGCCGGCTCGACCGCGATGACCTGAACCCGCGGGTTGCGTTCTTTGAACACCTCGCCGCATCCGGTAATGGTGCCCCCCGTGCCGACGGCGGCCACAAAGGCGTCAATCCGGCCGTCCAACGCTTCCCAGATCTCCACCGCGGTCGTGCGTCTGTGAATCGCCGGGTTGGCTGGGTTCGAGAACTGATCGGGCATAAAGTAGGACGGATTCTGCGCCACGATACTCTCGGCTTCCTTGATAGCTCCCTTCATGCCTTCCCATGCGGCGGTCAGCACCAACTGCGCGCCGTAGGAGGACAGGAGGCTGGCCCGCTCCATGCTCATGCTTTCGGGCATGACCAGGATCAGCTTGTACCCGCGGACTGCAGACACCAGCGCAAGGCCGATCCCGGTGTTGCCACTGGTGGGCTCTACGATCGTGGAGCCCGGCTTGAGCCGCCCTTGGCGCTCCGCTTCGTTGATCATGTTGAGGCAGATACGGTCCTTGACGCTGCCTCCCGGGTTGAACGATTCGACCTTGGCATATATGGTCGCCTGTCCCTCGCCTGACAGGCGGTTGAGGCGGACCATCGGGGTGCCGCCGATCAACTCGGTGATCTCCTTGGAAGCCCGAAACGTCACCGGCCGCCTCCCATGTAGAAGAGAAACTCCAGCTGATCGCCTTCCTTCACCGCGGTGGTGGCAAGATGGTCGCGTTCCAGCATCTTGTCGTTCAGTTCGACCGCGACCATGTGGGGATCGATGTTCTTGGCCTTGAGCAGATCCAGCACCGTCGTGCCCTGGATCTCCTCTGATTTTCCGTTGATCCTGACGACCATCGAGATCTCCACAACTTGGCCTAGACTCACAAGAATTCCAAACGCTAACAAACTACGAGCTGACTTGTCAAGGCAACGCGGGCCGGCGGTGGTGTTCAGGGAGCGACTGAAAGCGATTTTCAGGACGTTCATCGCCCCTTGACATTCCACCTGTATCCCTTGCAGTATGCCCACTCTTTACGAGAATCGGTGTATGTGGAAGAAGAACTTCATGTTTCGGGCGCAAGAGTCGAAGCCCTTACAAGAGTCCGAGAACGAGCTTTTTCACGATACCGAACCGGCGGTGGACAGCGCCGGGATGCACTTGGAGAAATTCATCTCGGTCTGGGTCCAGGGGGAGGGGGAGGATGACGCCCCCAAGCTGTTCACCAACGTCTATGTCCGGACCGCGACCCTGGACGCGCAGAAGCGAGCCGGCTTTCTTCAGCCGCTCCAGGGACGGTCCCACCAGATCAAGCAAATGCTGACCCCCGGCCAGAAAGCCTTTCTCAAGGACTGGCTCATCAAGACCTCGCCAGAAGCCTGGAACTCCGCAGAGGACACGTTCCGGTCCCTGTTCGACACCGACTAACCTGCCATCGTGAAGCGCTACGTCATCATCGGTGGCGGACCGGCCGGGATCAATGCCGCTTCGGCGATCCGGGCCAGAGATCCGGATGGCGAGATTCTGGTCTTTGATCGCGACCAGGATCCCCCCTATTACCGGACCGAGCTGGATACGTACATCGGCGGCTCTACCTCGGATGCCGACCTCCCGCTCCATCCCCAGTCCTACTACGAAGAACAGCGTATCATCCTCCGGCTCCGTACGGTCGTCACCAGACTGCTGCCGGAGGAGCGGTCTATTGAGCTGGCCGGGGGCGAGCGGGTACCGTACGACTCCTTGCTACTGGCGCCTGGTTCCCTGCCACTGACCGTACCCTGGCCAGGGAGTCAGGTCAGCGGCGTGATGACGATTCGAACCTGGGACGACGCGCGTCGCGTGATTCGGCACGTAACGGAGAGTAGCCGGACGGTCCTCGTGGTGGGAGGTGGAGTTCTGGGTCTGATTTTGGCCGAAGGAATCCGGCAGCGTGGACGACCGGTCGTGCTGCTGGAGCGTGAACCCGGTCTGTGGGCCCCCGTGCTCGATGAGTTGGCGTCAGACCTCATCCGGGCGCGGCTGGGACAGGCCGGGATTCAGCCGTTTCTGCGAGAAGAGGTGACCGAGGTCTTCGGAGAGGGCGGTCGGGTAGCCGCCGTGAGAACCACGGCAGGGCAGCGGATCGAGACAGCGCTGGTCGTGGTCGCCATCGGCGTGCGGCCGGACATCGAGTTCTTGCGAGGCAGCGGCGTCAGGACCGACCGCGGGATCTTCATCGACCATGAGTTTCGGACCAATATCCGGGACATCTTCGCGGCCGGAGATGCGGTACAGGGGTATGACCCGATCTCAGGCCAGTTTCGCGTCGTGACCAACTGGAACAACGCCGCGGAGCAGGGCAAGCTGGCCGGCGCGTTCATGGCGGGTGGCGGCGAGGCCTATCGTGGAGTCATCCTGTCCAATACAGAATCGTTTTGCGGGACGCGTGTCAGTGTGCTGGGTCACACACGTCCGGCCTCTGATGGCACCCTCGTGCTAGCGGGTCTGGATCAGGCCAAGGGAATCTACCGGAAGCTTCTGCTGCAGCAGGACAAGCTGGTCGGGGCACTCCTGGTCGGGAATACCTCCGGTGAGGGCATGATGCGCAAGTGGATCCTGGAGGGGAAGCCGACGAGCAGCGCCGAGCTGAAGTCGAAGTTTTTGACCGGACTGGTGGTTGAGGAGAAGAACGCCTGAGGCGAAGCAGGATGTGGTGGCGCGATGGTTGGGGCACCTGGGCTAACCCGCCTGCTCGCGGAGCGCGCACAGAAGATCTATCGTTTCGGAAAGTGGTGGTTCTGTGCTCGCTCGACGCGCGCAATAGGGGTTAGCCCAGGCACCCCGCCAGAAATGCACCGCCGCCCCGAGGCGGTGAAAGGGGAGGGGATGACGCGCACAGTCTGGGGCACCCCGGCTGCCCCCCCAGCGGCGCACTCAGGCCGGAGGAATGAAGGTTGATGGAACGGACTGATGTCGTGATCGTGGGCGCTGGCGGCGGGGGAGCCGTGCTGGGGCTCGCGTTGGCTCAAAAGGGGATCCGGACGCTGGTGCTGGAGCAGGCGGCGGGCCCACCCACCGGCCTACGGGGAGAACTCCTACAACCCAATGGGCAGAAGATCCTGGATCGGCTGGGCCTTCTCCATCAACTGCCGGCTGAGGCGACGCGGGCAGTCAGCCGGTTTCATTTTTGTCGCGTCGGTGGTGCACGGGAAGGGGCGCGTCCCCGGGGAGAGAAGCCTGCATTGGTAGGCGTGGGGTGGGCGGGTGCAAAGACGCCTGGGGAGGGTGGGTGTGATCGTCTCTGTACGGTGGATTACAGCATGCTGCCGCCGCCCTATAACCGGGCCATCGTCACCTTGCCGAATGTCGCGCATCACGTGATTCTTCGCGCGCTGGATACTCGGGTCCCTGGGAGCCTGAGATACGGCGCGCGGTTCAACAATCTTGTGCGGGATGGAAGCCAGGTCGTCGGCTTGGTGGCGGACTGCCACGGAACGGAACTGCGGGTGTCCGCGAAGCTGGTGGTAGGCGCAGACGGGCCCCTCTCCAGGGTTCGGGAGGCGCTGGGGATCCCGACCCGGGTGCACCTGTACCGCGAGGCCTACCTGATTGCCATTCTGGACGATCCAGACGAGATGGACGAGGCGCGCTATTTTGTCGGCCGCGGGACCATCCTGGGACTGTTTCCCGCAGCCAGTCGAAAGGTCTATCTCTTCTACATGATTCCGGCCGGCTCGATGGATCGCATCAAAGCCGAAGGACTCGAGACCTTGCGGGACCGGTGGACAGCCATTGCCCCCGGTCTGGAGAAGACATTCCACACCCTGGTTGGTTGGGACCAGACCGCCTACATGCCCACGGGACGTGTTCGGACAAGCAGGTGGGTGGCCGACGGGGCGGCCCTGATCGGTGATGCAGCGCACGCGATGAACCCGCATGCCTCTCAAGGCCGGATGCAGGCGATGGCGGATGCGATGACAGTGGCAGACCTGATTCCCGCCTGTCTGGAAACTGGCAATTGGTCTGCGGCGGCGCTGGCGCCCTACGAGCGGGCACGCCGGCCGCAAGTGGAGATGCTGCAGCGGATGGCCGACGAGCAGGTGCTGTTCTGGAACACGCGAAGCCGCTTACTGGGCTACATGCGCGACCGTGTCTTCTGCACCCTGGATCGAAACAGGCGGCTCCGGTACCAGGTCCTGGCCGCAACGGCTGGGCTGAGGCAGGAGGCGCCATTCGGATTTCTCGACCGGTTGATCGCTGCTGGGTTCTTGCCAGATCCGCACGCGGACCGCATACCGAGCATAGGCTAGGGGCAGTATCAGTCATGACGATCACTGGTCCCCCGAAAGATTTGCCGCTCGATGTCCGCCAGACCCTTCGGGCTTATCTCGGAGATGTGACTGGAATCTTCGGCAATACTCTGCAAGCGGTGATTCTGTACGGCAGTGCCGCCAGAGGGGACTTTCTTCCTGGGAGATCGAACCTCAACCTGCTGCTCCTCTTGTCAGATCATGACGTGGAAACGCTGAAGCGGTACGGAAACGCGCATCCACGGTGGAATCGGGAGCACATTGTCGTCCCGCTGATCCTCACCCAGGAGGAACTGCAGCGCTCGCTGGATCTGTTTCCGCTGGAGTATCTCGAGATCAAAGACCACCATGTCCTTCTTTCTGGTCGGGACCCGTTCCCGGAACTAGACGTGCCGACCTGGAATCTGCGCCTCCAATGTGAGCAGGAGCTCCGCGGCAATCTGTTGAGGCTCCGACAGCGGTTTGTGGAGGGGGCGGGCAAGCCGGAAGCCGCGGCCATGCTCCTCCCTCTGTCGCTCACTGCCTTGCTCCCGTGCGTGAGGGGCCTCATCAGGCTGTTGGGATATCCTGTTCCGGGGGGAGCCGAGGCGCTGCTCAACGATCTCAGGGCCAGGTTAGGAGTAGACGTCTCGGCGCTCCAGGACGTCCTCAATCTGAAACGGGGGCTGATGACGCCTGGACCGCTGGAGATCCCGCGCCTCTTCGAGCGCTATGCATCGTCTATTCAGACGTTGGTTGAGAAGGTCGAGGAGTTGAAGAAGCAAGGGAAGTTGAAATGAGGAAGGGGCGTGAGGCGCGGGACGTGAGACGTAAGGCGTGAACCGTGAGGCATTAGGCGTGAAGAGAAGAAATTTCATTTGGATGCTTGCTGCGAGCGCGGTCCTGGTGCCGGAGCTGGCCATGGGATTGCCGCAGGATAAGCCGCAGTTGCCTGATCCGCTGGGATATGTGAGCGACTATGCGGGGGTGCTGGAGGCAGACTGGAAAGCACGGGTGCGCTCCGTGTGTCAGGATCTGGAAAGGAAAACCGGCGTGGAGATGGTCGCGGTCACGGTGACGACGCTGGGGCCCTATACCACGGCGCACGAGTACGCCGAGGCGCTCTATCAGCGCTGGGGGATCGGGACCGCCCAGCAGGAACACGGCGTTTTGATCTTGCTGGTCCTGAATGAACGCCAGGCAGCCGTCACGGTTGGCAGAAACCTGATCCCGGTCATCCCGCCAACCGTGGTCGAGACGATCAGAAGCCAGAACATGGCTTCGGCATTCCGGAGCGGCCATTATGGCGAGGGCCTATACCGGGCGGCGGTGACCCTGGCGGCCGCCGCGCAGGAGGTACGTGCGGGGGTGCCGACTAAGCCCCGAGCGAGAGGGCTGGGCCTTTTCCTCATGCTCCTGACCGGTGCGCTGGCCCTGGCGTTCCTCTGGTGGATCAGTCGTCCCGACCTCCGGCACGCGTATGGACGGATTCGCCGGGGCGAGTTCTGGGGCAGCGGACAGGGTGGCTTCGGCGGGAACTTCGGAGGATTCGGGGGCGGAATGAGCGGGGAGGGATTTATCTAGTTCGCCTCAGGTCGAGAGAAGGCGCGGAGGTCCCCCAACTTAACGCACTGGGGAGGAGAAGAGGACCATGTTTGAAAATCAGCTTAATACCATCCCGCCAGAGCCGCCTCGCTCTGCTAAGCTGTTACCAGGCCTGAGCCTCCGCTCGGCTATGTCTAGAGGCTCTTTGCTCTTTCCTCTCGGGTTCGTGACGTTGTTCTCCATGATGCCACTCATCTTCGCGTTTGAAGATCCGAATGTCCGGCTTGCCTTAGGTCATACAGAGACGATAGAGGCGAAAGTCCTGCATGTGGCCAAGGAGGGCTCCTGTAAAGGAAGCTGCGCCGACGTCACCTATGGCTTCTCCCCATTGGGAGGACCTGAGTACCGAGCCACCCGGTCTGTCTGTCCCCGCTCCGCGTACTTTACCGTCCGTCCGGGCGAGCCGATCCCGGTCAAGTATCTTGTGTCAGACCCGTCAGTCAATGCGGTCGCGGGGGAAACAGGCACCAATCCAGGTTTCTACGCAGGCTTCCTGCTGTTCCCTGTGTTTGCAATTGTCTTCTTTGTCCCTCTCTTCTTACCCCAGCTCAGGCGCGTGCTCCGTGATCGCAGCCTGTTCCGTAAGGGCCGCATCGCGCGCGGCACGGTCCTTTTCGTCAAGCAAAGCGCGGGCTGGACCTGGCCCGGATGGCCTGGATCGTCTGCGTCAGAGGTTTTCATCCAATATCAGCTGCCATCGGGTGCGCCCGCGGAAGCGATAGCGTCATGCCAGAGCGATTGGCTCCTTCGACAACTTGCGCCTGGAATCAGTGTCCACATCGCGTACCTTCCAAGCCAACCGTCACGAGCCGTACTCCTGGATGCATACATTCGATAGGTCACTAGGTAACCGGCTTTGGGGCAACTTCGGCGGGTTCGGGGTTAGAATGGGCGGGGAAGGAGAGAAGTAGGGGAGAAATTGGGGTCAAAGTATTCTCTCATTCGCGGACGTCCCAAAAGGGGTGACCCGCTCCTCCGAAATTGCACTCTGCCCCCCGATTCGCCTTGGGCTGCTTGCCCCTGAAGAAAGATGAAGTTGCCCCTACAAATAGTTACTGGACTGATGGTCGGCACCGTTTGTGGTGCGCTTATAGGCAGCGTCGCCTATACGTTGATGGGAGTAATGTTCCCGGATGGCGTTGACCTCATTTTTCTACGCTCGACGACGCTCCTCATGGCGATACTTGGCGCGTTGTTCGTGGGAGTGCCGGGCGGCGTTGTCGGGTTAGTCGTGGGAGCGGCAAGGCTCGGTAAGTTTCAGGGTGGGGTAGTAGGAGGGGGCATCGGAGCATTGCTCGTTGCGAGAGCGACTTACAATGGATTCACCGATTTGAGAAGTGCTTACATCAGATATTTGGAAGATGGCTACCTCAACACGCGAATCGTTTTCGGCGACCTCATCATGGATGCGACGTGGCTGATTGGTTTGACAGTTACCGGAGTGGTCGTTGCTCTGCTCAACGATTCGTTGCTGAAAAGCAAGCAGATCGTTCCGTAACATCGCACATGAGAAGTAAGAAAAGGTGCAGTCTGGGCTCAAGGTCCAAGTGCAACACTTGCACGAAGAGAGGGCCACACGAAGAGAGGGCCAGGTCTTGCAATCATACCTTGTCGTAATGCAAGACCAGACCCCAATACCGAAGAGCGAGTTGGTTAAAGAGCCGAGAACCTCCCATTCCGAAGGCCGCACAGGTTGTGCGGCCTTCGGGCTGGAGGATGGTACCCCTCGCCGTTCACTTCTCATGGAGACGAAGGGCTTAGGTGGTCGTGCAGCGGCTGACCCGCAGGTCGTCGTTGGTGCGCGGAACGATGAGGCAATCATGATGCCCGCCGGGGCTTGGCAGGTATCCAACCGGCTCGTCCGTTCGCGCGTCCAGGATGAAGATTCCGCTCTCGGTCTTCTGGTAGCCGCTGTAGACACCCACCATGTACTTGCCGTCGTACGTCATCGAGAGTGCGTGCATGTCTGGCCCTACAGCGATCTGCTTCGAGACTTTCCAGTTGACCGCGTCGATGACTGCCACGCCGTTGGGGGTTGGCGAAGGCCACCAGAGCGTCACATAGAACTTCTTGGCGTCCGGCGTGAACACCATGTGAAA
>JAHRHE010000172.1 GCA_020027965.1 Nitrospirota bacterium | reverse complement strand
CCCCGACAGCGGTTTTCGAGACCGCCCGATTCGGCCACTCTCGCACCTCTCCACCTCGCTTGCGCTACCGGGCGTCATGTAATCGTTCTTGACGCCCGGAGAGAACACCTAAGCGGCTTCGCCTGTGCGGCCGCGGTTTTCGAGACCGACCCCTGATTTGAACAATTCGAATTTCGAAATTGGAAATTCGAATTTCCAACTCTGGCTACAGCCCAGTACGTTCGCCTACATCATCCCGCAGACGCTTGAAGAAAGCCTGGAGCAGTTCCTGGCTCTCGCGCTCCAGGACGCCGCCGCAGACCTCTAGTCGGTGATTCAGCCGGCGCTCCTCAGGGATATTGAACACCGAACCGCATGCGCCTGCCTTGGGATCCATCGCCCCTAACACCAGGCGGTCAACGCGGGCCAGGATCATCGCGCCTACACACATCGAGCACGGCTCGAGGGTGACGTACAGCGTGGCCCCGGTCAGACGCCAAGTGCCAAGCCGATTCGCGGCGTCCCGGATGGCCACGACCTCCGCATGGGCGGTTGGGTCCTGCCACGCTTCTCGAAGGTTGTGTGCCTGTGCCACGACCCGGCCGTCGAGGACCACGACCGCTCCGATCGGCACCTCGCCCAGAGCCTGCGCGAGCACGGCCTGGTCGAGCGCCATCCGCATGTATTCACGATCGTTATCCGTCATAGCTGTGCGGACCGAGGGCTGCGGGCTTTCTTCAGTCCTCGTTACTCAGCACTGGAGAGCCCTTAGTCCTACCGATGAGCGCGCTATCTTAGCACAGCGCTTCCGCGCGGAGAAGCCCAGGGCCTAGGCGCAGGAGGTTGAGGCTGAGGTTCAGGTTGAGGTCGAGATGAGGGTCGGATGCCAACGAAACCAGGAGAAACACAAACAGACGAACGGGACCTAGAGCTCTCCGGCCAAGTAGATGTCGCCGGTCGGCTGCGGGCGGCCCCCCATCGGCTCGAGGCTGACGGCGAACTTTGTGACGCGCGAGAGGTCCGGCACATTGCGTACAATGAACCGGCCCTTCTGCCCAGGGTCCGTGACGAAGGTGCCGGCGCTGACGGGTTTATCAAGAATCGCCCAGAGTTGGTAGGTTTTTCCAGGGGGAAGCGGCGGCATGTTGAACGCGTAGAAGAACGCTTTCTTGCTCTCCAGGTCGAAGAGCAAAAAGGCCCCTGCTGACTTGGCGTGCTCCAGCCCCGCCAGGGAAATGACCTTCACCGCGGGAGACCGCAAAATTGTCAGCATGTCGTCGCGTTGAGCCAAGGCCCGGCGAAGGTTGCCGGTCTCCTCCCGTCGTTGAGCCAACTCCGCGCGCAGCAGGGCCAGTTCGGTGTCCTGTTGGGCAATCGTGGTCTGGACTTCGCCCAGGTTGCCGATCCGGCGATTGAACTCCTCCCGGAGCGTGCCGATCGCCTGTTCCTGCTGGGTGAGTTGCTCCTGCAGCGTGGCCAGACGCGCGGTTTCCTGCTGCAGCGCGGCTTCGACGCGCTGGCGCTGCTCCAGCTCGGCGTGCGACTGCAAATGGAGGTAGACCGTATAGGACGCCGTGCCGGCCAACAGCAGCGCCAACACGATGGCAAAAGCCGGTGAAAACACCCGAGCCGGCATCGGGAGCAAGGACGGCAGCAGGGCTCCGATTCGGAGCCCTGGGCTAAGCCGCGTCTCCGGGGTGGTCGGGGAGCCTTCAGACGGTGCGACGCCGGGGAGTCGGGCCGCCAGGACTTTGAGCTTGAGGCTCCGTGGAACTTTCGAAGGCGAGAGGCCATACGGAAAAATCCCGGCCACGGCGCGATATTCCTTCAAGCTGGAGTGACAGGCCGCGCAGCCGGTCAGGAGGTGCGCCTCCAGGGTCTGGCGCTCCTGGCGTTCCAGGGCTCCCACGGCGTACAGGGCGACGGCCTCTTCAAACTGCTCGTGGCTCATACCGATTACACGTGCTCCCAGTGCGGCCGTAACGCGTCCTTGAGCTTGCTCATGCCCAGCCTGATCCGGGTCTTGATGGTGCCCACCGGCTGCTGCAGTCGGTGCGCGATCTCAGTGTGGGACAATCCTTCGTAGTAGGCCAACTCCAGCGCTTGCTGCTGGCCCTCCGGCAGCTCGCTGAGGGCTTTGGCCACAGAAGTCCGAAGCTCAGCCTCGGCGCGGTTCTCGAAGGGGCCAGGGCCGTCGTCCTGCACATGAATGGCAGGGGACTCATCGATCGAACGAGTCAGATGGCGACCTCTGGCGGCTCGAGCACGGAACCGGTCGACGGCGCGACTCCGGGTGAGCGTTACCAGCCAGGCCATCGGAGAGCCACGGCCGGGGTCATACCGCACGACCTTGTGCCAGACCTCGACGTAGACTTCTTGCAGCACTTCAGCCGTCTCGTCGCGGTCACCCAGGACGCGCAAGGCAAGCCTGAACAACAAGGAACTGGACTGATCATAGAGCTGACCGAACGCCTTTTGATCCCCCTTGGCCACGAGGGCCAGGAGCTCGGGACTGATGGCCGGGGAGGCTTGTCCGTAGGACGATTCCATGCGCGGCCTGCTAGAAGCGACCGACTTCAGGAGCCTGATCGCGCATCATAGCACCCTACGGCCGAGCCAGGCAAAAAGATGTGTCTATCATAAGACTGCGGTGAACAGGGATGGCCGGACCCGTTTCACTCGATCAATATGGTTTAGCCAAGGCGAAGGCGATTCTGCCGAAGAGGAGGAAGGCTCGATACAGGAGGCCGAACGGCCGGAGAATTCGCGAGCGAACCGGGTGGGTTTCGGCGCGTTCCCCGTATCGGTACTTCATGAAGGTGTCGGGCGGAAAGAAGGCTTCTTTCAGCCACCTGAGTTTCTGCTCCCTCGGACGGGTGATCCAGAGCAGGAAATGGCCCACCTCGTGAATTTTGGTCTCGGTGACCACCCTCCGGAGCAGGAACAGGAGGCCCTGCTCGGCCCATGATGAAGGAGCGAGTTGGCTCAGGACCTCAGGCGGAATGGAGGCCTGTGCCTGTCGGGCAGCGTAGGCCAGGCCATGCAAGAGAGGAATTTTCAGATGGTGACGGATGGCCTCCCGCACGACAACCGTCCAGTTGATCCGTTCCTTCGCCACCAAGAGTGCAAGATCCTGGCCGAAGGCCGGGGACACGCAACCACGGTGAATGACAGAATAAGCGGTCAGATACAGAAGCAGATCATCCGTTCCCATGCCTTTGACCGGTATCCCTTCCCAGGTCCGGCGATCGGCGCGTGCCCAGACCTCCTCCGTATCGTCCAGGTACCAGACTGCAGTCAGGATGTCGAGGGACAGGATTTGGTCCTCATCCAAGTACGAGGGATTGCCGTCCACGATCGGCCGCAACCCCATCTCCTTCAAGACATCATCAAGGGCCGGGAGATCCGCCTCGTGGACCAACAGGTCCACATCGCCGAGGGGCCTGGCCCCCAGCACGCCGTACAGGCGGGGAATGAGATCGGCGCCTTTCAGCAGGATGCAGTCGATCCCTTCCCCGTGAAGCCGATCCAGCACCACCGCCAAGCGTTGAAGCTTGGTTTTCGTGGAAGTGCTGAACCGGGCATAGGAGGCGAGCAGCTCATCCAGACCCGCGGGGAACATGGTTGCAGCTCCGCCCGAGGGGCGCCCAGGTTTCTCGTGTCGGTTCGCCGGGGACTCCATGGCACCTTTAGTCCAACAGGCGCTCGCGTACCTTCCAATGCGCCAAGATGGCGCCGGAGAGCAGCACGTGGCCGGATAAATACGCGCAAAACTCTCGGACCTTCGGTTCGCCCAGGACCGGGACTCGCTTGAGCCGATAGGGATCGTCACCCGGGTTGACGCCACCCAAATCCACTGTAAAGGCGACGTGAAAACCTGCCTGTCGCACGGCCGAGGCGACCTGCGAGTTGCAGGCACCATAGGGATAGCAGAAGGCACTCACCTGTTGACCAAGGAGATCCTCGAGCAGCTTCTTCGAGTCGACCACTTCGCGCCAGAGTTCCGCCTCCGGCAGAGCGGTCAAGTCCCGATGGGTATGACTGTGGCAGCCGATGGTGTACCCTGCCTGGTCAAGCTCCAGGAGAGTCTGGCGCCACGAGACGGCGAGGTTGGTGCGCTCGCCGTCGAGGTGGCAGGAGACGGGGAAAAAGGTCGCAGGGTAGTTGAATGCTTGGAGCTCGGGCACGGCATGTTCCAGTTGGTCGGAATCACAACCATCAAATGTCAGCAGGACCGCAGGATGCGCGAGCTTCTTGCGGCCATGCAGCCACCCCGTGAAATGTTCCATCGAGAGGACGGCATAGCCCTGCTCGGCGAGGGCGGTCATTTGCCTGGAAAAGCGCTCGCGGCTTCGGGTTCGGTGGTAGCAGAGGACAAGCACCTCGGCCCTCTGAAACGATGCCGTCAGTTCGGTCAAAGCCCGGACTGCCCCCATGCCTGGTCCCTGCCCTTTGTCGAGACCCTTCCTTCTTATGAAGGGCTTGAGATGTTCTCCTGGCGCTGCAGAAGATCCCGAACGAGGACCGCGGCGGGGAAAAACTCCTGGTCGCTGGGGGGCCGAAACCCCATCTTCCCAAAAAGATGGAGGGCAGGCCGGTTGTCAGGTTGAATGGTCGCCAGCAGCTTCCCGGCTCCGCTCAGGGCCGTGCACCGGCAGGCCAGCGTCAGCAGGTGTGACCCCAGACCCAGGCCTCGGTAGGGCAAACGGACATACAGGTTCTCCACCCAAAACCCCTCGGGCTTGGCCTGAACAGACAGGCTAGCCACACAGGTCCCGGCCAGCTTGGCGACCAGGTGGAATCGTCGATGCCCCGGCTGCACCTCGAGGCCCTGATTCCGGGAAATGGGCTGATAGCGGTACCATCGGCTTCCTTCCGGAAGTCCCACCGAAAAGCAGAACCCGCGAGGAAGTATGGCCCGCATCAGCCGACGGTAAGCCTGACTGCTTTGAAGAGCCAGCAATCCGCCCGCGATCCGTCGCTTCAGACGCTCCTTCTTGCGGTGAATGGCAAATCGCAGAGACCCGCTCAACCGACCGGTTGTCCTGATGCCCACGACCTTCCCCAGGACCTGATCGGACCCGATGGGGTCGTCAGACTTGGTCGCGGCATCGCCCTTCGTGATGAATCTCGGGACAGGCCGGGTCTCATGCAGCGCCACCAGACGGTGGCAGAT
>JAHRHE010000074.1 GCA_020027965.1 Nitrospirota bacterium | reverse complement strand
GGTCTCCTTGACCATCACGGCACAGGTCGGCAAGGACGACAAGCTGTTCGGCTCGGTGACCGTGAAGGATATCGCCGACGGACTGGCCGCCCAGGGTTTTGACGTGGACCGCAGGAGGATCCAGCTCGCCCAGCCGATCAAGGAATTAGGCACCTTTGCCATCCCGGTGAAAATGCATCGTGATGTGACCGCCAGTGTGTCGGTTCAAGTGGTCAAGAAGCAGGAAGCCGAGGCGCCGCAGGCAGCCGGTTGAACCGGCCGGCCCGGACCATGAGGATGTCATGAAGCGCAGGGGTACCGCTCGGATCAAGGCGCGCACAGCACGCATGAGCGAGGCAATCGGCTCATTGCAAGCCTTGAAGGCCACCGACCCGGCGGTGTATGCGGCGATCTGCGCGGAGGAACTGCGCCAGCGTGAAAAGCTGTTGCTGATTGCCTCCGAGAACTTCGCGAGCCGCGCTGTGCTGGCAGCCCAGGGCTGCCTTATGACCAATAAGTATGCCGAGGGCTACCCCAACCGGCGCTATTACGGCGGGTGCCAGAACGTGGATACGGTCGAGAGCCTGGCCATCCAGCGCGCCAAGCAGATCTTCGGCGCCGACCACGTCAACGTGCAGCCCCATTCCGGCTCCCAGGCCAATATGGCGGCCTACCTGTCCGTGCTCAAGCCGGGCGACGTCATTCTAGGAATGGATCTCTCGCAGGGGGGGCATCTGACTCACGGCAGCCGGGTGAACTTCTCCGGGACCCTGTTCCGATCCTACTCCTACGGGGTGGATCGGGAGACCGAGGTGATCGACTACGAGGCGGTCCAGCGCACGGCCGAGGAGTGCCGGCCTCGCATGATCGTGGTGGGCGCGAGCGCGTACTCGCGCGTGCTGGATTTTCCAAAGTTTCGCGGCATCGCGGACGCGGTGGGAGCCTACCTGCTGGTGGATATTGCGCATATCGCAGGGCTGATCGCCGCCGGCCTGCACCCGACCCCGGTCCCGTACGCGGACTTCGTGACCACCACGACCCACAAGACCCTCCGCGGTCCGCGCGGCGGGATCATCATGTGCAAGGCCGAGCATGCGAAGGCGGTGGACAAGATCATCTTTCCCGGCATTCAAGGCGGGCCGCTCATGCACGTGATCGCCGCGAAAGCGGTGGCGCTCCAGGAGGCGCTCTCGCCGGCCTTCCAGCGTTACCAGCAGCAGGTGGTCGCGAATGCGCGCGAGCTCGCGTCGGGACTTGGGGAGCGCGGCTACCGGATCGTCTCCGGAGGCACCGACACCCATCTGTTCCTGGTGAACTTGAGCGGCAAGGGGCTCACCGGGAAAGAGGCTGAGGCCGCCCTCGACCTGGCCGGCATTACCGTCAATAAGAACGCGGTCCCGTTCGATGAGCACCCCCCGGCCGTGGCCGGCGGGATCCGGTTGGGAACGCCACTGGTGTCCACGCGGGGCATGCGGCAGGCGGAGATGCACGAGATTGTGGCCTTGATCGATCGTGTGCTGGAACGTCCCCAGGACGAGGGCGTCCAGCGCGCTGTCCGCCGGCAGGCCAAGTCCCTGTGTGGCCGGTTCCCGATCTTCTACGACTACAGCGTGGCCCCCTCTCGGAGAGGCAGGTCCTGAGTGAAATGTCCGTTCTGCGACGAGATCGAAGATAAGGTCGTTGATTCGCGGACGGCCAAAGAAGGCGAAGTCATCCGCCGTCGCCGGGAATGCCTCGGATGCAAGCGCCGGTTCACGACCTATGAGCGCATCGAGGAGATCCTGCCCATGGTGGTCAAGAAAGACGGCCGGCGCGAGCCGTTTGATCGCAACAAGATCCTGGCCGGACTCACGAAGGCGTGCGAAAAGCGACCCATCAGTACGGCCACCATCGATACGGTGACGGATCGAATCGAGAAGCGGATTCAGGAAATGGGTGAAACAGAAATCCCGAGCAGGACGATCGGGGAAGAACTCATGAAAGAGCTCCATCAGCTCGACCAGGTGGCCTATGTCCGCTTCGCCTCGGTCTACCGGGAGTTCAAGGATATCGATCAGTTCATGGATGAACTGAAGACACTGGCCAGGGAGCGGCAGGAGAAGTAGACCGGCCTCGGCTCAGCCGAACGGCTTGCCGTGAGCCGCGTGGTTCGACGGGCTCACCACCCCGAGCGCGTCGAGGGGTCGAACGGCCCGTCGTGAGCCGCGTCGAACGGCCCGTCGTGAGCCCCGTCGAAGGGCCCGCCCTGAGCCCGGTCGAAGGGCCCCCCCCTCCTCGCTCGCCCTTTCCGTCACCCGTTCAGGATGGTTCCAGTCCTTTCGAACCAAGTACGGTTCTCTGACAGCCAGCGGTGCGTGAAGAGGTGATGATGGGCGCCGTGATGCGCCAAACACGCAGGAAAGCGACGCGGAGCGAGACGGCGAAGCTTCGCCGATCGGCTTCAGCCACCCGCGTGGCGATCATCGGCGCCGGACGCGGCGGCAAGGCGTTGATGGAGATCTTTGCCGAAGACCCGCTGGTGCACATCGTCGGCATCGCGGAAATCGATCCGAACGCCGCTGGAATCCGGCTGGCTCGACAGTTGCGGATTCCGGTGACGCGAGACTATCGAGAACTGCTGGAGATGGAGTGCGTGGATCTGATCATCGACGTGACCGGCAATCCGGAGGTCGCGGAGGTCCTGCAGGAGTTCCATCGCTTCGGCGTCACGGTGATCGGCGGAGCCAGCGCTAAGTTCATGTGGCAGTTGATCGAGGCGCGGATCCTGGCGACGGCCGAGATCGAGAAGACCCTGAACAAGTACCAGTCTCTGTACCGGCTTTACGTCAAGGAGGCCACTTCGGCCGTGACGGAAGAGCGCACCAGAATCGCCTGCGAGATCCACGATGGACTGGTCCAGAACCTGGCTGGGCTCAACTTCAAACTCGATCTCTGCCGGGAATTGCTGCGACAAGATCCGCAAGCCAGTGAGGCCATGCTCCGCGAGACCAAGGCCCAGCTCAAGATGGCCATTCAGGAAGCCAGACAGGTCATCTTCAATCTACGCCCGGTGCATTTCGACAAGATGGAACTGATCCCGGCGCTGACGAACTATCTGAAATCCTACGAGACGCAATACCATGTCAAGACGGAGTTCTCGGTCTCGGGAGACGAGACTTTGCTCTTTCCGAAGACGAAGATCTTTCTGTTTCGGATCGTCCAGGAGGCCCTCAGCAATGTGCAGAAACACGCCAAGGCAGACCGCGTCGCCGTCCAGGTCTCAATCGGCCGAGACGCGCTGAAGGCCACGATCACGGATAACGGAGTCGGGTTTGACGTGGACGCCATCGCGAAGGATCCGGAGAAGTGGGACCATTTCGGGCTGCGGGGCATCTTCGAGCGCGCGCGGCTGGTCGGCGGAGAGGCGAGGATCGAATCCAAGAAGGGACGGGGGACGCGGGTCCTGATCGGGGTGCCGCTCGTCAGGAAGGGGGCTGCGGGGCATGGAAAAAACTGACAAAATCAAGGTGTTGATTGCCGACGACCACCGAGTCGTACGGGAAGGCTTGTCGGCCATCCTGAAGACCAGGAACAACCTCGAAGTCGTCGGAGAGGCGCAGGATGGTCAGGAGGCGGTGGAGAAGGCCCGGGCCCTTGAGCCGGACGTCATTCTGATGGATGTCAGCATGCCCCGGATGGGCGGGGTGGAGGCGACCCGCCAGATCAAGCGGGAGTTCCCGCACATTGGGATCGTCGCGTTGACGATGTACGAGGAGCAGCAGTACATCTTCGATCTGGTCCGGGCCGGGGCCACAGGCTATCTATTAAAGGATAGTGATTCGGCTCAGATCGTGGCGGCCATCGAGGCGATCTATCGGGGGGAATCGCTCATCCATCCGTCCGTGGCGAGCAAGATCCTGGCGGAGTTTTCATCCCTGGCGCAGAGGAAGGGCAAGAGACCGTCCTGGGTGGAACACGACTTGACGGACCGGGAGATCACGGTCCTGCGTCTCGTGGCTGATGGCAAGACCAACAAGGAAATCGCGAATAGCCTGAACCTCAGCGAAAAAACCGTCAAGAACCACGTGCGGAACATCTTTCACAAACTCCAGGTCTTTGACCGGACCCAGGCGGCCATTCTGGCCATCCGCAAGGGGATCATCGATCTGGAGCCGAAGCCGTAGCTTCAACCTCAGCTTTCGTTCACGCGTAGCGATCATCCTCCCAGGGTGCTGCTCGGGCGGGAGCCGTTCCCCTCTCGCGCGGTGGTCCTGGAGCACCCCGTCCTCGACCAGCCCGCGTTTCGCCTTGGCCCATTCCAGTTTTTTGCGATCGGCGTTCATGGAAGTCGATTGGAGCTCCAGAATAGCCGAGAAAGTCGCGTTGCGGGCGGCTTCAGGCCCGGCCCACAGGGTCCGTCCACAGCGGGCCACTCTGGCACGGCCTCTTCCAAGCTGGCAAAGGTGACAGGGGGTCTGGTGGTGGTCCTGAGGAGACCCATAACTATGGGACGTTTCTCGTAGGTGAAGGGCAGCCATTGAAAAGTCCACAGGTGTTAGGTTTTTACAACAACTACTTGATTCATTCCGCGTAGTAGAGGTCTACAAGTTAGAAAAATTTATAATATATATCAACAGTTTACATTATATTTTGCTATAAAGATGTGTGGCATAGTCATTGCTTTATCCTTGAAGGCTCGGAGAACTCATGCGCCAACAGCAGACATTGAGCCAGCAGATCACGTGTTCTGGAGTGGGGCTCCATTCCGGCCAGCCTGTTGCTCTCACCCTTCGCCCAGCACCGCCCGATACAGGGATCGTCTTCATTCGGCATGAGGCCAAGGGAGTGGTATCAGTGGAGGCCTCGATCCGAAACCTGGTGCCCACCGAGCTGTGTACGGCGATCCGTGTCAACGGCACCCAGATCCAGACCATCGAGCATGTCCTGTCTGCCCTGGTTGGGCTCGAGGTCGACAACGCGTACGTGGAAGTGGATGCGGGCGAGGTGCCGGTCATGGACGGCAGCGCCGGTCCATTCGTCCGCCTGATTCGTGCGGCAGGGATCGTTCCGCAAGAACAGCCGCAGCGATTCCTCAAGATCACGCGTCCGATCGAGGTCAAAGATGGGGACCGGCGGGTGGTCATTGAGCCGGCCTCCAGCCCGCGTATAACCTATTCCATCCACTATGATCACCCGTTGATCCAGAAGCAGACCTACACCTACGACTGGTCCGTGTCGGCGTTCGAGGAGGACATCGCGGACGCGCGGACGTTCGGGTTCCTGAAGGAGGTCGAGCAACTCTGGGCTCGCGGTCTCGGTCGGGGAGGTTCGCTCGAGAACACGGTGGTGCTCTCTGAGCACGAGGTGATCAATGACTCGGGTCTGCGCTACCCGGATGAGTTCGTCCGGCACAAGATCCTGGACCTGATCGGCGACCTCGCATTGCTCGGTGCCCCATTCATTGGGCACCTGACGGCGGATCGGTCCGGTCATGCTCTTCACACCAAACTGGTTGAGCGAGTGCTCGAGCAGCGCGACTCGTGGGTCGTGCTGAGTGGTCGTGAGGAGAGGGCGGTACACGCCGCTCCAGCGATTCCTTCCTGCAACGTCTTCGGCCAAGCCTAGTCCACCAGCCCGTTTCTCTGCCCACGATTCTCTCCGCGGCGACCATTTTGCGCCAGAGGCTTCACGTGTTCTCAGTTGCTGCGGCGCATCGCTCTGACTGGGGCGGGGGAAAAACGCGGTGAAAAGAAGGACGTCGGGAGCAAGGGGCCTTGCTCCCGACGTCGTAACCAGGGCGGGCTTACTTTTTCTTCTTCGCTTTCTTCTTCGACGCCAAAGCGCTCACCCCCTTTCGTCAGCTAGAGCTTCCAAACACGTCGGTGGACCTCAGACCGCTTCCGTCAGACGTTGCTCCTGGGCTTCGAATGTGTTCGGCCCCACTTTGCGGAACCGCTTGTCTCTTTTCAGCGAGGTGGCGACTGATGTGAGAGGTGTCTTGCCCTTGATCTGGATGCCTCCTTCGACGAGGCGCTGGAGTAGTTCCTTGGCATGCATCGACCGGCGCGCCTCACGGAGGATCTGGAAGGCCGCCTCGGGGACGCTCATCCCGACATACTTGGTCCGACCGAGGAGGATTTCTCTGGACTGGTCGGTGACGTCCATGACCGGCAGGGGGCGGGCGCCTTTCTCGTCGATGATCTGGCTGGACAAGCTGGCAAGCTTTGCTTTGTCGACCTCAACCCGATACAGGGTCTCCGCCAGTTCCAAATACTTCTTGATCGTGGCGATCTCCTCCTCGAGACGCCCGCGCTTTTTCTCCAGCTCCTGGAGGCGGTTCTTGTAGGCGCTGATCCGCTGTTCAAGTCCGACAATGATGTCCTTGAGCTCTTCCACGAGCAAGACCTCTTCAAAGCATGCTTGCTTTGTAGCATAGCTTCGATACGCTGTCAATGATCATTTTTAACAGTTTTTCTTCACAGCCGACTCGCTTAGATCGCTCGCGTCCTTGGCACGCACTCAATGAGAGCAAAAGCCTTGCTTGATTCTGCTTAGAAGAAATAAACTATAAGTAGTTTCAACGGTTAAGGGAATTTGCGTGATATCAATCGAAGCATGCTTCCTACGTGAAAATCCCGTGAGCCGGTCACTGTGAGAAGGCCTCGCTCTGATCGGGCAAACTGATGGTTACCCTTACGAAGATACCGCGAGATTCGGGGTTCTGTGATGAGGGCCAGCGAGGCCGGTCGAGAAGGGGCAGACACCTGTGCTAGAGTGGGGCGCGGGATGAGGCATCGCGGGACTTCAAGGGTCAATGGGGAGGTTCGACATGGGGAAGCTGAACCAGCTCGTGCTCCTGTTCGTCGTGGTCTGGATCTCGCTGGCGGGCTGTGCCAGACCGTACGGCGCGGCCCACCACAGCGGGGGCATGGACTACGCGGCCGACAGGGGAATGACAGAGGTGATGGCACAGATCGAGAAAACGGTGCCAGATCCTGAAAAGGCGAAGCAGGTGCAGGCGATTGTGTCCGACATTGTCTCCGAGGTGAAGCAGTCAGGGCAGCAGACGCGCGACTATCACCGGCAACTCTACGAGCTGAACGCCAAATACGAGGCGACCCCGGAAGAGTTCGTGAAGATCCTGGATAACCTGAACAACAATCGGATGCGTGTCGCCTCCAAGATTCTCGGCCTGCGCTTCAAAATGAAAGAGTTGCTGACGGCACAGGAATGGAAAGCGCTGTCCGATGCGATGGATCGCACCCGCAGCCGGTACCGACACGACCGGGAGGGCGGGAGCGAAGGGAAGCCGGGCACCTGACCCGGGCAGCCCCGACCGGAGCCGTTCAACCCGGGCCGCCCAGATCCGGGCGATAGTTGAGGAAGACGAGATCAACCGAGGTCGCATTGAACTCGAGGGCGGTGAGCGAGGCGTGGTCAATCCGGATCTGACGAACGTGCTGAAGGTCCCAGGTGAGATAGTGGGCCAGAATGGCGCGAAGTACGTCAGCGTGTGACACGAACAGGAGCGGGCCGGCCTCTCCGCCGGCGCGGGCTCGCTCCACGGCCGCGACGGCCCGAATCTGAACCTCACGCAGGGTCTCCCCGCCGGGTGGTCGTGCCTCCTGCGGGCTGGTGTAGAAGTTCTGCCGGGCCGTCTCATTGACCAGATCCTTCCAGTAGCGGCCTTCCCACTCCCCCACATTGATTTCGGTCAGACCCGGGTCCGTGGTCACGGAGACCCGGAGCGCCGAGGCCAGGATCTCGGCGGTCTGCCTCGCCCGCGCCACCGGGCTGGAGACCAGGGCGCGGAACGAGTCCGCGCGGAGCGCGCCGGCCAGCAGCCTCGCCTGCGCCTCTCCCGTTCGATTGAGCGGAACCGGCTGCTCGCCCATGATCTGGCCGCTCCGGTTCCAATCTGTCTCGCCGTGTCTGATGAGATACACGCGGGGCATGGGGGGGCCTGCATGATGGGTCATGAGCCGGTGGTCGCGGGAGCTGCGGATTGTGGGGCCAACGGGATTCGTTGCCAGGTTCGGCCGCCGTCCAGGCTGCGGTAGAGACCACTGCCATTGGTGCCGAGGAAGATGGTCTGGGCGTCAAGGAGACTCATGGCCATCGTGCGGACATTGAGGGTCTCCAGCCCTTCGTTCATGGCCTGCCAGGTCTGCCCGCCGTCAGGGCTTTTATACACGCCCGCCCGCCCGCCGGCATAGAGGACCTGAGGGTTCGCCGGGTCAATCAGCAACGCGCTGACGTACTGGTCACCCAATGACTGCCCGATGCGGGTCCAGGACTCACCCCGGTTGGTGGTCTTGAAGAGCCCCTTGGTCGTGCCGGCGTAGACCGTGTCGGTCACCCGCGGATCGACGACGAGTGTATTGACGCCGAGTGCCAGAGAAGCCTCCAGCACTTCGGGTGGGATCAGGCCGTCGTTCACCTTCTTCCAGCTTGCGGTGCGGTCCTCGCTCCGATAGGCGCCGCCGGTGGTCCCGGCGTAGAAGATATGGGGCCGCTTCGGATCCAAGGCAAGCGTCACCACGATGTGCACCTCTTTCATGCCGGCCATGCGTTCTTCCCACAAGCGTCCCCCATCGGTGCTGCGAAAGACTCCCACCGTGGTCGCGGCATAGATGGTTTCACTGTCGCGCGGGTCGAACACAAACTGATTCACGACCGAGATGTGCTCCTTCAGGCCGGCGTTATAGGGCATCCAGCGCTGGCCGCCATCGGGGCTCTTGTAGACCGCGTCGATCATGGTGCCGGCGTAGACCGTGGCAGGATGCTCCGGATCGATCGCCAGCGTGAGCACGCGATAGGAACTGAGGTCTGTCGCCATGCGCTGCCAGGTCGCGCCGCCGTCGCGCGTCTTGTAGACGGACTCGTTGGTGGACACGTAGAGAATGCGTGGATTCGTCGGGTGCAGTCCGATGGACACGATCGTGTCGCTCTTCTTCCCACAGGCGGACACGAGGAGGCCAATCAGCAGGATGGGGAGGAGAGCGCTCAACGGAGCTCCAGCGCGAGGCGACTGACCCCATGAGGGCTGACAGGCGTGCGACGGCATGGCTGGTCTCCCTCGCTTCCTCACCAGAGGGACCGGGTCCTCACCCAGTCACGCCGGGTTTGGTACCCGATCGGCGGGGGGGTGCGGTCGAGAGTCGCTCTCTCAACGGCTCAGCATAGCCGGTGAGCTCCACGTACCCCTGGCCGCTCAGCGATTGGTCGCGGAGGTGACCGCGAACCAGAACGGCCCCCTCCCAATAGGTCACCTGTGTGCTCCGCCGCGTGACCAGTTCCTGATCGGACAAGTAGGGGGCCAGTTCCAATGACAACCCCAGAGAAGGAACCGACAGCCGCCAGCGGCTGGGGTATCGAGCTCCGCTGGCGCGACTGGTCCAATATTCCAGCGTGTCCACGCGAAGGTCGTCGGCCGAGAGCGGCTGAGACCGCCCATCGGAGAAGACCAGGGTCCCGCTCGAGGCGGGATCGGCACTTCCGTCGGCCCGTCTGAGTCGGTAATACATCAGCTCGGTCCGGTTCTCGAGTTGCACGCTGAACCAATCCCATCCGACCTGATCCTCACCGAGGTCTCCGGACCCAAACTCGTGATCCATCCAGCTGATCCCGGTCACGGCCTCGCGTTGTCCGTCCACCACGATCGAGCCGAGGGTGTCGAGCCGCGTCAACGAATAGTAATGGGACGCCTGCTCCGGTGCCGCCCCCTTCCGACTGACGCCGTCGCGGCCGTGTATGACCGGAGGCTTCTCCGGTGTCAGGCTGAGGTCGATCGCGAACTGGTCCGTCGCGGCCTTCAGGCGATGCGGACCAAGTCCCGACGCATCAGCCTCGGCCGACCACTGATCGATCCATATCCGCAGCCTTCCAGGCTCAGCGCCGGCCTTGCCGAGCCCGGCCCGGCTCATTTTCTCCGCATACCGAAACCGGGTGCGGGCGTGATCGGACAGGGCGAAATGGGCGAGGTACAGATGTCGAATCGCCCATGAGGACGGATTCGACCGGACGTGCTCGTGATCGATGCCACGGCGAAAGAAGGTCAACTCATAGCCGAACCGGCGGCCGTGCGTGGTCGTCAGGTGGCCGGTGTAATACCACCATTCAGTCCGGAACTCTTCGTGCGATCCATGCTCCCGAGGAAAGAAATAGCGATACCCGGCGGCAGCCTGGCGGAAGGCCGGCGGAGACGACGGGCCAGTTTGGTCCACCTGGCGACCATCGGAGAGCGGCACGACCGGCAGCGACAGGGTGATCAAGGTCAAGGCAGCAGCCAACACCGCGCTCGCGGAGACCTGCATGCGTCCTCCTGTCCAACGAAGATCCGGCTTCGCGGCCGGGCCGCCGGGGTTGTCGCTCGTCACGCCACGAGTGTATAGCATGCGAGTCCACGATGTGCAATTCTCCTCTGCTGGAGAGGGTTTTCTCATTGTGGAGACCGCGCGGCGCTCGGGCCAATCTGTTGACAAGCCTCGGGAGCATCGGCTATCGTGAGGCATGCAAGTGGACCGGGATCAGCGTGATCGCGGCAACGAAGCGACCTTCCGCGTGCCGGATCGCATTCCGGTCTTCCCCCTACCCAACGTCGTCTTCTTCCCCAAGATGTACCTGCCGTTGCATATTTTTGAGCCGCGTTACCGCGAGATGGTGGCCGACGTGGCAGCCCAGAGGCAGTGCCTGGGCGTGGCCTTGTTGAAGGCCGGCTGGGAACACGACTACTATGGGAACCCTCCGGTGTATGAGGTCGGCTGCGTGGGACGGCTCGTGAGTCTGGAAAGGTTGCCGGACGGGCGATCCAACATCCTGCTGCAGGGTCTTCACCGGTTCGACATCTGCGAAGAGTTTTTCGACAAACGCTATCGGCAGGCCACGATCGCATTAAAGCCGACCCCCTCCGACGGTTCGCTAGAGGCGGAGGTGCGGGCCGAACTGGTTCGGGTCGTCGAGCGGTACCTCCGCATGCGCGAGGATGGCCACCTCTGGCATGAATTCTTCCGCCGGGACATCACCGATGAGATCCTGATCAACAACCTGTCGAGCTACCTGGATTTTACCCCCTTGGAAAGGCAGTTCCTGCTGGAGGCGGACACGTCCCTGCAGCGGGCCCGTCGGCTGATCGACCTGATCCACTTCAACATCTACGAGCGGGACGGAGCGAAAGGCTGGGGCTGATGGATCGCGCCGTCACCATCGAGGTGTCCAAGCTGGGCAAGGTGTACGACGGTCTCACCGCGATTACCGACCTGTCCTTTCAAGTGTTCGCGGGAGAAATTTTCGGGCTGCTGGGTCCCAATGGAGCCGGCAAGAGCACCACACTTCGAATTCTCATTACCGTTGTGCGCCCGACCGCCGGCCACGCCACCGTGCTCGGGCATGACGTCACCACCGAGACCGATCGCGTGCGGAGCCTGATCGGCTACGTGCCGCAGGAGCGTGCGATCGACCGTTTTCTCACGGGGCGGGAGCATCTCCTGTTGCTGGGGGCCCTCTATCACCTGCCCAAGCACGAGACCATCCGGCGCATCGAAGAGGTCCTGAAGCTGGTGGACCTGGAAGCTCAGGCGGACCGGCTGGCCAGGACGTACTCCGGGGGGATGAAGCGCAAACTCGACATCGCGTGCGGTCTCTTGCCGAACCCGCGTGTGCTGTTCCTCGACGAGCCGACCCTCGGGCTCGATGTGCAGAGTCGGCTGCGAATCTGGGACTACGTGCGAGGTCTCCGCGCCCGTGGGATCACGATCGTCATGACCACGAACTACCTTGATGAGGCGGATCAGTTGTGCGACCGCCTGGCCATCATCGACGGCGGGCGAATCAAGACCATCGGTTCCCCGACCGAGCTGAAAGCGGCACTCGGCGGCGACGTCGTGTCCTTGACCGTCGGTGCGGCGGAGATCCCACGCCTGACGACGCTCGCGTCCGCGCTGAAAGGGCTTCCCGCGATCCGCGCTATTCGCCCCACCGCGAGCGGGATGGAGCTCAGAGTGGAATCATCCGAAAAGGCCTTGCCGGCCGTGCTCGAAACGGTGAGTCGCCTGGCCATCCGGTTGGAATTCATCGAGTACCATCGCCCGCGTTTGGAGGATGTCTTCGTGGCGCATACGGGCCACGCGATCCGGGAGGAGTTTCCGAAAACCGAGGAACCTTAACATTGTGAATGTTGAAGGGTGAATTTTGAACTTCCTCGCAATTCACGATTGAACATCAAACATTGATCGTATGCCTGAGTATCTGCAGGAGATCACTGCGCTGACGATGCGGTGGGTCCGACGGCTGAGCCGCGAGAAGTTCAGCATGTTGTTCACCCTCGTCCAGCCGATGCTCTTTTGGCTGATTTTCTTCGGGAACCTCTTTCAGCGGGCGGCCGACGCGCAGGTGGTGCAGGCGCCCAGCTATATCAGCTTCCTCGCGGCCGGCGTCGTGGTCATGACGGTCCTCAACAACGGGCTGGCCGGCGGGGTTGATCTCCTCTTCGACAAGGAGAACGGCTTCCTGGAACGGCTCATGGCGACGCCGATTCGCCGCACGTCGATCGTCCTGAGCCGATTTCTGTTCGTCATGACGATCACATCCCTTCAAGTCTTGGTGATCCTCGGGGTGGCCTTTCTCTTCGGCGTCCGACCGGCGACCGGCCTGGCCGGGGTCGCCGTCATCCTGTTCATTGGCCTGCTGTTCGGCGTGGGGTTGACCGCCATCTCGATGGCGCTGGCCTTCTCAGTGAAAAGCCACGGGGACTTCTTCTCCGTGCTCGGCTTCCTGTCGCTCCCGATGATCTTCCTCAGCTCGGCGCTGGTTCCCTTGGCGGCCATGCCGACTTGGATGAGCGTCCTGGCCAGGTTCAATCCCATGACATGGGCGATCGATGCGGTCCGGCCGCTGATCCTCTCGGGCTGGGCCGACGCGCTTCCCCGAGTGGGCCTGGTCGTCATGATCATGGTGGCCTTCGATGCGCTGTGCTTGTACGGAAGCGCCCGGGCTTTTCGACGGGCGATGGGCTGAGCGGATCGCGATCGGTACTCTGCGGCGTGGATGGGCGTCTCGTGAGGTGAACCATGATGCCGGCGAGCGAAAATCAGATCAAAGCGCTGATTCGGCTGCTGTCCGATGAGAACGACCGGATCGCGAAGACGATCGTTACCAAGCTGGTCCAGATCGGCGACTCGGCCGTGCCCTTGCTGCTGGAGGCGGAGGTCGAGCAGCCGGACATGGCAAGGCGGGTCGCGGAGGTGCTGGACGGGATTCGTGGAAGCCGGCTGGAGGAGGAGTTGCGCGAACTCGTCGCTGGTCCGGACAACCAGGTCGACCTGGAAGCGGGCGCGTTCCTGATTGCCCGATACGCTTATCCCGACCTGGACCTCGAGTCGTACACCAACCGGCTCGACACGATGGCGGCCGAGGTCCGTGACCGGCTAGGGCGGCGAGCCTCCGGTGAAGAAGCGGTCAAGACCCTGAGTCGCTACCTGTTCACCGAACAGGGCTTTCGGGGCAATACCAAGAACTATTACGAGGCGGACAACACCTACCTCAATCGGGTGCTCGATCGACGGACCGGGATTCCGATCAGTCTCTCCATCCTCTACCTCTTGCTCGCGGCACGCCTCAGGCTCCCGGTCTATGGAATTGGCATGCCGGGACATTTCCTGGTGAAGTTCGACTCGGACCGGTACAAGATCTTCGTGGACTGCTTCAACGCGGGCGCCTTGCTCACCGAGAAGGATTGTGCAAGGTTTCTCATGCAAGCGGGCTATGGGTTCGAAGAGAAGTACTTGGACCGAAGCGACCACCGGGCGATTCTCGCCCGCATGCTGAAAAACCTCGTCGCCATCTACGGCAAGCTGGATGAGCCGGTAAAGTCCGCTCGCCTGACCCGCTTTCTCGTGGTCCTGGACCATGGGCGAAAAGAAGAGTGCGAATAAGAATTGACCGATTGAGTCATTTTGTCATTGGCTCATTGCTTTGGTCGAGACTCTCCGAGCAATGACTCAATCGTCGATCAGTCAATGAATCAATTCTGCCGTCACACCGACAGCGTCATCAGGTCTCGGCCTGCCAGGATGGTCCCTCCGAAATAGCGCCGCGCCTGCCGTTTCACGTCGAACCGCTCCGCGATCGGGTAGAAGTGCGACAGGATGAGTCGCGCGACATCGGCCTCGCGCGCCACCCGCCCGCAGTCCCCCGCGTGCATGTGCCCGGCACCGGGCCTGTTGGCGGGAAACGAGCAGTCCAGCACCGCCACGTCCGCCTCGCGGCACAGGTGGAGGAGGGGCTCACAGTATTGTGTGTCTCCCGAGTAAGCGAGCGTCCGGCCCCGGTAGTCGATCCGATACCCTACGCAGTGGAGCCGTGGGCTGTGCACGACCGTGCGGGGCGTGATGCGGGTGCGCCCCAGCAGAAAGCCGCGGTCCGCGACCTCCCTGATCTTGACCCGGAACCGACCTGCGTTGAATCCGGGAAACGTCTTCAGCATCGTACCGAACAGTCGGCGGCTGCCGCGCGGTCCGATGAGGGTGAGATCGGGCCGGGGACCGACGAACTTGGAATGGAAGACCGCGTCGAAAAAGAACGTGACGAAATCCGAGAAATGGTCGGCGTGGTAATGGGAGAACAGGATGTGGCTGATCCGATGCCGGTCGACGCCCATCTTGATCAGGTTGACGAGCGTGCGGGGGCCAAAATCCAGCAGGAGAACGCGGTCAGTCTGGACCAGGTAGCCGGCCGCCGCGCGCGTGGGGTGCAGGTTGGTCCCTGAGCCGAGGATAGTCAGGCGCATACGAAGGCACCGTTACCGTGGCCCGGGCTGCCGGAAGCTGTCCCTGATACGGATCAACAGATCTCGCGCTTCGTCCGCCTCTTTCTTCGTCAGGGCCTGCTCGAAGTAGGGTCGCAGAAAGGCGGCATGCCGCCCGAACGTCTTGCGAAATAATGCCTCACCTTTCTCCGTGAGGCAAATCTTGGTGCACCGACGATCGGCCTCCACCGGGTCTCGGCGAATGAGACCCTTGGCGGCCAGCCGATCCAGTACGCCCGTCAGGGTCCCCTTGGTCACCAGCGTGGCCGCCGACAGCTCCAGGCAGGTCATGCCGTCGGTATCCCCCAGCGTGGCGATCACGTCGAACTGGGAGGGCGTCAGGTGCATAGACCGGATGTGACGATTGTCCTGGCGGGAAAAGGCCAGATAGGCCTCGACCAGCGGTCGTAGGACTTTCAGATAGGGATCGTCTTGGAAATTCGGTGTCTCCACGGCGAGATCGTATG
>JAHRHE010000073.1 GCA_020027965.1 Nitrospirota bacterium | reverse complement strand
AGTCCAGATGAGCCCGGCGCAGGGTATCGTCCAGCAGCTCATCCGCGAACGCGCCATCCTGCTCGACCTTGAGGAGAACGTCCCTCGCGACGGCCCTCGCCCCGCGACTCGGAGAAGAAGTGCTGAGGACGGAGGAGTGAGGACTGCGAGGTTCCGATTTAGGAGGCATCGTCCTGCTCTGTTATCTCTGGGCACGTCTCTCGCTCGTGCCTCAGTCCTGATTTTTTTCCGGCTGCCCTGCGGCTCCTAAGATAAGCCCGGGAGGCAGGGAATGGCCGGCTACATACTGGGCAGCCGTCATCCGGCGGCTGTTCGCCGGTTGCAGCTCCAGAATGGCCAGCAGGCCGCGGCCCGTCGCGACGAGAATCCCGTCCTTGCTGGCCTCTACGATCGTGCCTGGGACTGGAGCGGGACCCTTCCCCTCCCGGGCGCAGTCCTCGATCGCCGCGCGCCAGATGATCCAGCGCTCATCCCCCGCATACGTAAACGCCCCCGGCCAGGGCGAGAGGCCCCTGACGCGGTTGACGATCTCACTCGCCTCGGCATTCCAAGTGATCCAGCCGTCTTCCTTTTTGAGCAGGGGGGCCATCGTGGCCTGGGTATGATCCTGGGCACGGGGTTGGAGCGCGCCGGCTTTCAAGCGCCGAATCGTTTCGATCAGCAGCCTGCCCCCCACCTCCGCCAGTCTGGCCGACAACTCGCCGGCCGTCTCGTCCGGGTTGATGGCCAGCCGCTCCTGCAGCAAGATGGCGCCGGTGTCCATGCCTTCGTCCATCAGCATGGTGGTGATGCCGGTCTCGCGTTCGCCCTTGATGATCGCCCACTGGATAGGTCCCGCGCCCCGGTACTTCGGCAGCAGGGAGCCATGCACGTTCACGCAGCCGCGCGGCGGGAGGTCCAGCACCACCTTGGGGAGGATGCGGCCAAACGCCGCCACCGCGATCAGTTCGGGCTGCCAGGCCTTCAGGGCGTCCAGAAAGGCCGGGTCTTTCATCTTGAGCGGCTGGAGGATCGGCAGTCCTTCCTGCAGGCAGAGGAGCTTGACCGGAGCAGGAGCTAGCTCATGGCCGCGGCCTTTCGGGCGGTCGGGTTGGGTGACCACCCCCACGACCTGATCCTCAGAGCGCAGCAGGGCCTCCAGCGACGGCACGGCAAACTCCGGCGTCCCCATGAACACGATCCGCATGCGGGTGTGTTAACACGCCGTCCCATCGAAATCAACCTAGCTGGATGTTGAAAAAGTCCGCCAGCTTTGTTGGGGTACCCATTGCTCTGTCGCGTGCAATGGGTCCTGCGCGAAGAGACTCAACGTACACTTCACCCGTTGCATGTCTTAGAGCAACGGGTCCCCGGTACGCCTCGCCTCCTCCCTCGCTGCGGCCGCACTGGACGGCCTTTTTGAACATCCTGCGGGCAGTTCTGTGCGCATCAGGGCCATCAGGCCTTCTGGTTCCCACAGGGGTCGAAACTGGTTGCCTTGACTTGCTCTCCAACCCTTTGTTACTATCCGCCCGCGGGGTGGAGCAGTCTGGTAGCTCGTTGGGCTCAATCCTAAAGGGTCAGCAGTTGCAAAGACGCCTGTATGCTGATCCTGCACTGGGCTGCGCAGAAGGAAACTCCTGCGCGACAACCTGTCAAATTCGGGGAAGCCGTTGGCGGGGTAACCCCGAGCCAAGTCCCGAGAGCCTTATCGCTCGAGGGAAAGGTGTAGAGACTTAACGGCAGGCACCCTAACGGCGGCGCAGACGGCCCGAGGGTGAAGAGAAAGTCCAGACCACGAACCGGCTCACCGGATCATACCGGCGGAGCCGGGCAGTGAAAGCTGTCGTGGCACGCATAACCCAAAGGTCGGTGGTTCAAATCCACCCCCCGCAACCAACCTCTCAATAGACCGAAAGGTGGATTTGAAGCCGCCGAGCGCCGCCCCTGGGAAGGAAGAGGTCGCTTCCGAGCGACCGGCAGCGAAGCCGCCGGGCCGGAGGCCAAATCCACCCCCCCGCAACCACCATCGAGTAAGCCGCGACCCTCGATCCCATCCGGGCTTCCCACATCCCTTTTGACAGGCGGTTAACACTTCGGCTGAGCCGTTCGGTCCACGGTTCGCGCACCAGAGGTTTCCTCGCCGTCCCTGCCGGTGTAAGAACCCCTTAAGATGTCACCGTTGACTTTTTCTGGCGACTTTGCGCAAAGTGGGCCGGTTTGCCAGGCACCGCCCTCTACGCTTGAGGAGCATACGATGGCCAGCGCGTTGGTGTATGACCGCCTGCAATTCGCGGTGACGATCACGTTCCACTACCTCTTTCCCCAACTGACGATGGGCCTCGCCCTGTTGATTCTCTATCTCAAGAGCCGAGCCCTCTGGACTGGGAATCGACATTTCAACGACGCGGCGCGGTTCTGGATCAAGCTCTTCGCGTTGAGCTTTGCCTTCGGCGTGGTCACCGGGATTCCGATGGAGTTCCAGTTCGGCACCAACTGGGCCAAATTTTCACGATATGCTGGCGGCGTGATCGGCCAGACATTGGCCATGGAAGGGCTCTTCGCCTTTTTTCTCGAATCGTCCTTCCTCGGGATCCTCCTGTTCGGCGAGAAAAGGTTCGGCCCGCGGGTCCACTGGTTTGCCGCGCTCATGCTGTTCGTAGGGTCGTGGCTGTCGGGCTACTTGATCATCGCCACGAATGCCTGGATGCAGCACCCGGTGGCCTATGCCGTCGGCGCGGACGGCACGCTGCACCTGACCGACTTCTGGGGCCTGCTGCTGAATCCCTGGCTGGTCTGGCAATATGCGCACAATATGACCGCCGCGGTGGCGACCGGCTCGTTCGTCATGGCCGCGGTCGGCGCGTTCTACCTGCTCTCAGGAACCCATCCCGCCTATGCGCGGACGTTCCTGCGGACCGGCGTCGTGGCGGCTGCGCTGGCCAGCGTCGTCCTCATCTTCCCGACCGGGCATGGGGCGGGCCGCATGGTCTTCGAGCATCAGCCGTCCACGGGCGCCGCCTTCGAGGGTCACTTTCACAGCGAGCGAGGAGCCGGCATCGTGATTCTCGGCCAGCCGAATATGGAGACCATGACGATCGACAACCCGCTCGTCATTCCCTGGGCGCTCAGTTTTCTCATCTATGAGCGGTTCGGAGCCGAGGTCAAGGGGCTGGATACCTTTCCACGGGACCGGTGGCCCGACAACATTCCGTTGCTCTACTACGCCTACCACATCATGGTCGGCCTGGGCACGATCTTCGTCGCCATCATGCTGACGGCGGCGCTCCTGTTGTGGTTGGGATACCTGTATCGAGCCAGATGGCTGTTGTGGATCATTTTGCTCAGCGCGCCCTTCCCGTACATCGCCACGACGGCCGGCTGGATGACGGCGGAACTCGGGCGGCAGCCCTGGCTGGTCTATGGATTGCTGCGGACCTCTGAAGGCGCCTCGCCGCTCGTCAGTTCGGGCAATGCGCTCTTCACGCTCCTGGGGTTCCTCGGGTTGTATCTCCTTCTGGGATTGCTCTTCATCTTCCTGGCCTTCGACATCGTCATGCACGGCCCGGCCGTCGCGGGCACGCGCAAAGCCGGGGCTGCCCGCAAGCCGGGCTACTAACGGCAAGGAGATCGCGTCCATGGAAGGGTCGTTGTCAACCTATTGGTTCGTGATCGTGACGCTGATGCTGGCCGTCTATGTCGTCCTGGACGGCTTTGATTTCGGGACCGGCATCATCTATCTGTTCGCGGCCCGATCCGATGTCGAGCGGCGGACCGTCCTGCGCGCCATCGGTCCTGTCTGGAACGGTAACGAGGTCTGGTTGATCGCCGGCGGGGGCCTGCTCTTTTTCGCCTTCCCCAAGGTCTATGCCGCCGGGTTCAGCGGGTTTTACCTGGCGCTGATCATTGTCCTGTGGCTCCTGATGTTCCGGGGCCTCTCCATCGAGTTACGGTCTCACGTGGACCATCCTCTGTGGCGCCCGTTCTGGGATGCGAGCTTCGCCGTCGCAAGTCTGCTGCTGGCCATCGTGTTCGGCGCCGCGCTGGGCAACTTGCTGCGGGGCGTGCCGCTCAATGCGGAGGGCTACTTCTTCACGGCTCTGTGGACGACCTTCACCCCCGGGCCTGAGCCGGGGATCCTGGACTGGTACACGATCTTGATGGGCGTGCTCGGCGCCGTGATTCTCACCGGGCACGGGGCCAACTACCTCGCGATGAAGACGGGCGGTGACCTCTACCAGCGGGCTTGCCGCATCGCGCAGGTGACCGGCTGGCTGATGGCGGCTCTCTCGGTGGTGGCGATCCTGGCCACGGCGCTTGTCCAGCCTGCCTTGCGCCGGAATTATGACGCGCATCCGGTGGGCTATGCCGTGCCGCTGCTCGGCGTGTTGGCGCTGGCGGGCATGCTGTACTTCCGCCGGCGAGAGCGCAATGTCGCGGCCTTCTTGGCCTCGAGCGCGTTCATCGTGGGGATGTTGGGCGGTGCGGCCTGGGGCCTGTTTCCCAATCTGCTGCTGGCGACCAAAGACCCCGCCTGGAGCCTGACCGTGTACAATGCCGCCACTCCCGGCGGGTTGGAGATCGGCCTGGTCTGGTTTGCCGTCGGCATCAGCCTGGTCATCACCTATACGGTGTACGTCTACCGTTCCTTCTGGGGAAAGGTTGATCTGTCTTCTCTGGAAGAGGGGAAATAACGGTAGTGGCCGGATCGAGGTCTCTGTGGAGCTCCGCAAGCAACCGCGTTTCGTGGTACACCTGCCGGGGTCTTTCTTAGGAGAGCATAGGACAGGGGAAGGCGTGCTGTTGAATCTCTGTACCGGTGGGTGCGCAGTACGAAGTGACGCGAGGCTTCAACCGGGAAGTTTTGTCGAGCTGCGGATCGACCTGCCCGATCTGGAGCCGCCGGTGGAGGTGGAAGTAGCTGTAGTCCGGTGGTCGCGCGGCGATGAATTCGGCCTTGATTTCATCAGCCTGCGCCCAGAGGAAGATCGGCGACTAAGCCGGTATCTCAGATCCCCACGCTGGTGGCGTCGCGTCAAGGGATTTGTTCGACGTCTCCGCACAGACGGTCGGGCCGACGGCGAGGGCTAACGTGCGGGGATGAGAAGGCCGACGAATCGCTCACTCAACCTGGATCACGGCTTTCTTCGGCCGCGCGCGTCCCCCTAGTGGTTTTGGACGGACGGCGCGGTTTTGCAAGATGATCGGATCCAGGATTTCTCCGCAAATGATGCACCGCCAGCCCTTAAAGCGAAGGGATCCCGTGTCGTCACGGAGATCCTGAAAGTACTCCTCCACCATCACGTTCTGGCAACGAGGGCAGCCCCAAGACGGCCCTCCTGGGTCGGATTGTACGCTCGGGATGATGTGACGAAGCTGGCTCATGTCGGTGCGCTCCTACCCTTGCGAACGGAACTCTGATCGGTGACGGACCAGGTGGGACAACAAGATCAGTCGCTGCTCGGGTCTGCGCTGGCGTGCCTTGATCCAGTTCAGGAGGACGGAGCCGCCCAGGAGAATCGCAGCCAGCCACAATATGGGCTGCGTCAACTCCTCCGAGAGATGCCAGAAACCCTCATACGTCGTCATGGCTGTCTTTCTCCGTCGCCGGGATCTCCTCCGTCCGCCGTGAGCCAAGTGCTTCGATCACGACCGCAATCAGGAACGGCTGGAGGCCCTTCGTATCAGGGAGCCCAAAGGCCTGTAGCCGCATCGGGCCCTCCGGCGTGTCAATCCGGCGGCTGATGCGAACCTGGCTCCAGTCGCCGACGTGCATTCCCTGCCCAACCTTCTCCTGAATCTGAAAGCCCAGCTCGATGACCTTGAGAGGGAGCGCATCGGTGGCGTTCGCGCCATCGCGACGAGCATGGCTCTGCGCCATAAGCGATCGGGCGCGCCGGTTTGAATAGTCGACCCGCATCGAGGCGCCGAACACCACGAGGCCGGGCCCTTCGGGCATGTGCGCCCGCGAGTCTGGCGCGGCAAGGGCGGCGGGTGACTGGGGAAGGTCGTGTACGCTCACCATCGGGGTCAGGAGCCTCCGGAATGAATGACGTGTCAGTGCAGCGTTTCGCGTTCTCGTCCCCCAAGCGTCTCCTTGATCAACTGAGCCAGCTCTGTGGGTGACTCGTTCGGAAGAGGCCTGGACACTCCTTCCGACAAGGCCTCAGCGGCGCGGATCTGATCATCCTCGAACGACAAGAAAATGAGCTTGCACGTGGGGACGAGCGCCTTGACCTGGCGTGCCGCCTCCAGTGCGTTCAGCGATGGGAGCGAGGATTCCAGCAGGACGACGTCAGGCCGAAGCCGCTGCGCCGCATCCACGAGCGCCCGGCCGTCGGTGACGGCGCCCACCACGTCGCAGTCCAACTGCAGGAGCGTCCGTAGTCTCTCAAGCACTACGGGGCGGGTGTTCGCCAGGAGCACACGTGGTTGGCTCATGTTTATTTCCACCGGCAAGGGCTTTGAAACGGTGCGCGATACTCTCTCGCGCAGACCCCCTCGATGCCGACGATTTCTAGAGAAAATGACCATGAAAAGGAACTCGGAAAATCCCTAGGCGGAGAGAGAAAAATCCCTGGCGGGGCGTCGAAATAGCCTCAACCGCTGTCACACTGAAGGTAGTGAAGGGGCTCAAGTGCTTGAGATTTATAGGTTATTCCTTCGCTGATTCTTCGCATTGCTGATCCTTCGCGGAGCCTGCCCTGAGCCATGTGGTTCGACAGGCTCACCACCCCGAGCACAGTCGCGGGGTCGAAGGGCTTGCCCTGGTCAAACAAACGAGATCCTTCGCTCCGCTCAGGATGACAGGTGGCGGAGAGCTCAGACTTGTCCTGAGCGAAAGCGAAGGAACGACAGCCGGCAAGGGGAACAGGCCTGTCCTGAGCCATTCGACGAGCTCATGGCGGGATAGGGTCGAAGGACCTGTCCTGAGAGGAAACCGAAGGAATGACGGTTCGCTAAGTCCCAGGGGGTGGGCGCATGGAAGGCGCGGAGGGCGAGGATGGCCTACGAAGCCGTCAGGCCGTGCGCGATGGCGTATTTGGTCAATTCGGCGGTTGTGTGAAGATCCAGTTGCTGCATGATCTGCGCCTTGTGGTACTCGACGGTCTTGACCGAAATCTTGAGGATGTCCGCAATCTCCTTCAGAGAATGCCCCTCCGCCACGAGCTGAAGCACCTCCCGCTGCCTCGGGGAAAGAGGTTCCGGCCCGGGCTGACGTTCGGCAGGACTCGCCAGGAGCGAGCTCAAGACATCCTTCGTAATCGGTGGAGCGACATAGTAGTGCCCGTTGAGGACCGTCCGGACGGCCTGGAGGAGGTCTGCGGCGGCGGACCGTTTGAGCACGTACCCTGTGGCACCCACCCGGAAGGCCTCGGTCACGTACGCAGGGTCTGCGTGCATGGTGACAAAGATGAGCTTGACCTCCGGCATCATCTTTTTCAATTGGCGCGCGGCGTCGATGCCGTTGAGGAGCGGCATCGAGATATCCAGGAGGATCACATCGGGTTGGAGCTTCTGCGCGGCTTCGAGGAGGGCTCGACCATCCTCAACGGTTCCGACCAGGTCAAACTCCGGCTCCAAGATCTTCCGGAACCCTTCGACGACCAGCGTGTGGTCGTCCGCGAGCAGGATGCGCGCTTTGGTCATGCGCTCCTCCCGGAAAGCGGAACCCAGACACGAACGTGTGTTCCCTCGCCCGGTCTGGAGAGGACCTCAAGGGTCCCACTGACAAGACGAACGCGCTCCTTCATACTGATGAGGCCGAGCCCCCCGTTGGGCGGCTTGGCGAGCTCCGGACTGAATCCGACCCCGGAATCTCTCACGGACAGACTGATCCCCTCCTCTGAACCGACCAGTTCGACCGTGAATTGGGTGGCACGGGAGTGCTTGGACACATTACCGAGACTCTCCTGCGCCACCCGGTAGAGGCAGGAGGAGACATCTTGCGGGAGCCGCTCGGCCAGGTTTCGCTGCACGAAGGTGCCCCGGAGCCCTGTTCGCGCGCTGAGGTCATCCACGTAGCGTTTGAGCGCGATCGGAAGGCCGAGGTCATCGAGGATTGAGGGGTGGAATTGGTAGGCCATGTGTCGAACGTCATCCGAGAGCCCCCCCACTTGCCTCCGAAGCTGACGCAGCCGGGCGCGAAATTGTTCCGGGAATGCGCGGAGGTTCTGTTCGAGCGTCTCCACCTCCACCGTCAGCATCGCCAGCCGCTGGCTCACGTCGTCGTGAAGATCGCGTGAAATCCGCCGACGCTCCTCTTCTTGGGCATTGATCAATTGCGCGGCCAAGGATCTGAGCTTGTCTTCTGCCCGTACTCGTTCGGCAACCTCGGCCGCCAGCGCATCATTTGCCTTGACCAGGTCAACGGTCCGTTCCTGCACTCTGGTTTCCAACTCGCCATAGGCGGCGCGCAACCGTTCCTCGCCGCGCCGCCGCTCCATGATGACGAGGGCCGGCACCCAGATCACCATCAAGCTCAGGAGACGGTTGATAATGCCGATCCACAGCGGGACATTCGGGAGGGTCGGGCTGAACACGGCGCCGGCAATCATCAAGACGGAGCAGGCGCCTGCGACCACCACCGGGAACCGCCGCTGCGAAGACGTGCAGGAGACGAGAACGACCCCGAGGTAGAGGACCCCGTCCGCCACGCCGAGGGGGAGCCACAGATCCAGGGTGAACACCCCGACCGCGAGGACGGCCGAAATCAGCAGCAGGCGAAACTCAGTGCGCTTGGGTTCCCAGGCCATGGCAGGTTCCCTAGAAGCCCCCATTATCTCTGCATAGGATTGCGTTCTTCAAGGGGAGACGGCTGGAGGATCGGATTGTCCACCACTTCAGCCCGGAGGCCCCCGCGGCACTTGACCCGGCCGGAAAAATCGCCATACTGGTGGGTTATGAGACCGTCTAGCTCCTGCCGGTTCGCGGCTGCTTGGCATCCCGACCACGTCTCACATCGATGGAGGCACAGAACACCCCGATGAACATCACGATCTTCCCCCTCGTGTTGATAGTCCTCTCCTTCTCAGTCCCGGCCTTCGCGCAAGAATTCCCTGCTCACGTGATCAGCGTCAGTGAAGGCGACGCGATCACGGTCAGACATGAGCGTCGCATGGTTCGGATACGGCTGAGGGGCGTCGACTGTCCGGAGAAGGGTCAGCCCTACTTCAATGAAGCCAAGCGGTTCACGTCATTCATGGCTGATAATCGAGATGTGCTCGTGAGACCGCTTGGGAAGGATGCTCGGGGGAGGACGATCGCCGACGTCATCCTGCCCGGGGGAAAGTCCCTGAACCAGGAGCTCCTTCAGGAAGGGCTGGCGTGGTGGGACCGGAAGCACTCCAACGATCAGGCCATGAAAGACCTGCAAGACGTCGCCCAGGCGGGCAAACGCGGCCTCTGGTCCGAGGCCAAGCCGATCCCGCCGTGGGAATGGAAGAACCGCAAGCGGCGCCGATAACCCGGTGGCACCCTTGAACTCCCTCCGGTCCTGAGCCCGCCGCAGATCTTTACGAAAATTTTGCGCGCGACACCTTTATGCGGAAAGCCCCATTTTCCCATGGACTCCTTATGACAATAGTGCGACTCTGAGAGATGATTGACATGAAGCCTGCCTCCGACGCGAGTCGGGTGGAGGAAACACGAGGAGAACCGGCGATGATTCCATTACTGACTCAAGGTTCAGCGTCTGCGCGCCTCCAGCAGCCTTCTGAGCCGCTCACCATTCTGCTGGTGGAGGATGATCCGATGCAGCGGGCGCTGTTCAGCACCTGTCTCACGGAGCAGGGCTTTGCCGTGCTGGAGGCCAGCCATGGGACTGATGCCCTTCGAGTGTGCCGGAAACATAGCGGGCCCATCCACCTGCTGCTGACCGACGTCATGCTGCCGAAGTCGCGCGGTCTGGCCCTGCCCGCAAAGGACATGGGGGCGGCGGACTTGAACGGGATTGAACTGGCGCATCAGGTGGAGGCCTTGATCAAGCAGGTCCGCGTGATCCTGATGTCAGGTCACCCAAAGGAGACCATCAAGCGGCAGGGGGCGGTCAGGCCCGGGACACCCTTTCTGCATAAGCCGTTTGATACGGAGTACCTGGTGCAGCGAATCCATGAGGTGCTGGGCCACAGGACGTGAGCCAAGCAGGGGCGTCCGATCTACACCGGACGAATGGAGCGGTTGCCATGGACCCGATGACACGCGACCTCTCTTGCGATGAGACGATGCCTCCGACTCGCGGCCGACCTGTGGGCGCGGTTCCCGGCGTGGTCATTCCACCGGAGTCACTCCGGACATTGTGGGTGCTCTCCCACGACATCCTGGATCTCTCGCAGGAACTCGAGCACGGTGACATTCAGGAGGTCGCGCTCGAGCTCTGCGACCGACTCGCCGATCACCTTGCCTCCTACGACGCCAGTAAGAAGGACGAACGCTCCGAATCTGCCCGCACCGCCTGAGCCCAGCCGAATCCACTGCGCAGCGCGTTCACCTGATCTCGCGAACAATCAGTGGCGAGGACCCTTCAGCGGCCGATCTCGGCCAAAGGCTCCAGTGTGACGGTGAGAGCGCCGCGAGGATTCGGCTCGAGACGGTTGGTGGCGGCCAGTTGTTCCCTGGGCGGGGTGGTCTGGCATTCAGGCGTCGTCACGAGACCCCAGTGCTGGTTGTCGCGACAGGTATTGTCCAAAACCATCGCTTCGGCGTGATGGAACAGGAGGATGCCGCTGAGCATGTTGTCCCGGCAGGTATTGCGTACGAGATCGGGGTGGGTGCTCGAATCGCGGACGGCAATGCCGAAGTGGTGGTTCGCGTAGCACAGATTCTGGGCGACGTACGGACGGGCTCCGGCGAACACGAAGATCCCGGATTCGCGGTTGCGGCACACCTCGTTGTCGATCAGCGTGGGCCGGCAGCTGGGCCCGTACACGACGACGCCAGACAGCACACCCTCGGTCGCCCGGCAGGCGATGATCGTGCACGTGGAATCCAGGATGTTCATGGCCGAGTTTTGATCGCTGCCGACGTACCGGAAGGTGATGCCCGACAGGCGGCCGCCGGTCACGCGCTGGAGGTAAAGCGGCCCTCCGCGCCGGCTGAAGATCTGAACCTGGTCGCTTCCAGCCCCGATCAACAGGACGGGCCGATCGGTGATGAAGAGCTTGTCTTCATAGATCCCGGGCCTGATGAAGACCTGATCCTCCGGACCCGCATCTTTGAGCGCGGCGCTGGGCCGAGGGTACGCCGAGGAATCGCTGCCATCGACGATGAGCGTCTTCCCGCCGGTGGGATTCGGCGGCGGATCGAGGAGGGGTCGCGCCGGCTCTGAAGTCGAGACCGGCTGGACGTCCTGGCCAGGGGGATGCAATTCGTCAGGGCGCTCAGAAGACATGATGAAGCTCTCGCGGGGAATGACGCCGTGAGCCGCAAGCCACATTATTCGCGGGGCATTCTTGCATGTCAAGACGATCGCTTGGGAACAGCCCAGGCGGCTTGTGCCGGTAGTCTCATCGGGCGCGGGGTTGAACGTGACACGGCCTTCGGAACAAGATAGACTGGCTATGAAGGATTCTGCCCGTGACCGAGCCCCTGCCGCTTGATCCGACCTGGCCGCGCTACTCCACTCGACCTTTCCCGCCGTACCGCTTTCTGCCGGGACAATCGCCGCATCCGCGGCGCGACCCGCGGGGCCATTCGTACGGGCAACCGGAGCCGAGACCGCCCGCCTGTCGGCCTGAGGACTGGCGGGGGTGCGACTGGTACCTGTACGGGGTGGATCTGTACAACTACGCGTACTGGTGGGAGTCGCATGAGGCCTTCGAAGGGCTGTGGCATGCGGCAGGGCACGCCACGCAGCAGGGGCGGTTCTTCCAGGCCCTCATCCAGGTGGCGGCGGCGAATCTGAAGCGGGTACTGGGCCAACCAACCCCTACGGCTAATCTCGTACGCGCTGGCCTCGCGCGGTTGCTGGACATCCCGCCGATCTACATGGGCCTGGATGTGGCGGCATTCGCGGAAGACGTCCGGTCCCATTTCGAAGGGTCGCGCCAGGAGTCCCCGCTGATCCGACTGGCCTGGTGAAGAGGGAGCGGATGTATGGTTCTCGCCTGAGTTGAATCGACTGGGTGGCCGCTGCCATAATGGCTGCGTGGAACTCTTAAGAACTCTCGAGACCCTCCAATTCGACAACTCCTACGCCCGCCTCCCTGAGCCGTATTATCAGCGCGTGTCCCCCACGCCGTTCTCTGAGCGTCCTTACCTTGTCAGTTTCAACCCATCCGCCGCGGCACTGATCGATCTGGATCCCGATGAGGCCAAGCGTGCGGAGCTCGTAGGGTGTTTCGGCGGCAGCCTGCTGCCTCCGGGAAGCGATCCCATCGCCATGCTCTACTCCGGCCACCAATTCGGCGTGTATGTCCCCCAACTGGGAGACGGCCGGGCCATCCTGCTGGGGGAAGTTCGCAACCGCGCGGGCGAGAAATGGGATCTCCACTTGAAGGGAGCCGGCAAGACGGCGTTTGCGCGCGATGGGGACGGCCGCGCAGTGCTGCGGTCCACGATTCGGGAATATTTGTGCAGCGACGCGATGCACGGCCTGGGCATCCCCACGACCCGCGCGCTCTGCATCGTCGGGAGCGAGGAGAGAGTCCATCGGGAGACCATCGAGACCGGTGCGATGCTC
The DNA here is from genome assembly GCA_020027965.1 of Nitrospirota bacterium. GTDB lineage: Bacteria > Nitrospirota > Nitrospiria > Nitrospirales > Nitrospiraceae > JAHRHE01. The sequence goes on along the minus strand of JAHRHE010000073.1, from coordinate 5,534 downwards.
CTCCGGATGGCGCCGTCCCACGTCCGGTTCGGAACCTTCGAAGTCTTCTACTATCGCCGGCAGCACGAGCACCTGGCCAACCTGGCCGACTACGTGATCGAGCAGCATTTCCCGCATCTGGCTCATGTGCAAGATGCCTCCGAGCGGTACGCACGCTTCTTCCGAGAAGTGGTCGAGCGGACCGCCCGTCTCATTGCCCAATGGCAGGCCGTGGGCTGGGCCCACGGGGTGATGAACACCGACAACATGTCCATCCTCGGGATTACCCTGGACTATGGGCCGTTTGGTTTTATCGACGACTATGATCCCGGCTTCGTTTGTAACCACTCCGACCATCACGGCCGATACGCCTTCGACCGCCAGCCATCCATCGGCCTCTGGAACCTGAGTTGTCTGGCGCAGGCCCTCTTGCCTCTGGCTCAGCAGGAGCCGCTCAAGACCGCGCTGGACACCTACGAACCCACGCTGACCCAGCACTTTGACGCACTCATGCGCGCCAAGCTCGGCTTCCGAGAGAGCCGGCCCGATGACGTCTCGCTGACGACCGACCTGCTGAACATCATGCAGGCGAACCGCGTGGACTACACGAACTTCTTCCGAGCCCTCGGTGCGTTCCGGTCTGGACCGGACGCCAGAAATGAACCCCTGCGCGAGTTCTTCCTTGACCGGGCGGCCTTCGACGCCTGGGCCGCGCGCTATCGTGAGCGGCTTCGCGCGGAAGGGAGTCAGGACGAGGCGCGCCAATCACGGATGCAGCGCGTCAATCCGAAATATGTGCTGCGCAATTACCTGGCCCAGACCGCGATCGAGCAGGCGACGCAACAGCGGGACTTTTCTGAAATTGACCGCCTGCTCACCCTGCTCCGCGACCCATACGCAGAGCAGCGGGACATGGAGAAGTATGCGGCACCCCCGCCGAACTGGGGGAAGCATGTGGTCGTGAGCTGTTCGTCATAATCAGTCAGCACGGGGGGAACGATGCGCAGACGGTTGGCTCCTGATGGAATCATGCAGCTTGGCCTGGGCTTCTGGGGATCGAAGACCCTGCTCAGCGCGGTGGAGCTGGGACTCTTTTCCGAGCTGGCCAAGGGCCCGCTCGATGCGTCCACGATCGCTCAGCGTCTCGGGCTGCACCAGCGGAGCGTGCGGGACTTCCTCGACGCGCTCGTGGCCCTGGGCATGTTGGAGCGTCGGGGTGCTCGGTACGTGAACACGCGAGAGAGTGGCTTCTTCCTCGATCGGGCCAGGCCGTCCTACGTCGGTGGGATGCTCGAGATGGCCAATGCGCGGCTCTATCCGTTCTGGGGTTCGCTTACCGAAGCCTTACGCACCGGCCTGCCGCAGAACGAGGCCAAGAGAGGCGAGAACTTCTTCACCGCGCTCTATGCCGCTCCCCACCGTCTGGAGGGATTTCTCAAGGCGATGACCGGGGGCAGCCTTGGGGCGGGCATGGCGATTGCCAAACGATTTCCCTGGAAGAAGTACCGCTCGTTCGTGGATATCGGGACGGCGCAAGGCGGAGTGGCGGTCCAGGTGGCGCTGGCCCATCGCCACCTGGAGGGAGGGGGGATGGACCTGCCCGTCGTGCGAGCGATCTTCGAGGCGTACGTCCGCTCACACGGTCTTGAGGGACGGGTGCATTTCCATCCTGGCGACTTCTTCAAGGATCCCTTGCCGAAGTCGGACGTGTTGATCATGGGCCATATCCTGCATGACTGGAATCTCGATGAGAAACGCATGCTCCTCAAGAAGGCGTACGACGCGCTGCCGGCCGGCGGCGCCTTGATCATTCACGAAGCGATCATTGACGATGCCCGAAAGCAGAACGCCCTCGGGTTGTTGATGAGCCTCAACATGTTGATCGAGACGCCGGGGGGATTCGATTTCACCGGCGCCGACTGCAAGGAGTGGATGAAAGAAGTGGGGTTCCGCAAGACGCGGGTGGAGCGCTTGGCGGGGCCGGACTCCATGGTTGTGGGAATAAAATGAGGCGGCCTCGGCTGGGAAGGGTGGGGCAGTTCGGGTGCGCCATCCTGCGAGGATTAAGGGGCGGCCGGCCTGACCCGCGTGCTCGCGCGTCGCGCACTCAAGAAGGAAGTGGGGCGCCGGCCAGGCTCCCTCCTGTGCTCACGCGTCGCGCACACAAGAAGGAGGCGGCGCTGTGGCCGGGTGCCCTGCCGTGCTCGCGGAGCGCGCACTCAGGATTGTTCATAGCGGCCCTGGTGGATAGAGTGCTCGCTCGACGCGCGCAGTCTGAGGCCACCCGGCCACTCGCCGCCGGAGAAACCCAAGGGTGGAGTGTGCCGGGTACCCATTGCTCTTTGAGATGCAATGGGTGATGACGCAAAATGGCGCCGCACATGACGAAAACTTGTGGGCCCACCCTCGAGCCCGAGGTACCATTTTATGGATGGGAGGATGGGAGGTGGTCGGGCCTCGCGCGCGCTCCCGCCACGCACAGCAGCGGGGCTCGTTCGCGATGCCGCTCTCGCCACTAATGCGACGGCCTCGTCTGGCAGGGGACATAGGGGTGCGCGCGCTCGACACGCGCAAGTGGAGGCCGCCTGGCCGCCGCCCGTTACCTCGTGTGAGAGGAGATAGGGTTGTGGTCGGTGAGCGCGCGCAGGTGGAGGCACCTCGGCCGCTGCGCCGACTCCCTACCTTCGAATGACAGGTTTTCTGTTGACCACTCGCCCTTGACGGTGTAGCCCGGTGGCATGCCAAGCAGCGCCAGCGCCTCCGTTGAAGCCCTTGGTATCACGTAGCATTTAGAAAAGTAGAATGTTGCTTCTTCCTGCCCCCTCGCTTCCATGAAGAACTATTCGTGTCCACATTGCGGTAAACCAGGAATTTCGGTTTTGGCAGGTTTGAGGTCGGGTAGATGGTTGCCCGCCAAATGTACCTATTGTGGGAAGCAGTCATTCTGTCGACTGCCCTCTTCAGTGATAATTCTGCTGGATGCGGTCGGCCTTGTTTGGGCTATCGCGATGATCTTCACTCTAACGAACGTTTGGATGTTTATAGCAGGCGTGCTCGCACTGTTCCTGCTGATCGTCTTGGTCACGTTAATCTTTGGTAGGGTTGTCCCCGTTGCAGAGGGCAGGAAGAAGGACACCTCGAAAGGCTGACAGTAGCCCCGGGCAGGCTTCCGACCCCGCTCGTGTCTGAGGCCCATCCCGGGCACGCAAGAACTCCGCGCTGGTTAACTTGGTTACGTTAGCCGCATTCCCAATGAGCGAAACAGGGGAAGTTCAACGCTCGCACAACAAGGCGCTCTGGTTCTCGATATTAGTAGGCGCACTTTGTATCGGTGTGGCCACTTTTCAGTGGCCAATTATTGATGTCCTCACCCCCATTCTGTTTCCTTTTCTTACGGCCGGCTTGACGCTACTCCTACTGCTTTCCGCCGTGACCTCGCTGGTCAGAATGGTGGTCACAATGAAGACTGAGAGGTTATTCGCAGCCGTGCCACTCGCAGTGAACTGCGCGACCGTAATGATTGTCTTGCTCGTACCACTCACTGATATCTGGCTAAAAGCGAACTACAACCTTAACAAGAAGGCCCGTGCGCAGGTCGTGAGGCATGTTCATGACGGCACGCTGAAGCCGAACGTGAATTACAATGGCTCTCTAATTCACTTGCCAGACAGTTATCCGAACCTGTCCATGGGTGGTAACGACATAGTTGTGCGTCCCACGGACGGGGCATTCTTTGTCTTCTTTTTTACATTCCGCGGTATACTGGATAACTACTCAGGTTTCCTTTATGTCCCGCAGAGCGACAGCCCATCAGAGTTCGCCAAGTGGCGCGGTGACGAGTTCTTCCAGGTCGTGTCTCTTGAACCTCAATGGTACTTCGTGGCGAGCAGGTAACTGGTAGGCGGCCCTCAAGAAAAGGGCCAGGCCGCTAAAATTGGCTCATGCACGAATTCAAGTTGGTCACAGAGAGTGAGAAAAGGTGATTTTTCAACATGTGCTCGCGCATCGCCCATCCACCGGCGTCAATCGTTGTTCGTGCCTATGTGCTGAAGCCCTATCGAACAGAAAAGGAGTGTCACCCCTCCGTAGCCTCTGCTATAATGCGCCCCTAGGGAGCGACTCAGCATGAAGTTCTATACCTTCGAAATCGTGGTGGAAAAGGAGACCGAGAACGGCGGGTACTCCGCCTACAGCCCCACTCTGCCGGGGTGCTTCAGTAACGGGAAGACGATCGAAGAGGCCAAGTGAAATATTCGGGAGGCCATTGAACAGCACCTCCAATCCCTCCTGGCCCATGGTCAAACGGTCCCGCAGAACGAGAGACTGGTTCACGTCGAGGAGCTAACCGTCGCCGTTCCTTGACGGCCGGGATGCCCCAAGTCACCGCAAAAACTAAAGCACCCAGTTCTCCAGGACTAGCCCCTGGATGCGGTTGAAGTGGCGGACGTTGTTCGTCACTAACACCGAATGAGTGGATAATGCGACAGAGGCGATCATTAGGTCGGAATCATTCACCAGGTTCCCCTCCCTCTTCAAGCCGGCCTTTATCTTTCCAAAGAGGACGGCCGCCCCGGTGTCGAGGCCGAGCACCCGTGTCGCCATTCTGAACTCGTCAACGACTCTCAGATTATGGTCCACCCGGGTCGAGTTGAAGGCTCCGAAGTACAACTCGGCCAGATTGATCACGGTCGTTGCAATGTGATCCTCGCCGACGGATGCGATCTTGTCCGCGATCGCGCGATTGCCACGCAGCAATGAGACAATCGTGTCCGTATCCAGGAGATAGGTCACAAGGCCACGCGTTCGGAACGCCGATTCCGTTCACGGTCCTTGTAGATCTCTTCAATGATCTCCTTGGCCAGTCGGTCATCCTTCCAGGCTCCCACGAGGGGCTCAAACCGGCTGCCTTGGCCGGTCTTCTTGAGCGAGGACTCCAGCAAGGCCTCGATGACCTTGGATCGGCTTCGGCGCTCTCTCTTGGCGAGCTTATCCACCATCTTGACCAGTTTCTCACTGAGATAGAGTGACACTTGCATGGTCGCCTCCTTCGCACGATTGAAACATAATATGTTTGGATTGGCAAGCGGCAGCCTGGTTCTGTGTTGGATTCTGCGCTTTGCGCGTGCCTCATGACCAGGAAGTGGCTGGACTCCTTCCTTCACCAGCGTCTAAGATCTTGCCCCAAGGGGTGCGCTAGGCCCCTTCACCTCCAAGGAGAACAGATCTAGTTCTCTGATATGCGACAGGAACGGTTTGGCGGGTTGCAGGTTCGGATCGTCGGCGGCTCCGATGGCAAGGGCGGGGGCGACGGCCCGGTCGTGATTCTCCTGCATGGCTTCGGTGCGCCCGGTGATGATCTGGTCTCCTTGTGGCAAGTCCTCGATGCGCCCAGGGGAACGCGCTTCGTCTTTCCCGAGGGTCCGCTGTCGTTGAGCCTGGGCTTCGGGGAGTCGCGGGCGTGGTGGATGATCGACATGGAGCGGCTCAATCGCGACATTGCCGCCGGCCGGTTGCGCGACCTGTCCCGAGATGTGCCGAAAGGGCTGGCCGAAGCC
>JAHRHE010000171.1 GCA_020027965.1 Nitrospirota bacterium | reverse complement strand
CTTCGAGGAGGACCCCAGCTTCTACTATGACTGGGAGGGGGATGCGGAGTTCGTGACGGAGGACCTGGGGCCCGGCGAATGCGCCGGCGGCGCCCTGGAAATGATCGATAATCGCATCCTGGAGGCCGAACAGGAACTGTACCAGGCCCGTCTTCTGGCGGAGAAGCACCAGTACGCGGTCTCGGTCAACAAGGCGTATCGCGCGGTGTTGGCGGCCGCGAAGGCCTTGCTCGTGACCGAGGGGATCGACCCCGCGACTGACGCCGAGACGCTGTCAGAGTTCGAACGGCGCCTCGCGGAGAGGGGCTTCGTGTCCGACACCTATCGCGGCCTCGGCGGGCAGATCGGCGACTTGGGCCCGAAGGACACCACGCCGGAGTTCGCCCACGCGAAGATCGCCTTCGCGCGCGGATTCGTGGAGGCGTGCAAGGCGGCGACGGAGCAGATCGGGAAGGACTTGAAGTTAGCGCCGGCCGGGCAGGCCGATGAGACCCGGAAGCCCGCGACGGAGACCCGCGAGACCGGCCAGAAGGCCGCAGTCGCGGCGGTCGGCGCGCCGGTGTTCGATCTCCGGGGCGTCATGTGCCCGCTCAACTACGTCAAGACCAAGCTGAAACTGGAAATGATGGAGGCCGGGGAACGCCTGGAGGTCTGGCTGGACGCGGGCGATCCGATCAAGAACGTGCCCATGAGTCTCCGCAATGACGGGCATAAGATTCTCTCGGAGGAACCGCTGGAGCCGGCAGCGGCGCACTACAAGGTGGTGGTGGAAAAAGTTGGGCGGCAGGGCTGCCCGTTGTGCTCGCGCACCGCGCACTCAGGATTTATTGGTTCCGGGCCTAGGTGGATAGAGTGCTCGGTGGACGCGCGCAGTGAAGGCCAGCTCAGCCGCCCGGCTGTGAAAAGAAGGTGGATGGTGCGCCGGGTACCCATTGCTCCTCTTGCTGCAATGGGTGATGACGCGCGCAGTCTGAGGCCACCCGGCCACGCGCCCCTGAAAAAATAGGGAGTAAGAATGCCGGGTACCCGTTTTTCTGAGAAGGGGAGAGCAAGGTGCAGAGCAAGGTAGATACAGGGAACCGGCCGTCAGATGAGGAGCTGAAGGCGCTGAGCGATTCGTTCGACCCGAAGCAGCCGCAGGACGTGCTCGCCTACGCGTTGGAGCGGTACTTTCCCAAGATCGTGCTGGCGTGCAGCTTCGGGGCCGAGGATGTCGCGCTCGTGGACATGATTCACCGGATCAATCCTCGGACTCCCCTCTTCTACCTGGATACCGACTTTCTGTTCCAGGAAACGTACGATCTCCGGGATCGGATCGTGGCGCGATACGGACTGCTCCCCAGCCAGGTGATTCAAGTCAAATCGCTGCTGACACCCGAGGCCCAGGCGGCTCGGTATGGCGAAGCCCTCTGGTCGCGCGACCCGGACCAGTGCTGCCACTTGCGGAAGATCGAGCCGCTGACTCGGGTCCTGGGCGACTATGCGGCGTGGATCACGGGCATCCGGCGCGACCAGGCTCCGACGCGGGCCAACGCCGGACTGGTCGAATGGGATAAGAAGTTCGAGTTGGTCAAGTTCAATCCGTTGGCGTACTGGACCGACGCCGACGTGTGGGCGTACATCCGGGTCCAGGAAGTCCCGTACAACCCGCTCCACGATCGCCACTATCCGAGTATCGGGTGCACCCACTGCACCGCGCCGGTGCAGCCCGGGGATGACCCCCGGTCGGGCCGGTGGAAGAACTTCGCCAAGACGGAGTGCGGACTGCATAAGTAGGATGTCATTCGTCACTCGTGTGGAAAGGCCCGAGAAGCCCCTCTTCCGAATGACGAATGACGAACTCGGAGGGAAAGTGTGAAGAAACTGGCCGTGATCGTGACGCGTGGTGCGTATAACAACCTGCTCCAGGCCTGTGAGCTGGTCCGCCTGGCCGCAGCCTCTGGAACACAAGTGAGCGTGCTGTTCCGGGACGAGGCGGCTGCCAGGCTGACGAACGAGAAGATCAAAGAGATCCCGTTCTCGGAGGCGTACCGGGGCCGGGAGTCCAGAACCCGGGAGATCCTGCGAGAGCGAAAGCGCCATGATCTGCCGGCCATTCTCCGCGAGATCAAGGAAAAAGGGGACGTGAAGTTTTGCGTCTGCCGCGACTCTCTGGCGTACTTCGAGATCGCAGTGGAGCAGTTGATTCCGGAGCTGGATGAAGTGCAACCGGCCGAGGCCTTCTGGAAGGAATCGGTCGCCATGTCGGACCACGTGCTCACGTTCTAGCAGGGAACCTGCCCTGCTAGCCCTGAGCCCCGTCGAAGGGAGCTTAGTCGAAGGGAGCAAGGTCGAGGGGTCGAAGGGCTGAGAGCTGATTGTATGGAATTCCCGGGAACTCATCGCGAAAATCGGCAAGGGTCAGAAAACCTGGAAGGACCTCACCTGGGAAGAGGCCAAGCAGGCGATGCGATGGCTGATCGAGGGCCGAGCCACACCGGCCCAGGTGGGTGCCTTCCTGCTCGCCATGCGTTTGAAGATGGAGTCGGTCACGGAATTGGCCGCCTTTACCTCCGCCGCCCGCGAGTATGTCCCGCCGGTGCCCGTCCCGGATCGGCTGGCTCTGGTCGACCTCCCCAGCTACGCCGGCAAGCAGGACACGTTTCACGCCTCCATTGGAGCCGCCATCGTAGCGGTGGCCGGAGGGGCCACGATCCTGATGCACGGGTATGAGAGCCTCCCTGAACGGCCGGGGGCCGCGGCCGCGCTGGCCGCGTTGGGGATCCCGACCGGCCTGGAGCTGAAACAGGCCGGCGAGGAGGTTACGGCCAAGGGGTTCGCCTACCTCGACCTGGCCCTGTACCATCCGCCGATTGCCCGCTTCCTGGAACTGAGGCGGGAGCTCGGCGTACGGAGTCTCTTTCATCCGGTCGCCCGCATGCTGAATCCGGCCCGCGCCGGGACTCAGGTGGTCGGACTGACCCATCCCCCGTACTTCGAGAAGACGGCTGAAGCGCTTAAGATGCTCGGCTGCCGCCGCGCCCTCATCCTGCGGGGAGTCGAGGGCGATCCCGAGCTGTCCATCACTGCCGCGACCAAGGTCCTGGAGCTCACCGACGAGCGCGTCGTGCCGTTGACCCTCAGGCCGAAAGACGCGGGCCTGCCGATGGCCTCGTTCCGAGAGATGGCCGGCTTTCCTCCCGCGCAGGCGGAGCGGGAAGCCGCGATGCTCCGGCGCATCCTCCATCAGGAGATCCGAGGCGGCCCGCGTGACTGGATCATCCTCAACGCCGCGCTGTTGCTCTATGCAGCCGGGAAGGCGCCGTCTATCAACGCCGCTGCGCCGCTCGCCCAGCAAGCGCTTGAGTCCGGATCAGCGGCCAAGAAACTGGCCGCATTAGCCGACAGCCATCGCCTCGACCGGGCTCGGGGCGACGAGCAGAGTCGAGTGGCCATCAGCCATTAGCGAGACCCATGAAGCACCTTCGGCAATTGGAACACCAGAGCGTCTACATCCTCCGGGAGGCCTACAAGCACTTTGACAACCTGGCCATGCTCTGGTCCATGGGAAAGGACTCGACCGTGCTCCTGTGGCTGGCCCGCAAGGCGTTCTTTGGCCATGTGCCGTTTCCGCTGCTGCACATCGACACCAGCTACAAGATCCCAGCCATGATCGAGTACCGGGACCGGCTAGCCCGCGAGTGGCGTCTCAATCTGGTCATCGGACAAAACAAGGAGGCGCTCGCCAACGGGATGAACCATACTCTGGGACGCGGCGTGTGCTGCACCGCGCTCAAGACCAACGGGCTCAAGAGCCTGTTGGACGAAAAGGGCTATACGGGCGTGATTCTGGGGGTCCGGGCGGATGAGGAGGGCACGCGGGCCAAGGAACGGTATTTCTCCCCGCGCGACAAAAACAACGAGTGGGATTTCAGGGACCAGCCTCCGGAACTCTGGGACCAGTTCAAGACCACTTTCCCGCCGGGGACGCATATCCGCATTCATCCGCTCCTGGACTGGACCGAGATCAACATCTGGGAATACATCAAGCTGGAGAATATTCCCTTCATGAACCTGTACCTCGACCGGGGAGACGGCACGCGGTATCGCAGTCTGGGGTGCGCCCCTTGCACCTTCCCGATCAAATCATCCGCGCGCACCGTGGACGAGATCATCGAGGAGCTGCGCCACACGACCGTCGCCGAGCGGTCCGGCCGCGCGCAGGATGAAGGTCGCGGCATGGAGCTACTGCGAAAAGATGGGTATATGTAACCCGTGCAACGCTGAATGATGACCGCAACCCACAAGACCGCTGCCACCGAACATCTCAACATCGTGATCGTCGGGCACGTGGATCACGGGAAGTCGACCCTGCTGGGCCGGCTGTACGCCGACACCGGCTCGCTCCCGGAGGGGAAGCTGGAGAAGGTGCAGGCCATCTGCCGGCAGCAGGGGAAAGAGTTTGAGTACGCGTTCCTGTTCGACGCCTTCCTGGAAGAGCAGGAACAGGGCATCACCATCGACACCGCCCGCACGTTCTTCACCTGGAAAGAGCGGTACTACATTATCATCGACGCGCCAGGGCACAAGGAATTCCTCAAGAACATGATCTCCGGGGCCGCGCGCGCGGAGGCCGCGCTGCTGGTGATTGATGCGCTGGACGGCGTGAAGGAGCAGTCCAAGAAGCACGGACTGCTGCTGTCCATGCTCGGCATCCGGCAGGTGGTGGTCGTAGTGAACAAGATGGACCTGGTCGGTTACCGTCGGGATGTGTTCGACGGAATTGAGAAGGAGTACCGGGAGTATCTGGATCAGCTCAAGGTGCGGCCGGAGCGCGTCATCCCGGTCAGCGCGAAGCAGGGTGACAACGTCGCCTCGCGCAGCGAGCGGATGGCCTGGTACACCGGTCCGACCGCGCTGGAGGCGCTGGAGCTGTTCAGGAAAGAGGCGGCTCGCTCCCAACAACCACTCCGGCTTCCGGTCCAGGATATCTTCAAGTTCGACGCCCGGCGGATCGTCGCCGGGCGCGTCTCGTCGGGTCGTCTCCGCGTGGGGGACCGCCTGGTCTTTTCCCCCAGCAACAAGACCGCCAACATCAAGACGATCGAGGCCTTCAACGTCGAGCCCCTTCCGACCGAAGCCCAGGCCGGCCAGTCGATCGGGATCACGCTGGACGAGCAGATCTTCATCGAACGCGGCGAGATCGCGTCCCGCCAGGATGACCTCCCCTGCGTCTCCACCGCCTTTCGCGCCAACGTGTTCTGGCTGGGCCGCCGGCCCCTGGAACAGGACAAGAAGTACGCGCTGCGGCTGGCCACGCGCGAGGTGGATTGCCAGGTGGCGATCATCCACCGCATCGTGGATGCGTCAGATCTGGCTCACCAGCAGGGCGGCACGTTCGTCGGGAGGGATCAGGTAGCCGACGTGACGCTACGAGCCAGGTCCCCGCTCGCGTTCGATCTCGTGCACACCTTCGAGACGACCGGCCGTTTCGTGATCGTGGATGAGTACGACATCGCCGGCGGCGGTATCATCACAGAGCTGGTCCACGATGAGCAGGAATTCCTGCGGGACGAAGCGCGCCGGCGGGATTTCGCCTGGGTCAAGGGAGAGGTGGGGGCGGAAGCTCGCGCCCAGCATTTCGGGCACCGGTCTGCGCTCGTGTTGTTCACGGGGCCCGCTGATGCCAGCAAGGCGTTCCTGGCCCGCAAGCTGGAGATGATCCTGGTCGCCGAAGGGCGCCATGCCTACCTGCTGGAGGGCGAGAACCTCCGGCGGGGCCTGGATGCGGACCTGTCGCAGTCCGACACGAGGGACACTGTGGAAATGGTCCGCCGATACGGTGAGGTGGCACGCCTCCTCGCCGACACCGGCCTCATCGTGGTGTCCACCACCAACCCGTTCGGGCTCGCCCATCACCAGGTCATCGAGACCATCCGGACGCTGGTCCATCCCACGCCGGTCATCGCCGTCCAAATGAGTCACATAAAGCCGGAGGCGGAAGAACCTCCGCCCGGGATCGACCTGATGTTTGCCGGGCCGGAGGACTTCGATGCAGCGGCCCGCCAGATCGTCGAGGAGCTTAAGCGCAGGGGTGTCTTGGCGCATGCGATCGGCGCGAAACCAACGTTCCAGTATTCGATCTAGCAGGATGCTGAAAACGGCCCCCAACTTTGTTCTCGGTCGCTCCGACCCCCTCAACGTACCCCAAAGGGTACGCCTCAGGGGCCTCGCTCCCTGCGGCCTCGTTGGCTGACCGTTTTGAGCATCCTGTACAGAAACAGTCGCCTCGCCCCAGTTCTGAGCCGACTCTAACTCACGGAAGAGGGTCAGGTTGAGGTGACACTTAATCCACGTGGCCATTTTTTCGGGGTCACGTCACACCCCTTTGGTGAGGTGCTCGATGCAGAACCCTACTAAATGGAGGCGAGGATGGAAAATGCTTGCCCTTGTTCTGTGCCTCCCGGTCTTCCTGGTCATCCTGTTGGCCGTTCTCTCCTACCTGGGGCCCAGCGTGGAGGGCGCATTTCGGCACGGACTGCTTTATGAGTTTCCATCTGGGTTCCGAGGCTCGGTAGTCATTGCATACCGAGTCCCAGACTGCCCCCCTCTTCCGGACCGAGACGGATTCTTTGTGCTTGCTGTGCCGACCTCAGGACAACTGTGTACATCCACCTCTCTGGCACACGGATGGAGGAATTATCGCTTCGAATACGTCTCCTCCGATGGGAGACGCGACGAGATCGATCGGAAGGCAATGATTCAACAACTCGCTACCAGGGGTGGAAGTGGAAATGATTTTTTCCCGGTGGAGTATATTTTTGTTGGGACGGCCGCAGACTATGCGCAGACCCCAGGGGAAAAGGAGCGAGCGTGGTGCTTAGTCCTCCAGATCGGGGCTCACGACAAGATTGGGCATAGGTTTTTGAGCGAGCCCTGTCCTCAGAGGTAGCGGGTCGAAAAGGGGGTCAGGAGCCTTACTACGGTGCTTACGAGCATGTCTAATCTTGAGGATCAGAAGTTTCTAATGAGGGTCGGGTCGCTCAGCATCATTTGCGAAAAAAGTGACTGATTTATTTTCCTACCAATTCTCCGGCGCCTGCGCCAGATTCAGTCTAGCTATGACGCGAACGGCAACGTGACCGCCCTAACGCCACTCGGTGTCCCGTCCGCCTGTCTGCTGAGCATCGTGTGTGTGGCTCTCGGACCTTCAGCCGCTTCAACTGTTCACTTTTCTCCTCTTTTATGCTTCCTCGCGAGGCCCGTGGATTGCCAGCGGCTAGCTCAGTTGGTCGGCTACGGGCTGGCCAGGTTTGACTCCGCAAAAAGCGCTGTGTTACGGTTGCGCAGAAAACAGGCAATAGGCTATCGGCAATAGGCGATAGCTAGAAGAAGCCATTGAGGCCCATTGCCCGTAGCCTATAGTCCATCGCCCATACGCATTATGGCCGACAAAGACCTCAAAGCGATCCTCGGGAAGCTGCAGTACACCGACGATGCCAAGGTGGTCCAGCAGATCACCGAGCAGATGCGGCAAGTGCAGGCGCGCATGGCCGGCATCCAGCACAAGCTCGTCGTGATGAGCGGCAAGGGTGGCGTCGGCAAAAGCATGACCACGGT
>JAHRHE010000072.1 GCA_020027965.1 Nitrospirota bacterium | reverse complement strand
GGAAGCGGGGTCATCAAGCGGCATTACGTGCAACCGTATGCCCTCGGCCATGAGATCGTCCATTCATGGATCGGCAACTGGGTGTTCAACGACTTCGAACAGGGCAACTGGGTGGAGGGGCTGACCACCTACCTGGCCAATTACTATTATGAGGAGGCCACCGGGACACCGGCTCAGGCCCGCGAGCAACGCCGGATGATGATGCTGGGGTACGCGGTCTATGTCTCCCCGGAAGACGATTACCCTGTCGGGCAGTTCCGGACCAAATCCGATCAGCGAGACAACGCGATCGGCTACCAGAAGGCCGCCATGATCTTCCACATGCTCCGCCGCCAGCTCGGCGATGCGGCATTCTGGGCCGGCATCCGGACCTTGGCGGCCGGGCAGGGCGGGTCCTATGTAGCATGGAGCGAGTTGGTACAAATCTTCGGCGGGGCCGCTGGAACCGACCTGGGATGGTTCTTCGCGCAGTGGATCGACCGCGCAGGCGCGCCCAGCCTCAAGATTGCAGAGACGAGCCTGAAGACATCGGATGTGCCCGGTGCGGCCTCTCGACCGGAGGAGAGTCTCTACCCGGTGGCGGTGCGAATCGTCCAGGAAGGACAGGTCTACCGAGCTCGACTCCCGATCTCGGTTGAGCTGACCGGCGGACAGGTCCACACACAGACTTTCGAGATGACCGCGGCGGACCAGACGTTTACGTTGTCCGTACCGGATAGGCCAGTCGCCCTGAGGATCGACCCCGACTTTGAGAGTTTCCGTCGTTTGCCGCGAGAACACCTTCCGCCCATGCTGAACCTCTACGTCACGGATCAGGAGCGGACTGTGGTCGTCCCGACTGCAGGATCGGAAGCCGAGCGTGCGCCGTACGTTGAACTCGTCACCCGTCTCGCGACCCACCAGGACAAGCGTGCTGCTGGAGCACGCGCACGTCCGGCTCAGGTCGCTGATGGTGAGTTCTCCGGAGCAGACGGTTCGGTGCTGATCCTCGGTGGACCCGGAGTGAACCGTGCGACAGACGGGGCGGTCCGTGGCTGTGGCGGCCGCGTCAGTCTCGGTCGCACTCACTTCACGGTCGAGGGGCGCACCTACGACGGCCCGGATGCGGCCCTTCTGCTCTCCTGTCGCCATCCGAATCAACCCGGCAGTGTCGTCACCTTGTTTTACGGGCTCACTCCGTCTGCAGCTGCCAAGGTGGCGCGCCTGCTCTTTTTCTACGGCTGGCAGAGCTACCTGGTGTTTCGCGACGGCGCCGTTGCGGCGCGCGGCGACTTTGTCTCACCCGAGGAAGTGCTGGAGGCTCGATTCGATTCCCCCTGACCGGCGATCAGTGGGCAGTGATGAATGTGAAGCAGAAGGAAGAGACATGGCGCGTGTTTTAATTGTGGGATCGGTTGTGCTGTTCGGGCTGCTATTCTGGCCGATGTTGAACAATCCTGACATCCGCCTCCTGCTTCACTCGTCACGCGTGGTTCGACAGGCTCACCATCCCGAGTTCCATCGAGGGATCACGCGTCACGCGTCACTGCACGCGGAGCCCGCCGAGCGCCACCTCGCCAATATCCGACAGCTCACCTCCGGCCGCCAGAACGCCGAGGCCTACTTCTCCTTCGACGGCACCAAGTTGATTTTTCAGTCGACGAATCCCTGGGCCAACGGCGCAGTGGCCACGAAGCCGCTTCCGGGGGACGGACTCGGCTGCTACCAGATCTACGTCCTGGACCTGGAGAGCGCGACTGTCCGGCTCATCAGCACGGGTGCCGGCACAACCACCTGCGGCTACTTTTTCCCAGGAGATCGGCGGGTGCTCTACTCCTCCACGCACCTGGCCGGGCCAAGCTGCCCGCCCAAGCCGAAGCAGGATGGCCCGTATCGCTGGGCGCTGGACGACTACGACATCTTTTCCGTGAAGATAGACGGGCAGCAGCTTCAGAGGCTCACTGCGACGCCGGGCTACGATGCCGAGGCGACGGTGTCGCCGGACGGGAAGACCATCGTGTTTACGTCGGTTCGGGGCGGCGACCTGGATCTCTACGCGATGAACCTGGACGGCACGCACGTTCGCCGCCTCACCAGTGAGATCGGCTACGACGGGGGCGGGTTTTTCTCTCCTGACAGCCAGCAGATCGTGTATCGCGCCTCGCACCCCCGCGATCCGGGAGAGATCGAAGCATACCAGTCACTGTTGGCCGGGCATCTGGTGGAACCGAGTCACCTGGAGATCTTCGTGATGAATGCGGATGGGACCGGCAAGCGGCAGGTGACCGCCAACGGGGGGTCCAACTTTGCACCGTATTTCCATCCTGACGGCAGGCGGATCATCTTTTCGTCGAACCTCCCCACCCCCTCCGTCCCCCTTGAGCAGGAGGGAGGGGGTGGCCGCCGTCCCACGTTCCATCTGTACCTGATTGGCGCCGACGGCAGCGGGCTGGAGCGCGTGACGGTTGCGGGTGGCTTCAACAGCTTTCCGATGTTTTCGCCGGACGGGAAGAAGGTCGTCTGGGTATCGGACCGCAACACCTCTTCTCGCGGCGAGTTCAATATCTTCGTGGCGGATTGGGTCCCCTAAGGACGTGACGGGTGACGGGTGACGCGTGATGAGTAATGTGTCATGAAGAAGGACCAGCCCGTCACACATCACGCGTGGTTCGACAGGCTCACCATCCGACTCGACCGAGCTCGTCGCGGGCCGAGCTCCGTCGAGGGATCACTTATCACGCATCACGTTCCTGTCGTTCTTTCCTGCGCCGTCATCGTCGCCGTCTTGTGGGGGCTCTGGCAAGTTGATCTTCCGTTGACGCGCTTCCTCCGGTCGGTTCATCTGTCCTGGCTGGAGCTGGTGGGGGACATTGGAAATCGTCTGGGAAGCGGGTGGATCCTCGCAGGGATCAGCGGGGTGCTGCTGGCGATCGGGCTGGCGCTGAAGCAGCCGGTCATTCGTCGGGCGGGCGTCGAAGGGCTGATCGCCCACGGAGTGGTCGCCCTGGTGGTGCAGGGGCTCAAGCACCTCATCGGGCGGCCCCGGCCACGCCTGATGCATGGGGGCGGGTTTCACTTCGGGCCTTCCTTGGATTCGGGACTTGATTCCTTCCCCTCAGGCCACGTCACGGCCTCCTTTGCGGTCGCGGCGGTGCTCGCTCGGCATTTTCCCCGAATCGCCTGGCTCGTCTACGGCGCCGCCGGGCTGGTCGCAGTCAGTCGAGTCGTGCGCGGGTCGCATTTTCCGACCGATGTGGCCGGGGGCATGGTCTTGGGGGTCCTGGTGGGCTCGCTGGTCGCGAACTTCCACCGTGGCTGGTGGCCCTCGTTGGTCACGGCGCTGACCGGTCTGTCGCCGTACCTGGTGGCCCTCTTCACCCTGCTCTGGATCGTGGTCCATTCCGCACCGGAAGAGCCGCTGAACACGATCATGGTCGGGGTTGGGACGCTGCTCATCGCGATCGGTCTCGGAGTCCGCCTGTACTGGTTGAGGAAATCTCAGGCCTCTCACCCCGCGCCCCTTGCCTCGCGCCTTCTCAGTTGGGTTGGGCTTGCGGTCACCTCCGGGTCGGTAGCCGTCATGGGCCTGACGTTGCTGACGAGCGCCGCGCAACTGATGACCCATCAGCAGACCGGGACCGGCCTTGAATGCGCGACTCACCCGTCTGATGTGGTGCCACCCTCCACCTTCGGCCTCCGGACGGTCCTTGCGGAAGGAGCCTTTGCCCTGGGGCTGGCTCTCGCGGTCGCAGTCCTGCAGGGCCTCAAGGGCATCCTCCCGATCCTCTAAGCAGCCACCAGCCCTTCGGCCCATCGACAACGCTCAGGGTGGTGAGCTTGTCGAACCACAAGCTCAGGGCCCCGAGCAGAGTCGAGGGGCGATCAAGTTATCGGCGAGTTCCCTTACCTGGACCCTCCCGCTTCTGGGGAAATGGGTGGGGAAAGGTGCCTGAAGGCTGACGGCTGGGACCTTCCTGAACAATGGGTCGGTTGGCCAGGAGCAGGTAGCCAAACCGGTCCAGGATCACGGGGAACGCTGCAGCCTCAGGAGGGAGACGCGGTCTCAGGCGTGCAGGCAGGAGGATCATGGTCCGACCAGGCTGACCGGACTTGGAGAGATACGGACGCATGGCATCCTCCTGTCCAGGACGGATTACGATGACCTTGCGCCTGGCATAGAAGATCAGGGACGGCTTGGGCGGTCCGTACAGGATGAGGCGATCTTGCGGGCCCAGGTTGGCCCCGGCGATAAAGGCCAGTTCCTGGGGGGGCGCGACGAAGTACCGGCTGAATCGCGGGAGCGTGACCTGGATGGCGAGGAGCATGACCAGACCGATCGTCGCGCCTGCCGCCCAGAACGCGCCGGCCCGACGCTGCTCGGAAAGACCGGAGTAGCCGGTGAATCCCACCCCGATCAGAAGAATCAGCCCGGCCATGAACGGCCCTCCGCCTGGAGTGACGTGCGGTGCTAGGGGGAATTCCTTCGCGATGGTGTCCACGAAGGTCGAGTAGAGGAAGGAGGATGACGCCAGGCCGATCCCCAGGAGGTAGCCGAGGCCCATCAGTGTGCGGAACGACGCGCGAATACCGGGGGTGGCGGGGTCAGTCAGGCAGCGGTTCCAGTACGAGGCCGCCAAGATCGCCGCCGCCGGGTACAGCGGCCCGATGTAATGCGGCAGCCGGGTCGCCGAGAGGCTGAAGAACAGAAACACGCCGGCCACCCAGAGCGCGGCGAACAGCTCCAGCTCCTGCGGAGCTGACGGGCGAGAGGCGATGGGCGATGGGCTATGGGTCGGCGACTCCCCCCTATCGCCTATAACCCATTGCCTATAGCCCCTCAGCGCTTGATAGAGCGCGGCGGGGAGAAAGGCGCTCCAGGGAAAGAATCCGAACAGCAGAATCGGGATATAAAAGAAGATCGTGCCCCCGTGTCCGCCGATGACGCTCAGGAACCGACCGACGGTATCGGCTTGCGCCGAGGCGGTATACCGCGTGCCGTGGATCGCGAGCATGGCGGCGTACCAGGGGAGCGCCAAGCTGAGAAAGAGCGCCGTCCCTGCCAGAGGGAATCCCATACGCCAGAATTGACCCCACCGGCGTGTCAGCGTGAGGTAGGGCACCACGCCGAGGAGCGGCACGATCACCCCGACCGGCCCTTTCGTGAGGGTCCCGATCGCCATGCCGACATAGAAAAGCCAGAAGAAATGCCGCGTCCGACTTTCGCTGCCTGTGGTGAGCCCCGTCGAACCACCTGTGGTGAGCCCCGCCTGCGGTGAGCTTAGTCGAACCGTCGAACCACCTGTGGTGAGCACTGTCGAACCATGGAGCCCAAGCCAGAAGCCGAACAGCGACAGGGTCGTGAAGAAGATCAACACGCTGTCCGTGAGAGCCAATCGCCCGATCGCGACGATCTCGATGTTCAGGACCAACATCAGGCCGCCGAGGAGGCCCACGACAGGACCGCGCACGCGCGTCAAGAACGCATACTGGAGCAGGATCAGTGCGAGGCCGAAGAGAGCGGAAGGGAAACGGGCGGCGAATTCGCTGATGCCGAACAGCCGGTAGGCTCCGCTCATCAGCCAGTACACGAAGACCGGCTTGGCGAACCGGGGCTCATAGTTCAGTGTGGGACTGATCCAGTCCCCTGTCTCGAGCATCTCGCGGGCGGCTTCCGCGTTGCTGCCCTCGTCCCGATCGGTCAGCCCAAGGCCCCCGAGATCGAGGAAGAACAGTAAGCCCGCAATGGCCAGCAGGAGAACCAGGTGCCGCCAGTTACTCAAATGGACACCGGCAAGGGACTAAAGCAGGTGGTGCTTGGCCCTTCTGCGGTTCCACGCTATTCGCTACTGGCGACTTGCTGCTTGGCATAAATGAGCATGAGGTTTCGCAAATAGACGAAGGTCCCGACACTCTGGCCGGCAATGAAGACCGGGTCTTTGCGGTAGATCGCGTAGGCCAGGGTGATCACACCGCCCGTCAGGCTCAGGTACCAGAAGGCGATCGGCACTCGGCTTTGTGCGCTGCGCTCCGAGGCAAGCCACTGCACCACCCACCGCATGAAAAAGATGCCCTGGCCCAGAAAGCCGATCGTCAGCCAGATGATTTCGGTGGTGGTCATGACGAAGACGTGACGCGGGACGCGTGACGGGTGACAGGTGTTTTCTTCAGGGAACGGAGCAGCGCGATAAGCATTCTTCTCACGCGGTCTAACGTGTTGAGGGATCCGGCGTGCGTGAGAAAGCCGATACGTTCTGCAAGCAGAAGCTGTGTTTCAAGCTCCGCGACCGAGCCCAACGCAACATGAAGAAACTGGACGAACTCCTTTCGAGAATTTCTTGCCGCGCCTTCAGCGATATTACTCGGGATAGAAACTGCAGATCGCCTCATTTGCAAGCTCAAACCATACACTTCTTCCCGGGGAAATTGCGCGGTGGTCGGGTAGACTTCACACGCGAGATCCATGGCTCGCTGCCAAACTTCGAGGTCTTTATGGCTCGTAATCAGTCTTGTTTCCATTTAGTCCCTCCTCACGCGTCACCCGTCACGCGTCTCGGCGCGGCTGCACTCGCGCACGCGATAGCGCAAGACCCGCCGCATCATCCACCGCACTGCCACGAGATCGTACAGCCCCTTGAAGAGGCGGTTCCCGATTCCATACTTCGAACGCCCGTGCGCGCGGGGGAAGTGACGAACCGGCACCTCAGCAAGGGTGAAGCCGTGCATCTTGGCCAGCGCCGGGAAGAAGCGGTGCATGCCTTCAAACAACTGCAGGCGTTCCACGACCGGGCGGCGAAACACCTTCAGCGAGCAGCCTGTGTCATGGATGCCGTCGTGGGTGAAGGCGTTGCGGACCAGATAGGCAATCCGCGAGGAAAGCTTCCTGACGAGCGAATCGTGGCGATCTGTCCGCCACCCGCAGACCAGGTCGTACCGGCTTGCCAGCGGCAGAAGAATCGGAATATCGGCGGGGTCGAACTGGAGGTCCCCGTCCATCGTGACGACAAGCTCGCCTCTGGCATGGCGAAAGCCTGCGTCAAAGGCCGAGGTCTGCCCGTAGTTCCGGTCGAAATGCAGCACGCGGACTTCGCGGTGCTGCTGCGCCAGCCGGTCGAGCAGCTGATCGCTCCCGTCGGTGCTCCCGTCGTCCACATACAAGATCTCGAACGGGGCCGTGCGCGACTCCTCTCTGGCGCCGAGGACTTTGAGCAACTGTTCCGTGAGTGGCGGCAGGTTGTCCCGTTCGTCCTTGATCGGGATGACCACCGATACCCAGGGGCCGAGGGAGGCTGTCATGACGAGCGGGTGGTTCCCATTTTTCTCATCAGGCCCGCATTCTACAGAATGGCCTATGGTGGGTCAAACAGTTCTCAGCGCGTCGCGAGGTGTAGTTCAAGGTGGGAGACTAGCCAACAATTGATTCTCAGGATCGTCTGGAAATTTTCTTACGTGCATCATGGCGGAGGATCAGCCCGATTGCGATCAGTCCGATGGCGATTACGAGCGAAAAGAAGACCTCAAGGTTGCTCATTTGTGTCCTCCGCTTTTCTATCAAGCAACAGAGCGACTACAAGAAACACGATAGCAGCCACGATTCCCAGCCAGAAAGCGCGCAGTGAGAAGCCAGCGGAGAGAGCGTTGCCCAACACGGGTACAGCCACCATGATCTTGCTGATGTCGTAAGCGTAACGTGCTAGGTTCTCTCGCTGTTTCTTGTTCAAGAGGACCTCATGGCAGATCGTACCGGGATGCTAGAGAGACGTCAAGGGGTACTGAGACCCGGGTTGAAGGCTCAGGCTCGATCGTATTGGGGTAAGTGGGTATTCCATGCGGACAGCCAGGCAAAGAGAACCGCAGCCAGCGCGGCCATCCCGGCGCCGAACCAGAAGGGGGCAGCGGGGCCGAGAGTATCCCACATCCACCCCGCGATCAAACTGGCGGGCAGGATGGCGACTCCCACCACCATGTGATAGAGCCCGAAGCCCGTGGCCTTTCGCTCCGCGGGGACGAGCGTGGCCAGATAGGCCCGCTTCACCCCTTCGGTCAATCCCATATAGACTCCGTACAGGACAAAGAGCCCGGCGATGATCCACGGCGAGGTCGTCAACGCAAAGCCGCCATAGACGGCGGCAAATAGCATCAACCCACCCAGGATCACCGGCGGCATGCCGAGTCGGTCGGCCAGTATCCCGCCCGGAACAGACACCAGGACATAGGCCCCGTTAAATGCCAGATAGACTCCGGAGATCCAGGCAGGACTGATCCCTGCGTGCTCGGCCTTGAGGATCAGGAAGGCGTTGCTGGAATTCCCCAACGAGAAGAGCCCGATGATCGCCAGATAGGCCGTGAAACGCGTGTCGAACCCACGCAAGGACCATGATGTCCATTCCGGTGCTCTTGGAGTCGGCCCACCAGAGGAAATGAAACAGATAATCAGGGTAACGGCCAGCAGGCCCGGCACGATGGACCACCAGAAGACCACGCGATGATCGGCTGTCCACAGAGCCAACATCAGCAATGCGACGGCCGGCCCTAGGACGGCCCCCGCCTGGTCGAGCGCCCGATGGAAGCCGAAGGCCAGGCCCAGTCGCTCAGGTGGGGTGGAGGCGGCGATGATCGCATCCCGGGGAGCGGTTCGGATTCCCTTGCCGGCTCGGTCTGTTAACCGGGCAGCCAGCACCATGCCCCATCCAGTGGCCAGCGCCAGCACGGGACGGGAGCACGTGGAGATGCCGTAGCCGAGCCCCATCAGGAGCTTGTTTTTGCCGAAGCGATCAGCGAGTGCGCCCGAAAACACCTGCAGTAAACTAGCGGCAGCCTCGGCGATTCCTTCGATCAGCCCGATGATGGATTTGCTCGCGCCCAGCGAGGAAGAAAGGAACAGGGGAACCAGGGGGTACACCATCTCGGAACTGACATCCATGAAGAAGCTGACCCATCCGGTCACCCAGACATTGCGGGGAATTGGACTGAGCATTATTGGGGGCCGAGGTCACAGGTTGACCAGCTCGAGTCGATGGCTTACCTGACGGGAAGGGCGGGAGCGGAGCTCGAGGAACCGTCCTGGGCGACGGCGAACCGCATGGTGCCCATCAAACTGAACTCAGTCACCTTCCACCCGACATGGATCTCCACTTTGTACTTGCCTGGTCTCCAGCCGCCGTGCGGGGCGTGGAGCTTGAGGTAGCCGCTTTCGTCCTCCAGCGCGATGTACATCTCGTCCTGGCTCATCACCGTCCTCGGATCGAGACCCGCGACCTGCTCCGGATAGCAGAGCCCGATAATCTGAAAGGGTTCGATGTGCTGATGCAGCGTGAAGACGAGGAACACCGGCGTGGGCCCCTGAGAGAACGTCTCCGTGGGGTTGACCGGGACGATTTCGTGGGCGCGGCGAAACCCCAGTTCCTCCTCAAACCCTCTCGTGAGCTGAATGGAGCGGAACATTCCCTCGGGAGGCGCGTCGAAATTGTACGCCTTGACGTCGGTGGCCTTGTTCTGGAACTCGCTGATCGGGACGTCGCGGGTGAGCGACTCCTCAGCGAGCCCTGGTCCGGACGACAGGATGGCCAGGATAGCCGCGGCCGGGAGCAGAGGCCAAGGACGTGCCGGCATCACCATAATAGTTACAGCTACACCCCCGGTGGAGCGGCTGTCAAGTCGCTCCAATGGTGTCACCCTGAACGAAGTGAAGGGTCTCAATGGCGTAAACACGAGATCCTTCGCTCCGCTCAGGATGACAGCCACTCCGCTCAGGCTTGTCCTGAGCGAATCGAAGGATCAGCGCAGCGAAGGAATGACAATCAAGGGTCGGTACGTCCTTTTCAACAGCCCGCTACGAGCTGAGCACGTTGCAGGGCCTCGGCGGCGTTTGTTAGAATGCGATTCCCTGAACGAATCACAAACCGCGACGGGCTAGCCGCTTAGAGCTCTCAGCTGTTTGCTATTGGCTATACGCTGCTCGCGCTCCGCTAGGAGCTATTGTCTATCATGTTAAAGGACCCCGACGCCCTGCCGCAGCTTATCGGAGAATTGCGTCCGCTGGATGAGTGGCAGGTGCATATGAATGCGCTGTTCTACGGACTTCGAGGCAGCCGGGTCCGTGACTATTCCCAATCCTTTGCGGCGGCGGACTATCGCCTGGCGCACGCCTTGGCGGCTGACTATTATTATCGCGTTGTAAAACGCGAGAAGGCGCGGATCAGCCGCCAGGTTAAGGCTGAGGCTGAGGTTAGGTCTGGCCAGGAAGAATGCGGTCCTGAGCCTCAGCCTCAACCTAAACCTCAACCTATTTTGACGGTTATGGAGTGGGGTCCCGGAAACGGGAACCTGGCCGCCTGCTTTCTCAGCCATCTGAAGCGGATTGACAAGGACGGGCGGGTGTATCCGAGGGTGCGCTATGTGCTGGTGGACAGCCAGCCGGCGGCGCTGGAATCGGCGGGCACCCATCCGGATCTGGCCGAGCATCGGGGGCGCGTGATGCTGCTCGGCGCGACCGCGGAGGATCTCGGGGCCGTCAGGGACGGGACGGTGGACCGCATTCTCTGTCATGAGCTCTGGAACGAGCTCCGGACAAAGCTGATGCTCAGGAACGAGGGTGAAGTAGAAGAGGAATACCTGTGTCCCAACCTGAGCGAATCCAAGTGCGCGGCGATCACCGACTGGTCCGGCTTCGTGCGGGCCTTTGAGGCCCGGAACATCCCGGTGCTCAAGACCTTCCCTGCCTTTCTGGAGGACATCGTCTGGGAAAAGGAGTACCGCAAGGCCGATTGGAAGTCGGTTCCGTACCGGAAGACGATCACCGAATTCCTCAAGACAATCGATGAACGGGTCCTGGTTCCGGTGAACCTGGGTGCCTTCGCGACTCTCAAGGAGGCCAAGCGGGTCCTGGCTCCGGATGCCATCGGGTTGAGCAGCTTTGACGCGGGCACCGCCGACCGGAAGGTCCTGAACGATCCGGACAAACCGTGCTACGGCCAGTTCGGGGGACAGTACAGTTTCATGGTGAATTTCGCGCTTGTGGAGGCGGTAGCCCGGTACCTGGGCTTCCGCACGGTGGTGGCCGAACCCCAGCGGGAGTTTATCGGACGCAGCCTGGGGACCAACGTGCTCAGCCTGATGGACCTGCTGGCGACGCATCCCTCGGTGGGCTCCATGAAGCCCTGGGAACAGGACCGGCTGATTCTGCGCACCATTGCCGCGCTCAACGAAACCTATTCCAGTCCCTACCGGCGGACCATCGAGTTCCCCATCCCTCAGGAGGCTCCTCCAGAGGAGCGGGAGGCTCTGCTGGCCATCCTGCAAGGGTTCAAGGGGGATGGAGTCCCGGATACCATCGCCTACCTCACCGAAGAGGAGATGTTCAAGGCGCTTCCTGACCTTGAACCCCTGGGCTACGATCAACCGGCCATCCAGGCAGCCCTGGCTGTCCCCCCCCAAGCGGTGGACTACGCTCATTGCTTCTGCGGCTTCTGAGGACCAAGAATGGGGTTGAAAGAGTTTCCGCCGCTGTCACCCTGAGCGAAGTGAAGGGTCTCAATTGCTTGAAAAGTCGAGATTCTTCGCTGCGCTCAGAATGACAATCAGGGGTCAACACTCATTGTTTAACATCCTGCGAGAGAGACACCTTCCAGATGCGAAAAGAAACTCCTTGACTATTCATGGAAAATTCTTGTAAGTTCCGAGCCGCGCGGCCATTGAGCGCCTGCCGCTGGGGCGGAGTGGGGCGAGAGGCCGCCTAAGAAATGGTTACCGAGGAACGAATCCGGACCGTGTGACTGCCCGCAACCGCTGAATCAGTTACGAGAACCACAGCGAGAACCACAGATAGACGAGGGAACACATGTTTGGCTCCTTTGGTTGGATGGAACTGCTGCTGATCCTGATCATCGTGCTGATCATTTTCGGGGCCGGCAAGATCCCCCAGCTCGGGGAGGGGCTGGGCAAGGCGATTAAGGGCTTCAAGAAGTCCGTCAATGAGCCGGACGCGGTGGATGTCACCGCGGCGCCCGCGCCGGAGCAGCCGGGTCAGCAGGCGCCTGCCCAGCAGATTGCCCAACCGAGTCCGTCTCAGACCGGCGGGCAGGCTCCAGTGGGTCGGCAAGCGAAGCAGGGGTAACCGCGGGTGACGGGTAACGCGTGACGCGCGACGCGTGGGGAACTTCAAACCTAGGATCGGGGTCATGCTAGTCACCCGTCACGCGTCACTCATCACGGGGTTTGAAGATGTTCGGCTTGGGCGCAGGAGAGATTCTCATCATCCTGATCATCGCCTTCTTGCTCTTCGGCCCCAAGCAGTTGCCGGAAATCGGTCGCCAGGTGGGGAAGGCCGTCAAGGGCTTCAAGGAGACGGCCGATGATCTCAGGCAGACGGTGGAGCCGGAGATCAACCTGATTCAGCAGGAAGTGAAGATGGTGGAGCAGGATCTGCAGGCCTCCATGAAAGAAGCGGAAGCGGAAATCAACGCCGCGACGAGCGGGCAGGACCAAAGCAAAGCAGGCAGCGACCAGCGAGCGGCGACCAGCTAAGGGCGATTCACACCAGCTTACGAACGAAAGGAGGTGACAGATAGAGATAGCGAAGAGCACATAGCGAACAGCGATGAGCCGACATGCTCGGCGACTCGCTGCCGGCTATGAGCGACTCGCTACGAACACAGGAAGCGCGCGGCACACGTGCTTCCGGGGTTTCGTACTCGACGACAACACGGGAACACAGAGAGCTGAATCATAGTGGGCTGTTAGCTGAACCGCGCGAATAGCGCGGGCCGATCGCGAAGCGTGGACCGAGTCAGGCGATCGGGTGCGAGCTATTCGCTATTAGCTAATCACAGGAGGAACGCTATGAGAAGCATCACAGGACGAAATGAGTGGCTGAGCCACTCCATCGCCGTGGCGGCGGCCATCCTGGTCGCCGGTCTTCAAGTTCTCATCTCACCCCCCTTCGGGGCCTCACCCGCCTGGGCGGGATACGAGCTTCCCCCGGGCGAACGCATTACCAATCTTCCCCATATCCCGCGGGCCATGCCGCAGAAGGAAGCCTACGAGGTCTACGATCCGGTCATCGGCCGGAACTTCGACATCAAGAACTTCTGGCTACGCGCCGACCTGCGCGTCCGCCCGGAGTTCAGGAACGGCGTCTGCTTCGGCCTGGGCGCGCCGGCCGCCGGGTCCTGTACGACCCAGGCTGGCGCTCGAGCAAATGCCCCAGCTGCCGCGAACGGAGGCGGGCAAACCAAGGCCGCCAATGACTTCTACGTCCAGCAGTGGGTGCGCTTGGGTATCGGCTATGACCTGTCTCCGGACGTGAATTTCTACTTCGAGCTCATCGACTCGGCCGTGTGGGGCGGGAACGGCAACCAAAACAATGCCGGGAACGCCGGCGATCCTTTGAACCACAATTGCGGCAATCAAACCACGACTGTCGGTACAGCCGGCGGTACGTTCCAGACCTCGGGCAACTGCCGGCTAGGAGTCCGGGCGGCGTATGTGCTGGTCCGGAACTTGGCAGGCGTCCCGGGCCTCAGCATGAAGGCCGGGCGGCAGTACCTGATCTTCGGCAACCACTCTCTGTTCGGCCACTTCGACTGGGCGAACACCGGCTATTCGCACGACGGGATCATGTTCTCGTATTCGACCAAGACCTTCGAGTCGTACCTGGGGTGGTTCCGCAATTCCGAGCAAGACCTACTCCAGGGCGCCCCGGTCGGCAGTGGAGGACCAAATGTCACGGGAGGCGTCACCGGGCGGCCCGACGGTGGCGCTGACGTGGACATGTTCGTCTTTTACAACCAACTCAAGAACATTCCGGGGATCCTGTTCGAGCCGTACTATGTACTGTACATCAACCAGAACGCCTCGGGCGCGGCGGGAGGCGGTCCCGGGAATGCGAAGCAAGGGAACCAGATCCGGCACATGTTCGGTCAGCGGACCGAGTTGCGGAAAGGCAACTGGGACGCGATCTTGGAGACCGCGTTCCAGTTTGGCAGGATGGGCGATCCCAGCGGCGGGGCAACTGTGAATCCCCAGGATCGGAACCTGACCATCAACGCCTACGGGATACGGTCCTGGTTGGGCTACACCTTCTATCAATCGAAGTGGAAGCCCCGCATTGCGGTGAACCTGGACTATGCCTCGGGTGACAACAACAGCAATTGCAACAGCGGCGCCGCCATTGGCGCTGCCAATCCCATCGGGGCCTGTAGGACCGCCAACACGTTCGAGAACTTCTTCCCGACAAACCACATCCACATGGGCTACGCCGACGTGCAAGCCTGGAAGAACATGGTCGCGCCGCAGGCGAACCTCCAGTTCCGACCGTCCGAGCGCGACCATTTCGAAATCTGGTACATGAACATGAACCTGCAGAGCTCGAAGGACTGCTGGTACCGGGCGGGGCAGGGTTGCTACGTCTTCTCGAGGTCGGACAACACCAAGACGCATGTCGGGGATGAAATTGACTTTTCCTGGACCCGCATGTTCGCGGACGGGAAGGTGGCCTTCCAGGCGACCTACAGCCACATCTGGTCCGGCGGGTATATGACGGCCAATATGCCGGGAAGTCCGGGCGACCAGAGTTGGGGCTTCGTGCAGCTCTGGATGAATTTCTAACGACCAGCGCGTGATGTGTGAAGGGTGATGCGTGATGAGGAGATCGCTTGCGAAGCATGAGGCATGGCCTGACACGCGTCACGGATCACGCTTCTTGACTAAGGAGGAAAGGAGAAAGACCATGAAAAACGCTATGCTAGTGACGCTGGGCGTGGTCGCGCTGGTTCTCCTGAGCTGGGTGCCCGGGGCCCAGGCTCAGGTCAGCGATGCGATTTCGCTGACCAACCAGGCGATCATGGAGTTGACGGATTTCCCGGCCGTGGGGATGCGCTATTCGGTGGACATGAGCAAGATCGGCGGCGCGGATGTGCGCCAGATCAAGAAGGCGACCGAGCTGCTCCAGGACGCCCTGGGCAAGGCACGGTCCGGGAACGCCAGTCCGCAGGCGATCATGAAGCTGGAAGAGGCGGTCGCCTACGGGTCGTCCACCATGCACAAGGAGACCCGTTTGTACGCGCAGGGGGCGCTGTGGTATCTCTGCGCGGGGCAGACCGGCGATCCCTGTGATAAGGCGCCGAAGTTCGGGAGCTACGTGGCGCCGTAGCAAGGCGCGGGGTAGCGGGATCGAGGGGTAAGCGGGGTACGGCCGCGAGTGCCCCGTTTCACCCTGCGCATCATCGTTTTCCAAGAGAGTCCCCGCTGGCGAGGGGTGATCCGTCGCCGGCGGGGATTCTTTGTTCAAGAGGCGGCCGGCAGAAGTGACTAGTGAGCAACCAGCACCACAAGAGGCGAAGAGGTCATGATAAGGCGACAGCAGCGGCT
>JAHRHE010000071.1 GCA_020027965.1 Nitrospirota bacterium | reverse complement strand
TGGCTAGGCTGCTTCATGATCCCTGTCCTAGTTATCGCCGGTCTGCTCTTGGGGCTTGGCGTGAACAGCGGGTTCCTGGTCGCCCTCAGCGTATACCTTGCCTCCACTCTGACGTATACGTTCTACGCGAAAAAGGTCGTGTTATTGGATGTGATCCTCTTGGCTGGACTCTACACGGTGCGGATCTATGCCGGCTCAGAGGCCATCGGTGTGGTGACCTCGCAATGGCTGCTGGCCTTTTCGATGTTCCTGTTTCTCAGCTTGGCGTTCATGAAGCGGTTCTCGGAGCTCAAGCTGATGGCGAGCGCGTCGAACGGTCCGGTCAACGGGCGCGGCTATATGAATACTGACCTCGAATATGTAGCGAGCGTAGGGCCGGCAAGTGGGTATATCTCCGTCCTGATCTTCGCGCTCTATATCAACAGCCAAGAAGTCACAAGACTCTATTCGCACCCGATGCTGTTATGGCTCATCTGTCCGGTGATGCTGTTTTGGATCAGTCGGGCATGGCTCTTGGCCCATCGTGACCAGATGCAGGATGATCCTATCGTCTTTGCGATTAAGGATAGCAACAGTTACGTGATGGGTATCATCATCGCAGGCATCATGATGTTAGCCATGTCAGCATGAGAGACAGTGCCCTACAAGTGCTGAAGGCAGTGTTGATAGACTGGAACGTTCTATGTTGAGCCTGTTTGCTTTCCCCAAGCCCTTTCGCGGACATATCGGGACCATCCAACGCAATGCGATCGGCAGTTGGGTCCGCCTCCACCAGGCATGTGAGGTCCTGCTGTTCGGCGACGAGGAGGGGACTGCCGAGGTGGCGAAGGAGTTCGGTCTCCGGCACTTCCCGGCCGTCTCACGCAATGAGTTTGGCACTCCACTGTTGAGTGATGTGTTCATGAAGGCCGAGCGGGCGGCGCGTCATGATCTGATGTGTTACGTCAACTGTGACATCGTTCTGGGAAGCGACTTCCTGCCGGCCATCTCGCGCGTCCAACAAAGCTGCGGACGCTTCCTCATGGTGGGGGAGTGTCGCAATCTGGAGATGGGAGGAGCGTTATCATTCTGGCAGCCCGGATGGGAGGAACATCTGCGGCGTCACGCACTCGAGCGGGGGAAATCTCGCGGGCTTTCCGCCATCGACTACTTCGTGTTCCCGCGTGAGCTCTATGGGGTGATTCCGCCGTTTGCGCTCGGACGAGCCTACTTCGACAACTGGCTCATCTGGAAGGCCCGCGCCCTGGGCGCAGCCGTGGTGGACGCGACCCCGGCAGTCGTCGCGATTCATCAACACCACAATTACTCCCATGTGGCCGGCGGCAGACAGTATGTACTGGAAGGAAAAGAAGCCCAACGGAAC
This sequence comes from Nitrospirota bacterium, assembly GCA_020027965.1. Lineage (GTDB taxonomy): Bacteria > Nitrospirota > Nitrospiria > Nitrospirales > Nitrospiraceae > JAHRHE01. The sequence goes on along the minus strand of JAHRHE010000071.1, from coordinate 14,007 downwards.
CTGCAATTGGCCGGAGGCCTGCGGCATCGGTACTGGATCTGCGACGCGACGCATGTCCTTACGCCGGAGACCCTCAAGCTGAACCTCGGCCGGTACTTCCGCGTCCGGGCGCTGAGGGAAGAGGCGAGGATCATGGCCAGGAGTCTGAGGCCGGGCACTTTGTTCTGGCTGTTGGCGGACCTCACCCGCCCCATCCGGCATCCATTAGGAATCCGATTGTCAACCTTCGAACGTCTCGCCTCGTACCTGATCCGACAAAAGTAACCCCCTGGCCTAATCATCATGGTTGATAACCACTCCGCGTCGGCGCGGACTCCAGCCTCGCGGCGAGAAGCGGTGAGCGAATTGGCCTGGATCGGAGGCAAGCCGGTACACGGCTGCTTGAGCGCTAGCGTGGCGCATCCGGGCAGGGCAGGACTGCCTGGTGAAGGACACGTGCGATGACGACGATCCTGGGAATTTCCGCATACTATCATGACAGCGCAGCCTGCTTGGTGCAGGACGGCGAGATTCTCGCGGCTGCCCAGGAGGAACGCTTCACGCGCAAGAAGAATGACCCGAGGTTCCCCACCCACGCCGTGCGCTATTGCCTGCGCCAGAGCGGAACGGCATTGCCCGACCTGCGTTATATCGTCTTCTACGATAAACCTATGCTCAAGTTCGATCGCCTGCTGGAAACATACCTGGCGTTTGCTCCGCGTGGGTTCAGGTCGTTCGTCGCGGCAATGCCGATCTGGATCAAGGAGAAGCTTCTGCTTAAGCGCCTGCTCCAAGAAGAGCTGCTGAGCGTCGCTCCCGGCGTCACGAAATCGGCCCTGCCGTCCATTCTTTTCTCCGAGCACCACGAATCACATGCGGCCTCGGCGTTTTTCCCGTCTCCATTCGAGAGGGCGGCGGTCCTCTGCATGGATGGCGTGGGGGAATGGGCGACCACCTCTGCCTGGGTTGGAGAAGGCCGGACGATCGCGCCGCTGTGGGAGATTCCCTTTCCACACTCCCTGGGGCTCCTCTATGCGGCGTTCACCTATTACACCGGGTTCAAAGTCAACTCAGGCGAGTACAAGGTCATGGGGCTGGCTCCGTACGGCGAGCCGCGATACGTGAAGACGATCTACGAGCATTTGATCGAGCTGAAGCCCGATGGGACGTTCCGCCTCAACATGGAATATTTCGACTACTGCACGGGACTGGAGATGACCGGGCGGGCATTTGATCGGCTCTTTGAGGGGCCGCCACGAAGGCCTGAGAGCAAGTTGACACAGAGAGAGATGGACCTTGCCAGGTCGATTCAGGAAGTTACCGAAGAGATCATGCTCCGACTGGCCGGGACGCTTCACCGGGAAACCGGGATGGAACGGCTGTGCCTGGCCGGTGGGGTGGCGCTGAACTGCGTCGGTAACGGGCGCATCCTACGAGAAGGACCGTTCGAGGGAATCTGGATTCAACCCGCCGCCGGGGATGCCGGAGGCGCTGTCGGCGCGGCCTTGTCGGCCTGGCATCAGCTCGACCAGCAGCCGAGGGCATATGACGGCCGAACAGACCGAATGCAGGGAGCCTTTCTAGGGCCGCGCTTTTCGAGCGAGGAAATCGAATGCGAGCTCGATGAGCTAGGCGCCCGGTACACGCGACTCTCCGAAGAGGCTTTACTCGAGCGGGTCGTCGAAGAACTCGCAGCAGGGAAGGTTGTCGGCTGGTTTCAGGGACGGATGGAATTCGGGCCGCGGGCGCTCGGCAATCGCAGCATCCTCGGGGATGCCCGAAATCCTAAGATGCAGTCAGTCATGAACCTCAAGATCAAGCACCGCGAGTCGTTTCGCCCGTTCGCCCCGTCGGTCCTGCGTGAGCGCGTCAACGATTATTTCGACCTGGACGCCGACAGCCCCTATATGCTGCTCGTAGCGCCCGTCCTAGAGCGGCGTCGTCTGCCCCTGCCTGCGGAGCAGGGGACTTTATGGGGAATTGACCTGTTGAACGTGCCACGGTCGGATATCCCGGCAGTCACGCACCTGGACTATTCCGCGAGAATCCAGACCGTGCACGAGGAGACGAACCCCCGCTACTACAAATTGCTGGAGCTCTTTGAGAGGAAGACCGGGTGCGCTGTGCTGGTGAATACCTCATTTAATGTCCGTGGTGAACCGATCGTGTGCACGCCGCGTGACGCCTATCGCTGCTTCATGCGGACCGAGATGGATCTCTTGGTCTTGGAGAATGTCCTGCTGACCAAGGGGGAGCAGCGGCCGTGGACCAGGGACACGGACTGGAAACGGGAATTCGAGCTGGACTAATGAAGCACCGTGTAGGAACGGCCGCACTGGACGCCAGACGACTTCGGAGCTTCGGCTGCCTCATGGGAGGAATCTGTGTCGGTCTTGGGCTGTGGTCTGTTGTAGCGCACGCGGATCCGCGTTGGTGGGCGATCGTCATTGGCGTCTTGCTCGGGGTGCTGGGGCTAACCCGCCCCATGGCGCTGAGGTCGTTCTACCTGCTCTGGATGCGAGTCGGTCATGCCCTCGGATGGGTCAACACCCGGCTGATCCTGGGTGCCATATTTTACGGAGTCATGACGCCGATGGCCGTGGTCATGCGGCTGTTCGGGCGGGATCCGCTCCACCTGCGGCTAGATCGCGGGGCCGACTCCTACCGGGTGCCCAGTGAACCGAGGCCAATCGCTCATCTGTGGCATCAGTTTTGAGGCTATGGCTGGAAGAGGAGCAAAACGTGGGTGAGATCATTGTGGAATTGTGGGCCTTCATGGCGACTCGCAAGAAGTTCTGGCTCCTCCCGATCATCATGCTTCTTCTGACTCTCGGAGCCCTGGTCATGTTGACCGAGGGCTCCGCTGTCGCCCCCTTTATCTACACGCTGTTCTAACGGCGGCTACCATCCATGTCGTGTCGCCCGGAGGCGATAAAGGGGTCCTCCGCCCGCCTCATCGGTGGGAAATCGACACTGAAAAGGCCATCAGAGCCAGTGTCCCGGGTCTTTGAGTGATGCACTGTGGTTAAGATCCACACCTCAAGGAAGATGCCTTTCAGCTTGCCTATGGGTAATGACGTCGCAATAGCCTACGAACCAGGTGTGAGCGAGCCTAAAACTGTCGCAGGGATTCGCTCCGATCGAGCTCCGAGAGTATTCGTATGGAGTGTCTGGGGCCTGATGATGCTCACCGTGTTGCTGTGTATCGGGCTCTATGGCCGGAATATCCCACTTGCGGAGGACTGGCTTCTCGTTCCTGCACTAACCGGCAATGAGCCCAGCATCGGGGCATGGCTCTGGGCCCAGAATAACGAGCACCGCATTCCGCTTCCCAAATTGCTCCTCCTGCTGCTACTTAAGCTCACCGGTGGCGATTTCCGAGCCGGAATGGTGTTCAACACCTTGGTACTCAGCGGACTCGCGGCCGCGATGATCGAGGTCGCCAGGCGGTTGCGGGGCGTCACCAGTTACGCGGATGCCGTGTTCCCTCTCGCCATTCTTCATATCGGAAATTGGGATAATCTCGTCTGGAGTTGGCAGCTCACGTTTGTGGTCCCGACTGTTCTGACTTGCATGCTCCTTCTGGTGATCGTCGGCCGACAAGTGCTGCTCTCGACCGGCGCTGCAGTGATGGCCGGCACCAGCCTGATGCTACTTCCCCTCTGTGGCGCCAACGGACTTATTTACGTGCCTCCCCTGGCGGTCTGGGTCGGGTATGCCGGCATCCTGCGCTGGAGACGGGACAGCCACGAGAGTCGTTGGACGGGTTGGTTTCTTCTGGGGTCGGTGGCTACTGCGCTTCTCCTGTCGGCTCTCTATTTTGCCGGGTATGTTCGTCCGTGGTGGAACCCGCCGAGCCCAAGCATGGCAGAGACGGTCAAGACGGCTGCCAAGTTTCTCGCGATGGCGTTCGGACCCTCTGCCAGACTCGCATGGCCGTTATCGATCGGCGGGATGTCCATCGTGCTATTGGTGGGCGCTGTCCTGCTGCTTCGTGCGTTTGGTGGCACGCGCGATTCTGAGCGACTTCGCGCAGTGGGCCTGCTGTTGTTTTTCGTGGGACTGATCATGCTGGCATTGGGTGTGGGGTTCGGCCGGGCGGCCCTGGTGCCGACCGTCGGCATGCCGAGCCGCTATGCACTCATAGCCGTGCCGTTGCTGTGCGTGTGTTACTTCATCTGGGAGCTCTACGGGTCTCCGATCGTGAAAAAGGCCATGCAATTCAGCCTGCTCATCGTGATGGCCGTGTTGCTTCCGATGAATATGCAGGTAGGCTTCGCATGGCGCGACTGGTACCGCCAGGGGGTGGAGGCCTTCGAACACGACGTCATGCAGCAGGTTCCGCGCTGCACGCTAGCGGAGCGGCACCGCCCGTTCCTCCTCCATTGGGATCAGGCATTGCTGGCCTCGGATCTGCGTATGCTGCATGAGACCGGTTTCGGCCCCTTGCGTAGAATGCGTGACGATTCCAGTGCTTGCTGACTATCGACCCGTCTTTGAAGAGTTGGTTCCAGCGGCCTTACAGTGTCATTCCCAGCGGTCAAGACTTGGACGGTTGCCAACTCTTGACATCTAGATCCGCTGTTTCATGCCTGGTAGGGATGTCATGGCCATGAATAAACCGTACGACATTTGCATTATTGGAGGCTGCGGCCATGCGGGCTTACCGTTAGGGCTAGCGTTTGCCAATCAAGGCAAACGGGTAGTGCTCTACGATAAGGATGAAAAGGCGGTTCGGGGGATCAATGCCAAGCGCATGCCGTTCATGGAAGAAGGCGGGATTGAGGTTTTATGCCGCACGGTGGATTCCCACTTATTGCACGCAACCACGGACATCAGCGTTATTGAAGACGCGCCGGTTCTCGTGATTGTGATCGGGACGCCTGTGGATGAGCATCTGAATCCTCGGTTGCATGATGTCATGGAAGTCGTTCGCCAAATCGTGGGATACCTGAGCGATGAACAGCTTCTGATCTTACGGAGCACCCTCTATCCCGGCGTGACCTCTAAGATTCATGACTTTGTTCGCTCACTCGGTAAGAAGACAGGTGTCGCCTTTTGTCCGGAACGGATCGCCGAAGGCCGAGGCCTACAGGAATTAACTACCCTTCCACAGATCATTTCGGGCTGCGATCCCCAATCGGCTGAGCGCGCTACATCGCTGTTCTCGCTCCTGACCCCAGATGTCGTGGAACTCTCACCAATTGAAGCTGAATTAGCCAAGCTCTTTACCAATGCATGGCGCTACATCAATTTTGCGGTTTCGAACCAGTTTTGTATGATTGCCAATGGCCATGGGCTCGACTTTCAGAAGATTTATCAAGCGATGACCTACAAGTATCCGCGGCTCCAAGGGTTTGCCCAACCGGGCTTCGCGGCAGGTCCCTGTCTGTTCAAAGATACAATGCAATTGTCTGCGGCGAGCAATAACAATTTTTTCATGGGCCATGCGGCCATGCTCGTGAATGAAGGGATGCCGAATTTTCTCATAGAGACACTCAAAGCCAAAGTCGGGCTGAAAGATAAAACGGTAGGAATTCTTGGAATGGCTTTTAAAGCCAACAGCGACGATTCCAGAGAAAGTTTGGCCTTTAAACTCAAGAAGCTCTTGGAGCTCGAGGCGGCGAGGGCATTATGCACCGATCCGTATATCTATCAACCAGGCTTCGTGGGGGCAGAGACGCTCATCAAAGAATCGGACATTGTGATTCTGGCCGCGCCCCACAGCGAGTATAAGGGACTATGCATTAAAGGAAAGTATGTTGTCGATATTTGGAATTTCTTTGGGGAAGGCGTGAAAATCTGATGAAGATTCTGGTGACCGGAGCGGCAGGCTTTATTGCGGGCTATGTGATTGAAGAATTGCTTTCACACGGTCATCACGTAAGCGGGATCGACAATTACTCGAAGTACGGCGAAGTCAAGAAGAGTTACTGGAACCATCCCAACTATAGATTCATCAAAGGCGATGCGAAGGATGTCAAACTGTTGAAGGAGAGCTTGTCTGATTGCGATCAATTGATCGCGGGCGCCGCAATGATCGGCGGCATCTCCTATTTTCATGAATTCGCCTATGACCTCTTGGCTGAGAATGAACGGATCATTGCTGCCACGTTTGACTCGGCCATTTGGGCGTTTCAGCACAAGCGCTTGAAAAAGATCAATGTGCTCTCTTCATCGATGGTGTTCGAATCGACCGACACATTTCCTACCCCCGAAGGGGAGCAGCTGAGGTGTCCTCCGCCCCGTTCGACATACGGATTCCAAAAATTGGCGTGTGAGTATTTCGCAAAGGGGGCCTACGAGCAGTATGATCTTCCGTACACCATCATTAGGCCGTTTAATTGCGTTGGGATCGGAGAGCGACGGGCTTTGGTGGATAAGGATGTGTTTTCCGGAAATATCAGGTTAGCCATGAGTCATGTCGTCCCTGATCTCGTGCAAAAGGTTCTGAAAGGGCAGAACCCGTTGCGCATCTTCGGGGACGGGAATCAGGTCCGTCATTACACATATGGAGGGGACATAGCGAGAGGAATCCGACTGTGCGTCGAGACGGTAGCGGCCACCAACGAGGACTTTAATCTCTCTACTGATAAATCGACTACGGTTCTGGAATTGGCACGTCTGATTTGGGACAAGATCAATCCAGGGAAGGAATTTCTATATACCTGCGATCCACCATTCATATACGACGTGCACAAACGTGTCCCGAGCACAAAAAAGGCACTAGAGGTTCTGAAGTTCAGCGCAACGACTGACCTTCCAGAGATTTTGGATGAGGTCATCCCTTGGGTCGAGACTGAACTCCGTCTCGGGAATATATGACGCAGCTCATTTTGCATATCGTTGTTCCTGTTTACAACGAAAAAGAGAATTTTGCAGAGCTCTACCAGACAATCAAGCAACATATTCACACTCAGCATATCATCCATGTCGTCTTCGACTTTGATGAGGACAACACCATTCCGGTCGTCAAAAGGCTACAGAAACGTGATAGCCGACTGGTCCTGGTCAAGAACCGTTACGGGCCTGGAGTGCTGAATGCGATCAAAACCGGTTTTCACTCAGTCTCATCAGGACCCTGTTTAGTTGTCATGGGGGACGTCTCGGACGACCTGTCGATTGTAGAGAGGATGCTTGAGCAATACCGGCGCGGTTTCAAACTCGTTTGCGCCAGCCGGTACATGCCAGGCGGACAACAGATCGGGGGTCCTCTGCTGAAGAAGACCTTATCCAGATTTGCCGGCTTGAGCCTGCACTATGTCGCGGGGATTCCGACGCGGGACATCACGAACAATTTTAAGCTATACGACAAATCCATGCTGGAGGACATTCCAATCCAGAGCAAGGGCGGCTTCGAAATCGCGATGGAATTAACTGTGAAGGCCTTCCGGAAGGGATACCCCATCTGTGAAATTCCGACTACCTGGCGGGACCGCACGGCAGGGGTTTCACGATTTAAAGTGTGGAAATGGGCCCCCCATTACTTACGATGGTACGTCTACGCGTTGATGCCCCCGCGCCTGTCATCGCCCAAAGTTTCTGGACTGGCAGGCTAAGAATTTGCATTGTGAATGTTTTCAATCCTCCTAGAGGGAAAAATGAGAAAGGCGGTAGCTTGGTGGCCTGACAAACGCTTCGGGTGTGGGGACTCTTCACTCTTCATTGTTCCTGGTTGCTGCTGGATTCCATCGCACATATGCTGCAAGCGACAACACTCATGCCCCATGTATCCTGCTCCCTTTTGAGTTGAGACCACCGTTCAGGTACGAGGATGTTTCAACCAATCAAAGTCATCGAGTTTGACCTGGAACGTCCACTCGAGACGGTCGACAATCTTAAAGGCTACCAGGCCGTGCTTGCGCTAGTTCGTGTGCACGGCCTCCCCGTCGGGACTGTCACGGTGCCAGTCCGTGATGGCCGCTGTGAGTCCGACGCGTTTGGCAAGGCGATTCTCGCTCAACATCGGCACAAGGTCGTTCAGCGCATCCTCCAGTGTGCCCTTCGGTCACCCGTCCCCTCAGGCGGCTTTCGCATTCAGGATATGGTGGCAGCGGATAGCCAAGAACCTCCGGTGCCAGCGACGCTGCTAGTCACCGTCGCCGTGTGCACGCGTGATCGCACGACCAGTCTCCGCCTGACCCTCGATGCCTTGGCCAGGCTCAATTACCAGGCGCTCGACCTGCTTGTCGTAGACAATGCTCCTTCGAACGATGGGACCGAACGCTTGGTTCGGGAGTGTTTCCCGACTATGCGCTACGTGAGGGAGGACCGGCCCGGGTTGGACTGGGCTCGGAATCGAGCGATCCAGGAGGCGTACGGCGACGTCATTGCGTTCACGGACGATGATGCGGTCGCGGATCCGAACTGGGTCAGCGCGATCGTGCGCGTCTTCCTCGAGAACCCGGAGGTCATGTCCGTCACGGGATTGGTCCTGCCGTACGAACTCGAGACCGAAGCCCAGTTGATTTTTGAACAATACGGGAGCTTCGCGAGGGGCTTCGAGCGTCACTGGTATCGTGTGAACCGAGGGAATGGGAAGCCGGACACCTTCCAGATCGGCGCGGGCCGCTTCGGCACCGGGGCGAATATGGCGTTCCGGAAGAAGGTGTTCAATCTGGTCGGCGGTTTTGACCCGGCGCTCGACGTCGGGACGGTCACCAACGGCGGTGGGGATCTCGAGATCTTTTTCCGGGTCCTGCAGGAGGGACACCCGCTTGTGTACGAGCCGGCAGCGCTGGTTTGGCACCGGCACCGTCGAGAGTATGCCGAGCTCAAGCGGCAGATCCACACGTGGGGGATCGGTTTGTTTAGCTACTTCGTGCGCAGCGCCCTGGTGTATCGGGAAGCGCGCTGGGCCATCGTGCGGTTCGCTCTGTGGTACCTGTGGTGGCGTTACATTCGGCGGCTGGCCCGCTGGCCCCTGCTGCAGCCGGGTCCTCACCTGGACCTGTTACTGGCAGAACTCAAGGGCGTCTGCCTGGGGCTGTTCCGCTATCAGCAGGCTCGCCGACGGGCGGTCCAGATCATGAAGACTTCAGGGTCGCTGCTCTATGCCATGCTGACAACTCGGTCTGCGCGGACACAAGCTTGTCCACCTTCCCAGAAGATTACGGGGGTCCGGTTCGTGGATCTGAGTCAACCGCTCAAGGACTTGACCGATGTGACCGACTGTTCCAGCGTCCGCGTCTTCGTGTCCTGGCAGGACCGGCTCCTCGGCGACGTGATGGTCGCTAATCGCCAGCAGGTGACCAGCGCCGAGCATCTGCGAGAGGCGATCGCGAGTAAGATTGGCCTCAGGCTCTTCGATCCTCAGGGCCTGAGGAGCCGCAGCGCGCTCGAGGCCGAGGTCCTTGCCGCGCTGGCGGAGCAGTATCTTCGAAGAGAAAGCCGGACGAGGACGCACATCTCGAGCCGTCCCTCGATGGACCTCTCCGTGTCGCTCGTGGTGGCCACCTATGATCGTCCGGAGAGCCTTCGACGCTGTCTTCGCAGCCTTTTGGCTCAGCAGTCAGAAAGACACATTGAGATTATCGTGGTTGACAACCACCCCGCATCGGCGCGCACTCCTCCCGTGGTGGCCGAGTTCCCGGGTGTGCGGTTGGTGAACGAGCCTCGCCAGGGGCTCTCCTATGCGCGCAACGCGGGGATCGCGGCGAGTAAAGGGTATGTCGTCGTATCCACGGACGACGATGTGGTGGCGCCGCATGGCTGGCTGGAGCGGCTTATCGCCCCGTTCGCTGATGACGACGTGATGGTGGTCACCGGCAACGTGCTCCCGGGAGAGTTGGAGACTCGGGCGCAGACGTTGTTCGAGACCTATGGCGGATTAGGCCGAGGGTATGAACCGTTTGAAGCCGATGCGAATTGGTTCGCCTCCTTCGGCCGCCGGGCTGTCCCCACCTGGCGGCTTGGCGGCACAGCGAATGCCGCCTTTCGCTCCACGATTCTGTCACACCGTGACGTCGGACTACTCGATGAGGCGCTCGGTGCCGGCACACCGACTGGTTGCAGCGAAGACACCTACCTCTTTTACAAGGTGCTGAAGGCGGGCTACCGGATCGTCTATGAGCCACACGCGTACGTGTGGCATATGCACCGTCGCGAGATGCGGTCGCTGCGACGCCAGCTCTACAACTACAGCAAGGGGCATGTGGCCTACCATCTGACCACGCTGCTGCGGGACCGCGACCCGCGTGCGCTGACCCGACTACTCGTCGAGCTACCACTTTGCCACGTGCGGAAAGCGCTGGCTCGGCTACGAGGCTGGAGCGACTATCCGTTGTCGCTCATCGGCATCGAGGCGATCGGGAATCTCGTCGGGCCGGTCGCTCTCTGGAGATCGCGCCGGCGGGTCAAGCGGCTGGGTAGAAGCGAGCCCTACGTCCAGATCCCGGAACGTGTTGCCACGCCGCGCAAGGCCCTCGATACTGATGGCCAGAGTCACCCGATGATAAAGGTGTCATCCTAGTACCACAGGGTGCATGTCGTCCCCATGGGACCTCTACAGGCTCGATGACAATCTGCGTCACTATTCTAAGTACCCCGTTGCCTTTCGTCTTGGCGCATCCCTAGGCTCATGACTACTCGGCGGACAGTCATCTTTACCGCAGCCATCTGTTCTGCGACGCTCCTCATCGCATTATCCAGCGGGGAGATATATTTGCGTCTCAATGGCCTTACTCCTTATGTAAGGACTGTTCCCGGCCAATACCAAAATAGAGCTGATGCCGTTTCGTGGGCGCAGACTGACCCGTACTTCGGATGGACCGCCGTGAAGAATAGTACAGAAACCAATTCTCAAGGGTTTCGAGACAGCAAAGAGTTTTCCGTCGTCGATACTGACCGAGCCATAGGACGTGTAATGATTCTTGGGGATTCATTTGTCTATGGAGCCGGGTCTTCACCAGACGAGACCGTGCCTCATCTCCTGCAGGTACAGCTCAATGGCAAGTACGAGGTCTTCAATGTCGGGGTGCCGGGGTGGGGCATTGATCAGATGTATCTCGCGTATACGAGATACAAGGACACTATTAAGCCTCACATTGTTATCTTGGCCTTTATCGATGACGACGTGAGCCGGGTGCTCGAGGCATATCGTGTGAATGAGGGAATGACGAAGCCGAGTTTCAGAGTTTACGGCGGAGAGTTGGTCATGCGAACGGCCTCGGATGGCTATAGCGTGGCTATGAACACAATGATGAACAGTAGCGTGTTTCTTAGTCTGGTAATTCGGGAAGCATTGCTGGCCCTCGATGCAAGACCCGTAGTGTACACAATGTTCAAAAAGATAGAGCAGGAAGCTCAACGAAGAAATGAAGCCTTCGTGGTACTGCGAATTCCTTGTAAAGAGCAGGCCGGCTTGGTTGGGAGGAGCGTGTGGTACTTGAAAGGATGGCAGAGCGTGGTTCATGAGCTTGGCACGGAATACCTAGACCCGTTGGAAGACATGCGACAAATTCCGAACTGGAACAGAGAATTTTACATTGAAGACGGACATCTGTCTCCGGCAGGGAACAGGTATTTGGCAAGATACCTCTATCAAAACGTCTTTGAAAACAACACGTCTTTGAAAATAAGGGTAGGATCTGAGAGCGTAGGACGACGGGTTCAGCCCGAGATTGAACTCACTTCGTCTTAGAAGGAAATACGGGGCATGATGTACACCTGGAAGGTCCGGTTCCTCAAGACGCGGCGGGGAAATGTGTTGTGGCGATACTGGAAGGCCTGGCGGGGCTACGATGTCGGGAACTATGCCCACTTGGAGGAGTATATCCGCAGGTATGCGCCAGGCCACAGTTTTGTGGACGTCGGGTGCATGTGGGGGGTGGATGGGGAGCATGCCTTTCTGGCTGAGGCGGTAGGAGCCAAGCCGGTCAAGGGGGTGGATGTGTACGGCCCAACGCCGGCGTTCGAGGCCAAGAAGCAACAGCGGAACTCTGCGGTCGAGTTCATCCGGGGGGACGCCTCCCATCCCGCAACCGCTGCCCGGATCGGCGTAGCCGATGTGGTGCTCTGTGCCGGAGTGCTCTACCATCATCCGAGCCCGTTCGACCTGCTGGTCGCCCTGAGGCGTATCTGCGGACAGGTCCTGATCCTTCGCACCGCAGCGATTCCGGAGGTCAACGGGCTTCCCAACGCGGCCGTCTATTTTCCCATGCTCCAGCCTGGACACCGGTCTTTGTGGAACCTCTCGAGCCTCGGCGTGGGTAACCAGGTCGGCATCACCGATGGCTTTGAGCCGAAAGAAGGATATGGCAATTGGTTCTGGGGGTTGACGCCAAGTTGCATCCGGTCTCTGCTCGCGACGGCGGGTTTTCGCGTCGAGTCCCAGGCCCAGGAGGCATTTGCCCAAACGTTCATCTGCAGTCCCGCCGATGTGCCGTTCGAGCATCGGTTGCCGTATGACCTGTGAGACCGCCTAGCTTCTGAATCACGATGATGTCGTCACCGAACACCGTGCCATTCTCCGTGACGCTCGGGGCCTGCGCCCGTGAAAAGGGCTTCGCGTACCTGTTCGACCTGCTTTATACGCTGGTCGTCCGCGACATGAAGGTACGCTACGAGGGTTCGGTGATCGGTGTCGCCTGGTCATTTGGAGCCCCCCTGCTGCTGCTCGTCGTCTTTCAGTTTCTGTTCCGCACTGTTTTGGCGATCGATATCCCGCGATACTCCTCCTTCGCGTTTACGGGCATTCTGGTGTGGACGTGGGTTCAGGCCGCGCTCACGCAGTCGGCTGGCGCGATTACGGGCAGCCGCGAGCTCGTCAAGCGTCCGGGGTTCCCGCTCTCGGTATTGCCGGTCATGACGGTCAGCACGGCCATGATCCACTTCCTCCTGGGGTTGCCCATTCTAGGTCTGTTCATTGTCTTTGATGGAGGAGAACTCCGGGCCACGGTTCTGGCACTGCCGCTCCTCATTGGGCTCCAGTTTGTCCTGCTCCTGGGCGTAGGGTACCTCGTCGCGACCGCGAACGTGCTTTTCAGGGACACGCAGCACTTGCTCATGGTGTTTCTGCAGCTCCTGTTCTTTCTGTCGCCCATCTTCTACGAGGCCAAGGCCGTGCCGGTTTCGTACCGGCTTGTCTATAACCTCAACCCCATCGTGCACCTGATTGATGGGTACCGCGCCATCCTCCTTCATGGGGTGATGCCGGACTGGTATGTACTGGCGGGCGTGGCGGTGTTCGCCGCCGGCCTGCTCTACGCAGGCCACCGCACATTCGTGCGCGTGAGCTATCGCTTCGTGGAGGAGCTCTAGGTGGCCGACGCAATTGTGGTCCAGGATCTGGGCAAACGGTTCCGTCAGTACCGTGCTGACCGGCCGGTGAGCTTCAAAGAATCTGTCCTGAAGGGGTTCAGAGGACGGAAAGCCGAGGAAACGTTTTGGGCCTTGCGGCACGTGGGCTTTCGCGTCGCCCCCGGGCGGATGGTGGGAGTCATCGGGCCCAACGGCGCCGGGAAGTCGACCCTCCTGCGGCTGATCGGAGGGGTCGGCCGGCCCGATGAGGGATCGGTCGAGTTGAACGGCCGGATAGGCGCGTTGCTGGACCTAGGTGTGGGATTCCATCCTGACCTCTCCGGTCGAGACAACATTCGTATCGCGGGGGTCATCGCCGGCCTCACACGGCGAGAGGTCGCTGCCCGGATCGAGGAGATCGTGAAGTTCGCGGAGCTCGCGGAGTTTCTCGATTGGCCGTTACGCGCCTATAGCACCGGGATGCAGATGCGCCTCGCCTTTGCGATCGCAATTCAATCCTCGCCCGAGATCCTGCTGATTGATGAGAGCCTTGCTGTCGGAGATATCGCCTTTCAAGAGAAGTGCCTCAAGCGCCTGGCGCAGTTCAAGGCTGCCGGCTGCACGACGCTCATGGTCTCCCACGATACGACGCTCATCCGGAAGCTCTGCGATGAGGTGCTGTGGCTACGAGCCGGCGGGCTCATGGCCTGCGGGGACCCGGAAGAGGTGGTCGAACAATACCATGCCGACATGTCGGCCGAGACGAGGCGGCGCACTCCCGCAGACCGT